>JAPPMC010000027.1 GCA_028819235.1 Bryobacterales bacterium
GACCCCGTGTATCCCAAATCCGGGCTAGCTTGTCAACCCACGTTGATAATCCCCAATGCATTGGCCGTGGCATGGTTCGCCTGGCCGGGATTGCCCATGACTCCGACTCGGCTCGAGAAGAGGATAAAGAGATCGAGATCGCGGCTGGCCGTCGCGCGGTGCATGTGCCACGCGCCTAGCACCTTGGGCCACAGCACCTGCTCGAACCGCTCCCAGCTCTGGTTTCCGAGCGCACCGTCCGAGAGCACTCCGACGCTGTGAATCACGCCGCCGAGCGGCGGCAGCTCCCGATCCGTCCTCGCGAGCATTGCATCCACCGCCACGGCGTCAGACACATCCGCAAGCTCAACGCGCACGTCGACCCCGCGCGCCCGCAGCGCTGCAATCGCCGCCTCGGCGTCGGGGTCCGGCGGCCGCCGACCGTTCAGCACAATCGTCGCCGCTCCGCGGTCAGCCAGCCACCCGGCCACGGCACATCCAATCCCGCCTAGGCCGCCAGTCACCAGATACGTCCTCTCCGGACGTAATCGCTCTCCCGCCAGCGGTGGCGTCGTTACGACGATCTTTCCGAGATGGCGGGCTGCGCGCATGAACCTCAGCGCCGCGCCTGCTTCGGCCAGTGGCCACCTGCTATGGATCAACGGCTCTAGCTGTCCCGCCGAAAGGCGCTCCATAATGTCCCGCAGGACCCTTCCCACCCCGGCCGGTTCCGTTTTCTTCAGGACATCTAGTTCCAGGATGGAGTAGCCTACGTCGGGCCGCACCGAGGCCATCTCGTCCTCACTGAGGATGTCGCGTCTCGCAAGCTCCACGAATCTCCCGCCATGCGCGAGACAGGACAGGCTGGCCTCGATGAATCCTTCCCCAGTCAAGCTGTTGAGGACTATGTCGACCCCCGCCCCGCCCGTGGCTTCGAGGACTCCGTCGGCGAATTCAGTCGTGCGGCTGTTGAACACGTGCGACACGCCTCGCGATCGGACATACTCTTGCTTCGGTTCGCTCGCAGTCGTGAAGACTTCCGCTCCCGCGGCTTGGGCCAGCTGAATGGCCGCCAGGCCCACTCCGCCTGAGCCGGCGTGAATCAGCACACGCTCGCCGGCCTCCAGTCCAGAGAGTTCGTAGGAAAGCGCGGCTGAGACAAACGCGCTCGGCACTGTGGCAAGGTCCGTCACAGAGATTCCCTGCGGCGCGGGCGCCACCAGTTCCTTGTGCGTGACCATTTGCGCCGCGAACGCGCCAAACCCCAGTCCAACGACGTGGTCTCCGACCGAGACGGTTGACACGTCGGACCCCAGATCGACGATGTGGCCACACATCTCCCTGCCAAGGTTTCCCTCTTCAATGAAGCCAAGAGAACGGAAGACATCCCAGAAGTTGAGACCGGAAGCCTCGACGGCGACGCGGACTTCGTCCGGTTCCAAGGGACGCTCCTCCAGCGGCGTGACGCACGGCTTCTCGAACACGCCGCGCGGGTCTGGAGCCAAGGCCCACGCAGCATCGTCTGGCAGCGTCAGCCTCTCCGCGCCGTCTTCCATTCGAACGAGGCGAGCCACCATGCGGCGTCCGAAACGGTACGCGATGTGATTCTCGGGATCGGGCCACAACAGCTCATCGGCTAGGTCGGGCGGAAGCGCCGATCCCACGGGGGCCAGATCGATCATTCTCGGCTGCAAATGCGGCAGTTCGCGGGCTAGTGCCTTTCCGAAACCCCACAAAGTCGCTCCGAGAAGCTGCCCACCCCGCTCCCGCTCCAGCACCTGTCCTCCGCGCGTGAGGAACCAAACGCCCTTCTCGGGCGTCGCGTCGGCGTCCAACAGTCCCTGCGACAGCGCCAGCGCGCTCGCGACCACCCGTCTCGCGTCCTTTGCAATCTCGCCCGTCGTTGCATCCTCCCGGTGGCCTTCCAGTGCCTCGAGGTGCACGACGCCGGCCAGCGGGATCTTCCCGCGAAGGCTCTCGAACAGCGACCGCCACGACTCTCGCCGCTCCGCTTCGACGGTCTTCCGAACTGCGGCGGAACCGTTCTGTCCCGAACCTCCGTTCTTTTCCCCAGCCGGCTGTGCCAACACGACGGTCTGGTTGTGTGCGGCCAAGATCTCCGCGAGTTCCTGGGAAGCGCCGCCGCTGCTTGCCGCCAGAACCCAGATGCCGGGACGCTCGGTCACCTCAACGGGACCTTGTGCCACGATCACGCCTTTGTCCGGGAACGCGGCTGGGTCAGACTCATCCAATCCCAAGATTTCCGCTTGCCGGAAACCCGCGTCGGAGAGAGCGCGCCGCCATACCGCGGGGCTCGCCAAGGCGTGGTGCGGGCGGTAGTCGTCCGCAAAACGCCACCAGCCGTCCAACTGCCCAAACGTCAGGTCCATCCAGCCCTGGCCGCTCAGGTTCTCAAGCGCCACCAGCTGCCCCGATGGCGCCAGAAGATCGCGACAGTGAGCGAGCGTCTCCTGCAAGTACCGCGTGGCGTGCAGCACATTCGAGGCAATCAGCAAGTCGTAACCGTGGGGCTGAAAGCCCTGCTCGACGGGCTCCCTCTCGATGTCCAGCGCGCGGTATTCTATCGACGCCTCTTCGCCGCCGAAGCGTGCCTGCGCTTCCGCGAAAAACCCCGCCGAGATGTCCGTGTACACATAGTCGAACCGCTCGGGCGGGAGTTCGGGAAGGATCGCGGCGGTTGCCGACCCTGTGCCGGCCCCGACCTCAATGACCTTCAAGCGTCGTCCTTCGGGCAGGTCAGCCACTAGCGCTTGAACGGTCTCTCGAAGAATCCGGTTCGCCGCGCGCGCAACGGGCGCGTTCCGGTAGAGATCGCCAGGTGTCGGATCCCCGCTACTGAACAGCAGTGTCAGCGCGTCCGCGCGACCGCGGAGCACTTCGGCGAGTGCGCCGCCACAGCGCCGAAACAGGCCGACTTCGGTCGCCCCGTGCGGATACAGGTCAGGCATCCGACCAGCAAACTCTTCCAGGTCGCCCGGCATTTCATCCGGCAACGGGTCGTCCGACCCTACCCTCACGCGGAAGCCGCCGTCCACTTCCTCCAGCACGCCGGACTTGGCCAGCATTTCGAGCATCCGGCGGAACAGCCGCTTGTGTTCCGCGATGACATCCAGCCGCTCTCGCAGGTCATCGGCGTCTACGAGGTCACCTGTCTTGCGCTTCCAGCCGAGCGTATCCAGCGTCACCAGCGCGCGGGAACGCGACCATCGCTCTAGGTCGGCTAGCAGAGCGGTCCTGTCTGTCGGTGCCACTCCTTCTTGGGACAGATAGTCGGAGAGCAACCCCGAGCGGGACGCGACAGCTGCGGGAGACGGTAGGAAGTTCGCGGGCATGATTCCCGGTACAAGTCCGCTCTCGCGCCATACGATCTCGTACAGGAGGTCGTTCACCCCTTCCGCCGGCGACAGCAGCGCAGACCGCGTAGCTCGCTTGACCGTGTACCCGCTCAACCCGCCAAGCGGAAACCCGTCGGGGTCGTAGATGCGTATTTCGCCGGTCACAACCTCCGGTAGCTCGCCAGGTGCCGCTTCGGAATCCCGGGGAGTCTCGCTCATGCGCACATGGCAGACCACGCGATCCGGAAGGCGCTCCGTCAGCCACAAACGCTCCCAGCCGAACGGAAGGTAGGTGATTCCAGCTTCGACCGCGCCCGGATTGCGGGCCGCAGCAACGACCTGAAAGCATCCGTCCAGCACCAGCGGGTGAGCATCCAGGCCGTTGCGGCCGAGCGTTTCGGGGAGAGACACCTCGCCCAACGCCTCGCCCGGCCCGGACCAAAGTCGGCCGAGCGTCCGGAAGCTCGGGCCGAGATCAATCCCGGTGCCGGCCCTGGCGCGGTAGTAAGCCGACACGTCGACGGGGGAGAGACCCTCCTTCAGGCTCTCCAATTCGATGCTCGCAGCGACCTCCGGCACCGGAGCTTGCGGCGACACGCGACCCTCCACGTGGACCGTCCAGCCCCCGTCCCCTCCCCTGCTGAAGATCTGGACGGGCCGCGAATCTGCTTGCTCGGAAGAACCGAGCACGACCTGCACCGTCCGGCCCCCTCGTCGCCGTCCTGAGAGTCACTCTTCGGGAAGACCAGCGCGTTGTGGAGCTGCAAGTCTTCCACCATGGCGGCATCGGCCCCGTCGGCAAACGAAGCCGTCGCCGCCATTGCACCGTACAGCGCGCCGGGAGCGATTACCCGGCCAAACACTTGGTGGTCGCTCAACCACTGCGGATCGGACGGAAACACTTCTGTCTCGAACGTGATTGATCCGCCGGCGGATTCATGGCGGACGCCAAGCAGGGGATGACCTTCCGCGGCTCGCCTTCGCTTCGCCGGTTCGAGCCAATAGCGCTCGCGTTGGAACGGATAGCTCGGCAGGGAGATCCGACGCCGCGCTTCCCCGGCGAACAGCCCCGCGAAACGGACTGGCAGTACTGCCTCGTACGCGTCTGCGACCGCCCGCGTCAGATCGACGCCCTCTTCCCGTTCTGCCAACTTGCCCGTGGGCGGACGCAGGCTTGCCAGCGCCGTCGGTGCCGGTATCTCGGCAGAGTCTGGCCAAGCAGCGGCCACCAGCCCAGTCAGTACACGACGCGGGCCTATCTCAACTACCAAGTCGACCCCGAGTTCCGCGAGCGTAGTGACCCCCCGGGCGAATGACACCGGCTGGCGCGCATGCCGCCGCCAGTAGCTTCCGTCCATCGCGTCGCTCGGTCCTACAATGCGGCCCGTGACGTTGCTGACCACGGCAAGGGAGGGTTGCTTGACGTCCATGGCTGCGAAGCAGGCCTCCAATTCGCCGAGTGCCGGCTCTACAAGGGCGCTGTGGAAGGCCCGCGTCGTATTCAGCCGCCTCACGCGAACGCCGTTCGACTCGAAGTGCTTCAGAGCGGCGTCAATTCTTGCCACCGTACCGCTCAGCACTTGGTGGGTGCCGTTGTCCGCTGAGATGTTCAGTCCAAGTCCGGCTGACGATGCGTTCAGTGACTCGACTCCCTTCGCCACCTTTGTCGGCGGTGCGAAGACCGCTGCCATGGCGCCCGGTTCGGTCTCCGCTAGCAGGGTGCCTCGCGCGATGGCAAACCGCATGCCGTCCTCTAGGCTGAACACTCCCGCCGCCTGCGCTGCAGCCAACTCCCCGACGCTGTGCCCCACGACCACGCTGGGGCGAACGCCCACACTCGCCCAGAGCGCCGTGAGGGCGCACTCTAACGCGTAGAGGGCGGGCTGTTCCCATTCGGTGCGACCCAGATCGAACTCGCTCGGCCCGAACATCACCTCCAGCAATGAGGTGCCTCTCTCTGCGCGGAACACGTCCTCGCATCGGTCGAGAAGGGCCCGCGCGACCGGTTCGCTGCGGTACAGCGCGCTTCCCATGCCGACCCACTGGCTTCCCTGCCCGGTATAGGCGAATGCGACAGTCGAAGGCGTAGGAGGGCCTGCGCCAGCGCCTCCTGCGGCCAGCGCCGCGAGCCGCTCCCGCAACATCCCAACATCGCGGAAAACGATGCCCGCGCGGTGGTCGAAATGGCTTCTCCCTACGCCTGCCGTCCACGTCATGTCCGATAGCAGCGGGTCTGCGGCGGCGCCCGCGGAAGCCAGCTCAGCCGAATGCCCGTTCAGCCAGGCCAGATAGCGCTGCGCGAGTTCCCGCAGCGCGACCTCCGATTTTCCAGAGAGTGGCAGCAGGCGAGTCTCGCGCCTCTGGAGGCCCCGCTCCGGCAGCGCCAGATCCGCCACGGCCGCCGCCGGCACCGACACCTCATAGGGCGCGCCAGCGGCCTGACTCCGGCTGTAAGGCCCCTCGTCCGGAGCACAGTGTTCTTCCACCACCAGGTGGACGTTCGTCCCAGAAATCCCGAAGGAGTTCACGCCCGCCCGTCGTGGTCGGCCTCGCTCCGGCAGGTCCATCATGGTGGAGGTAACTTGCAGGGGCATCCGGTCCCAATCGACGGCCGGGGTGGGGGCCTGGAAATGCAGATGCTTGGGAATCACCCCGCGCTGCATGACCAGCGCTGCCTTGATCAGGCCGGCGATCCCGGCGGCTGACTCCAGATGGCCGACATTGGTCTTGATCGAACCGACCAGTAACGGTCGGTCGGCCCTGCGTCCCCTGCCGTAGACAGCGGATATCGCGTTGAGTTCGATCGGATCGCCCACAGCCGTCCCGGTGCCGTGAGCCTCCAGGTAGTCCACTTCCGAGGGAGCGACTCCCGCCTCCGACAGTGCTGCTTCAATAACCTTTTCGAGTGCCGGCGTGTGCGGAACCGTCAATCCGACGCTCGCCCCCCCGTGATTCACTGCCGAGCCTCTGATGACCCCCCAAATCCGATCGCCGTCCGCCTCGGCCTCGCTCAGCCGCTTGAGGACAACCACCCCGCAACCCTCGCCTCGCACGTAACCGTTGGCGGACGCGTCGAACGCCTTGCACTGCCCGTCCGGAGAGAGCATCATCGAATCCGCGCGGAGTTCGAAAATGCGACCGTTCAGAATGGCCTGAACTCCGCCTGCGATCGCCAAATCTGCCCGGCCCTGCTGAAGATCCGCCACGGCGTCATGTACCGAGACCAACGACGACGCGCAAGCGGCGTCCACAGCCTTGGCGGGCCCCATGAGGCCCAGCACGAAGGAGACTCGTCCGCTGGTCCCGTTCAGGTTGGTGCCGCTCAGAGCGTAGAGGCATGCAGCAGCCTCGGCAGGCTTGCTGGACTCGACGACCAGCATCCGGTACTCGTCATTGCTGATCCCGGTGTAGACCCCGGTGCGGCCGCCCTTCAGCTGGTCGGGATCTATTCCGGCATCCTCGAGTGCCTCCCATGTGGTTTCGAGCATCATCCGCTGCTGCGGATCCAGCATCTCGGCCTCGACCGGCGAAATCCTGAAGAACCGTGCGTCGAATTGCTCGATCCCATCGACGTATGCACAAAAGCGGCACGCGCCGCCCACGTTCGAGGAAGTCGAGAACAACTCATCAACTCTCTTGACGCCCGAGCCAGGCGTGGCCTCCGTCACCGCGTTCCCGCCGTCCTCTAGCAGCTGCCAGAGGGCGGAAATGTCCGGTGCGCCGGGAAAGCGACACGCCATACCGATAATCGCAATGGGCTCGCCGCGCAAAGGACCCTTTCGGTCCCGTTCTTGTTGCCAGCTTTGGTCGCGGTCTAGCAATGACATACCCTCGCGAAGCCCGGCTGCGGACTCCCCACACATGGTAGTCTGCGCGGTCCGAATCGGACGAATCTGAAGACTGACGTCCGGGCATGGCCTTACTGCGCGGAACGACCTGACTCGGACCAGCGGCCTTGCCCCGGGGAGTTGGCGCATGAGGCGTTCAGAAGAGGGCCGCGCCCGACCTTCGGATTGCCTGAGCTGTTCCGATCCGTGCGGTCGGGTCGGCCGGGGCCCCGCCGGCAGACTCCATGGCCGTTGCTAAAATGGCTCAAGGTTCATGAGCGACGCGACTCCTCCGGCTGCCGAGGCGGCTCCCGAGCCAAAGAACTTCCTTGCCCGCCTTGATGACGGTACGGTTGTGAAACGGCGCCTTCCGCGGCAGCGCGCTTGCAACGAGCCAGGCAAAAAGGACATCTGTGCGGGCCACCTCAAGCGCTGGTACGGTTTCGGCCCCGAACTGGTTGAGATCTATGGCGGCGACCCCGAGATCTACCGCTGCGAGCGCTGCCAAGTCCTCTATCGCCCAAACGAGGAGGAAGTCGCGCGCACCGGAACGCTCGCCTACTAGGCAGTGCAGCGGCGAACCGCCTCCGGCATTCCTGTAGACCGCTGCTACAGCCCCGCGAACGGATCTCCTGGGGACAGCTCCGTAGCCGGCGAAGCCCCCTACACCCGCGGGATCCACCCCCGGATGTACTTGGACCGGCTCTGGACGATGCGCCAGTTCGCTGGCTTCGGCACGCCCAGCGAGACCAACCAGCGCTTCCGGTACCTCCTGCGGCAGGGGCAGACTGGGCTCTCGGTTGCGTTCGACCTGCCCACGCTGATGGGCTACGACAGCGACCACGAGGCGGCGGAGGGCGAAGTCGGCAAGTGCGGGGTCGCCGTTTCATCGCTGGCCGATATGGAGGATCTCTTCGACGAGATCCGGCTGGACGCCGTGACCACGTCGATGACCATCACCTCCTCGGCCGCCATCCTATGGGCCATGTACCTCGTCGTCGCCGAGCGCCAGGGTGCCGATTGGGCCGGCCTCTCGGGCACGATCCAGAACGACATCCTCAAGGAGTACATAGCCCAGAAGGAGTACATCTATCCGCCCCGGCCATCGATGCGCCTGGTGGCCGACACAATCGAGTTCGCCGCCCGGCACGTGCCCCGCTACAACCCGATCTCGATCAGCGGCTACCACATCCGCGAGGCTGGGGCCACGGCCGTCCAGGAGCTCGCCTACACCTTGGGCGCGGCCATCGCCTACGTCGAGTGGACCCTGCGGCGCGGCCTGCCCGTCGACCGCTTTGCTCCGCGCCTGAGCTTCTTCTTTGATTCTCACAACGACTTCTTCGAGGAGATCGCAAAGTTCCGGGCCGCTCGACGGGTCTGGTGCCGGTTGATGCGCGACCGCTTCGGCGCGCGTGAGCCACGCTCGCTCAAGCTAAGGTTCCACGCCCAGACTGCGGGCGTATCTTTGACGGCGCAGCAGCCCGAGGTGAACCTCGTGCGCACCGCGCTACAAGCCCTGGCCGCGGTGCTCGGTGGCGCGCAGTCTTTGCACACGAACGCCCTCGACGAGGCATACGCACTGCCGACCGCCCGCGCAGCCCTGCTCGCCCTGCGCACGCAGCAGGTGATCGCCGCCGAGACAGGCGTGACCCGCGAAGTCGACCCCTGCGGCGGCAGTTATTTCGTGGAGCGCCTGACCGACGAACTGGAGGTCCGCTGCTTCGAGGAGATCGGCAGGCTGGACGAAATGGGAGGCATGGTCGCCGCCGTCGAGAGCGGATACCCCCAAGCCGAGATCGCTAAGTCAGCGTATGGGCAGCAGCGGTCCGTGGAAGAGGGCGAGGCCAAGATCGTCGGCGTGAATGCTCACCTGGCCAAAGAGCACCGGCCAATCGAGACTTTGGTGATCGACGAGACTGCGGCCCGCCGACAGGCGGCCCGGCTCCGGGAACTGCGGCGCTCGCGGGACTGCGCCGCAGTGGCTCGTGCTTTGGCCTCCGTGCGCCGGGCAGCCTCCAGTACGCAGAACCTGATGCCTCCGCTTTTGGACGCCGTCCGTGCCTACGCCACGCTGGGCGAGATCTGCGACGCGCTGAGGGCCGAGCTTGGCGTGTATTCCGAGCGGCCCGCCATCTGATCCCGGAGCGCCTGATTCTACTGCCGCTGGGTTCCTAGGCGCCCGTCGGGAAGCAGGTCGTAGGTACGGTCGCCCCATTGGACGCTCCGGCCAAACGCCCCGGCTACCCAAGTCGCAGCGCTCAGCGCGTCCTGCACGGGCACCAGCGCCAGTTGGCCCAAGCTGAGCCGCTTGCCCAGAACCCTGCCGCTCACCGCCTGCGCCGCCGCAGCGCGCAGCACGCCGCACAACGCCAGCAGGGCCCACGCCCAAGGCCGCCCGGGGAATAGCGCCACCAGCGCCAAGGCCCAGGGAAGTGGGTTCGTGAAGACCTCTCCCCAGTAGCCCACGGGTCGCGAGCGCTTCGTAGAGCGGCGCCAGCGCACCCGGTGCGCCCAGTTCTCCCGTAGGCCGGCGCTTCCGATTCGGTGCTCCACCACGTGCGCCGCGAGGCGCACTTCCCAGCCAGCGGCACGGGCCAGCCTTCCCACCTCGAAGTCCTCGGCGAGATGCTCCGCCACTCCTCTCCAGCCTCCGATGCCATCCAGGCAGGACCGCCGCACGGCCATGGCTGGGCCAACTGCAAAGTCCATGGGGAAGAGCAGCCTTGCCGCCAGCACGCCGCCCCAGAACTCGGTGTTCATGCCCAGCGCCTCAAGGCGTGACCAGGGGCTGCGGCCGGCAACCGCCCGATACGGGCATGTCACCACTCCCACTGCAGGATCGCAGAACTCGCGGGCCAGCACGCCCAGCAGGCCGGGCCCTGCGCGCACGTCGCTGTCCAGGACCACGAGGACATCGCCCTCCGATGCCTCGGTCATGGCCGCCAGCGAGTGCACCTTGGCGTTGGGGCAGGCAGGCCCCCCGGAGACTAGCGCCTTCCAGCGAACCCGCGCTCTGCGCTCGGCCATGGATCGCGCTAGCCGCAAGCCCGCGTCGTCGGAGTCCTCTGCGGCGAACAGCAGTTCGTGCCGCTGCGGTCCCAGAGCGAAGCCGTCGCGCAGGTTCTCCGCCAGGCCCGGGAGATTCCCGCGCAATGGCCGCAGCACGCTGAACCGCAAGGGAATCGGCTCCTTCGACGAGGGCCGCTCAAGCGTGCCCTTCAGGTACGACCGGACAGCGAAGATGAGCAGGCCGAAGTAGACGCACCCTCCTAAGGCGAGGGTAGTGGCGAGGGCTAGGAACGCAGACTGGAGAGAGACGCCGGTCAGGTCTGGGCGCCCTTCTCGGCGCCTTGTTGTTTCGAGGAGCCGAATACCGCTGCCAGCGCCCAGCGGGCTTCCTCGTCCTTCGCGACCTTGCCGTCGCGCAGCTGAATGATGCGTTGCGCGTACATGGCGATGTCTGGCTCGTGGGTCACTAGGATGATCGTGTTCCCCTGCTTGTGAAGTATGTCGAAGACTCCCATGATCTCGGTCGACGTGGCCGTGTCGAGGTTACCGGTTGGCTCGTCGGCCAGGATGATCGCGGGATCGCCAACCAGCGCCCGCGCGATCGCCACCCGCTGTCGCTGCCCGCCGGAAAGCTCGCTCGGCGTGTGGTGCATGCGCGGTGTAAGGTCAACCTGAGCCAGTGCGCGCATTGCACGTTCCGTGCGCTGAGCGGGCCCCACGCCTGCGTAGATCAGAGGAAGCTCGACGTTCTGCAGCGCCGTCAGCCTCGGCAGGAGATTGAAGGTCTGAAACACAAAACCGATCTCGCGATTGCGGAGGTAGGCCAGCTCATCATCCGACATTGTGCTCACCAGCTGGCCGGCGATGTAGTACTCCCCGGCTGTCGGCGAGTCAAGTGCGCCGATCAGGTTCATGAATGTGGACTTGCCCGAGCCGGACGGCCCCATCAGCGCCACGTATTCGCCGTAGCGAATCTGCACGTCCACGCCATCTACCGCGTGGATCTGCTGCTCTCCCATCACATAGGTCTTGCGCAGGCCATAGGTCTGGATCACTATTCGGTCGCGCAGCAATCGCTGTCCAATCACCGCCGGGTCTTCAGGGCTGGCTGTGCCCCCCGTTGACATCGCCATCACGTTATTCTAGTCGCGTCCGGCGCCCGTTCCGTTACTCCCGCACCGACAGCGCGACCTTACACGTGTCCCCCGGACGCACGCCTGCCGCTGGGCAAATCAGGCCCAGCGTCCCTTCGCGCATCTCAAACGGCAGTGGGCCCGGCACGCCGCAGGCCGACAGGACCGCCAGCACGGCTGCACCGGGCTCCACTTCCGTTTCCAGCCTGGCAAGAGCCGACCGTGAGATGGTTGCGACGACTGTGCCTCCTGGCGCGGTCTGGCCCGGCTCCACCAGAACACTGCTGACAGTGCCGTCCCAGGAGGAAGTGAGCGGGTAGGAACTGGGCAGGCTCTTGAGCCGCTCAAGCAGTCGTCGCGAGCGGTCCGACTCGGGCGATCCCGCAGATGGGGAAGCCGGAGGCGGGCTAGCCGCCTGGCGCCTGGCATTCTCCAGGCGCCCTTCCAGATCTTCAAACTCGCTGCGCTTGCGCTCATAGTCCAGCCGCGCGACGAGACCCTCCGCCTTCATTTCGTTCCAACGCGCCATTTCTTCGCTCGCCCGGGAGTGGGCCCGCTCCAGCTGGCGCACGACGGCGGCCCGCAGATCCATCTCCGCTCGCAGTGGCTCTTCCGACCGTGCCCCGGCGTCGCCGTCGTGACGTTTCTCCAGTTCGCCGACTTGCTTCTCAAGCGCGTCGATCGAGCGTCGCAGTGCCAAGTCCTCCACGTCCGCGACAGGATCCCCTGCACCCACAGCCTGGCCGGGACGCACGTGCAGGGACAGCACCCGCCCTGGGCGTGTCAGGCGGACGGGCCCCTCTAGAGTGGCGACGACCCTGGCAACAGTGTGCAGCGTCCCTACTCCGGGAGGTACCGGAGCGGACGGTTCGGCGTCCAAAAGCGCGATCACTCCGAGCACGAGAGCGACGGGCGCGGCGGCGCAGGCGCCGCCGACCCAGAGGTTCCGGGCTAGGCCCTCCGGCATGTCAGCCCCGGCTGCGGTCGATGCCCAACTCTTCCCATAGCGGGTCGATCCGGCGCTTAACCTCCTCGCTCATCTCGATGACCTCCGGCCACGGACGCACGAAGCCCTCGCTCGCCCACTTGCGCGTGGCGTCGATTCCCATCTTGGAGCCGAAGTCTGGGAGCCGGCTGGCGTGGTCCAGCGAATCGACCGGTCCCAGCGTGAACTGGACATCCCGCTCGGGGTCAATGTTGTTCAGCGCGCGCCAGGCTGTCTCGGAGTAGTCCTGCACGTTTACGTCCTCGTCCACCACCACGATGCACTTCGTCGAGGAGGCCTGCCCTAGGCCCCAGATCGTGTTCATCACCTTGCGGGCCTGACCGGGATAGGACTTGCGGATCGAGACCAGCATCAGGTTGTGGAAGATGCCCTCGGCGGGCATGGAGACGTCGACGATCTCGGGCGCCTGCAGCTTCATCAGCGGAAGGAACATGCGCTCGATCGCCTTTCCGATGTAGAAGTCCTCCATGGGCGGCCGGCCCACGATGGTCGTGGCGTAGACCGGATCGCGCCGCTGCGTCACGCAGTCGACGTGGAAGACGGGATACTCGTCCTCGAGGGAGTAGTACCCTGTATGGTCCCCGAACGGACCCTCAGTGCGCAGCTCGCCCAAGTTCACGTGCCCCTCGAGGACGATCTCGGCGTTGGCCGGCACTTCAAGGTCGACGGTCTTGCAGCGCACCATCTCGACGGGTTTGCGTCGGATGAAGCCAGCGAACAGCATCTCGTCCAGGTCCGGCGGAAGGGGCAGGCTGCCGGCGACCATCGTGGGCGGGTCCGCGCCGATCGCGACCGCGACCTCCATGCGGGTCTCTTTCCCCATTTGGCGTAGCCGGCGGTAGTGCTCCGCTCCCTGCTTGTGGGTCTGCCAGTGCATGGCCGTCGTGCGCTCGTCGAACAGCTGCATCCGGTACATGCCGCAGTTGCGCTTGCCCGTTATCGGGTTGCGGGAGAAGACCATCGGCAGGGTGATGAACGGGCCGCCGTCCCCCGGCCAGCACGTCAGGACTGGATAGTCGTACAGCGAGAAGCCCTCTCTTTTGACGACCTGCTGGCACGCCCCGGAGCGCACACTGCGAGGCAGGAAATTCCGCACCTCCGCCAGCTTGGCTAGGCCCTTCAGCTTGGCCGCCATCCCCTTGGGGACGCCGAGGTCCAGGTATTCCGAGATGCGGCCGGCGATGTCATCTAGGGACTCCACCTCGAATGCAAGGTGCATCTTCGAGGGGGACGCCAGGCTATTGATCAGGACCGGGATATCGGACCCCTTTGGCCGTTCGAACAGCAGCGCGGGGCCGCCGCACTTCACCGCGCGGTCCGCGATCTCGGCGATCTCCAGGTTCGGGTCCACCACCGCCTCGACGCGGCACAGCTCGCCGTGTGACTCTAGGGCCGCGATGAAATCGCGGAGGTTTGCGTATGGCATGGCAATCCTGCTTCAGCCCCCTTGGATGGCCCGGTTGAGGTACGAGACTAATGGCGCCATCGCCTGGAAGTGCTGATCCACAACCTCCACGACCGTTGGCCGCTCGATCACCTTCGCCGGCAGCGTCGCTCCCGCCAGGTACTGCTTGTATGCGAGCAGGTCCGCCGCAGGGTGGTTCCTCGCGTAGCCGCGCGGCACGCTCTTGAGGCGATCGCCGGACATTTCGCCGAAGCTTGCACGAAAGGCGGAGTCGGCCAGGATCGCTCGCAGGGCGCCGGGATCGTCAGCGATCTTGGCACGGATGCGCCGCAGGCTGTCGGAAGTTGGCCGGTATAGGCCGCCGCCGACAAGCAGTTCGTCGGCCGAGAAGTGAAAGTAGAAGGACGCCCCGGCGTGCCGCCCCAGACCCGCCGGCGGGAACACCACGGCGGCGTGGGTCTTGTAGGGATCTTTGTTCTTCGAAAAGCGCACGTCGCGGTAGATGCGGTAAACGCTGCGGCGCGGGTCGAAACAGTGTTCTGGCGAGTGCCGCTCAAGGGCGCGGCCCAGTTCGTTGCCCAGTTCGAACAGCGGCTCTCGGACGCAGCGCTCGTATTCGGCTTTGCGGGGGCGAAACCAGTCGCGGCGGTTGTTCTCGCGCAGGTCGCGGAGGAACTGCCGCGCTTGCGGGGGAAAGCCGCCGAATCCGGTCCGCATTCCCTCCATCATGGCCCATCGGGCGGCAACGCCGCACTGCGTCTCCGTCGGTGCGGGAGGGGCCCGCCCAGACGTTCCGGGCTGGGCGAAGGGGTGTGCGCCTGGATTCGTCCGGCACGCGGCCCCTGGGAAGGCCAAGATTCCCGGAGAGCGATGCCTTGGCACGCCGGACCGTGCGCCACCCTGCTGGCGGCGTAGTTGGCGCCCGTTGCTGGACTTGCCACAGGGAGGAGCTGCGGACGAACCGGCCTCAGGGCGATCGGCCGCAGCCCAATGCTCTGTCCCAGTGCACTTGGGGAAAACGCTTCTTCTATCGGGTGGGACCACCACGCTAGGACGGGCGCCGCGGCTGACCGCAGCCAGCGCGGGTCATGAGGGGAACGACATGGGCTGAAGCACCCTGGCGACAAGAGCGCTGCGTTGGACGGTTGAGTGCCGCCATCAGCCGGAATTGCGGAATATCTGGGCAGATCCCGAACCGCAAGATGCGCGATCTGACGCTCCCGTGACCGCCTCATGGCTGGGTGCTGCCGTCGACCTTCTACTCGAGAGCTTGTTTCTCCAGCAAGCGCACCGACCACCTGCTGGATCCGTCCGGGCCCCTCGAACTTTCTGCGGCCCTCATCGCCCTTGCGATTGCTGATCGAGACGTGGACCCAGGGGGGCCGGAACACTTCCAAGTCGACCCAATCCTTCAACTGCGGCCAGCGCTCTTTGCCATATGCTGGAGCAGGCTTGATGCTGTTGCCGAAGGCGAAGCACGGAAGCTTCGGAGCGATGCATATGTTGCGCGATCGTAGATCTGGCAGGGCAATGTGCCACCCAATTGCAACGCTCTCCGACGCCGCTGGCCTTGGAACGTCGACGGTCATCTCCGATCTGAGCGAGGGGGCCTCACTGGCTCGCCGTCGAGAGCTTGATCGTGGCCCGCGGGCACTGATGCCACCTGAGGGCTGGCTCATCCTGACGACCTGCCGGACGTCGCGGAAGCGGGCATCAAGAGATCGCACGCGGAATGGAGGGGCCCGCAAGCATCCGTCCAACTGGCACATCCGGGAAGGTCGTCCTGAGGGCGTTCACCCTCTGGTCAGCCGCCATCGTCCTGCCGGCCCGAGCGGCCGGGACCTGAGCGCTGCAACCACTGGCCTGTGCGTATGGGAACGACTGAATCGAGCGCCAGCGCACCGCGCAAGATGATCAAGTGGCTGGGGCCGAGGTCCGCTTTGCGCACGGGCTTGACCTTCAGCAGCAACCAAGGCAAGTGTGGCACCTCTACCCTGACTTTGACCTGCTGGTGTCCTAGAATCCGCCTCACGCCCCGCCGACCCGCCGCAAGCCAGCCCTTGACGATGGCGTGCGGCGGTTCAGGCCCGAACTAGCGTGGGGTATGGACACTGGACGGGAGCCCCGGGCTTCGAGGGCGCGTGAGACGGGCCTGTGGTTCAACACCAGCCCGGGGCGGGCCAGGGGCGGGAAGCGCCCGAACTATCTTCGCTACACGTGGGCGGCGAACTGGGACGCAAGCAGGAAGCTGGGCATTCAGGGCCACTGGGGGGCCACTCAGTGACTTCCCCATTCCTTTCCGAATCGGAACTGCGCACCATAGTGGCCCGCGGCGAGGGCCAGTTCGTGGAGTTCAAGTCGGCTTGGGATCGCGGATCGAGTTCTCCCAAGCGGCTGCGACGCAGGGCGCTGCGTGACGAGATCGCCAACGTGGTCGCGGCCTTCGCCAACGCCGACGGCGGCCTCCTGCTGGTCGGTGTCGACGACGACGGCACGCCGACCGGCCACGGCTTTTCGGAGCGTGAGGTGGCGGAGTTCTTCAAAGTCCCCTTGCGCCGCCTTAACCCCGCCACGGATTGCCGGACCGCGATCTTAGGGCTTGACGGCCATGAGATCCTGGCATTTCAGGTCCCCATCGCACCAGAGGCGGTGACGATCGGCGGCAACGGGTTCCCCTACCGGATCGGTACGCGGATCGTGCGGGAGCCTCATGAGCCGATCAACGACCGGAAGCAGGCGTATCGGCGCGTGGGATACGAGCAGAGGTTCTGTTCGGATGCGACCGTGGGTCATCTGGACTTGGACCTCGCCGAGTCCTTTCTCAGACAGACACCCGTTGGAGACCGTCCCGTAATGGAAGCGCTCCGGTACTACGGCTTGGTGGAGTGGGACGCTCGGGACTGGCGCATCACCAACGCCGGACTGTTGCTTTTCGCACGGCGTCCCGCCTTGCGCTGGCATCCGCGCGCGGGTTTGCGCGTGTTCCGGGTCGCGGGGACCCGGATTGAGTACGGCCGTCACCGTAATGTGACGCAGGTCGGTCGGGCCGATCCACCGCTGGCCCGTGCCATCGTGGAGATCCGCGAGTCGGCGCGCGGCCAAGTTCGGGTGTCCGAACGGCTGCGCGGCCTCTTCTTCGAGGACATTCCCGAGTATCCCGAGTTCGCCTGGCAGGAAGCCTTGGTCAATGCGGTGGCACACCGAGATTACGAGGTCCGGGGGCGCGAGACTGAAGTCTGGTTCTTCGAGGATCGGCTGGAGGTGTCGAGCCCGGGAGAACTGTTGCCGCCCCTAACGGTCGAGGCGCTGCGGGAAGGCCGTCACGCCCATGTCACCCGCAACCCAATGCTGGTTCGCGTGCTCGCCGACGCGAAGATCATGCGCGATGAAGGGGAAGGCGTCGCCCGAGTATTTCGCGAAATGGCCGCGGGAATGCTCAGGGAACCGGTGATCGAGTCTTCGGGCGGCCTGTTTCGGATGACGCTCTTCAACGAACCAGTCTCCCGGGCCATGGGTCAGGCATGGAGTCACCGTGTTGGCACCATGCCGACCTCGGACCGTTAGCGGAAGACCTTGCTGACGTGGTCCATCGACTTCACCGCGCGGCCCCTCCTGAGGGTCTCCGCAACCAATGAGGACGAAGACGGGAGGCCCGGTCGGGATTTCGGCGAAGGCGGCATCGCGAAGCACCGGCCTTCCGCCGAGGGATCACGTCCCAGCAGTTGAGTTCTGGTCGGACTGGACGCGCACGGCCCAGTCAAGGGGACGATGCTCCCGCGCGCGGCCCCCCATTTCAGCAGCCGGCCTCAGGGAGGTGGAAGGCCTCAGCGCCGCCGTGGCGGGAGTCGGGCGAGGCCCGGGAGTGTGTCGGATGCCCAACTCCGGCGATGATCTCCGCAGCAGCCCCTACTTGAAATTGTGACGAAGGTATTGGAGCCCTGCGCGGTTGATCTTGGATGTGGGGGTGAGGAAGAACAGTGATGGGCGTGGCGATTGCCGTGCCGCATGGGGCAGCAACTGGAGTGAGGGATCGGCTGGGGAGGTGTATCGGGTCGTTGCCGGTCGGCCTGCATGAGCCGGTCGTTCGCTGATTGCCGGTCGATCGGTTCGACCGTCGCTATATGCTAACCGTGATCTCGAGACGGTTGGCGGTCCGTCTGGGCTGCGCGGAACTTGGTTCCGAAGCGGCCACCGGATGGACATGTGCCGGCACCAACCTGGCTGCCGGCATGAGATTCAATGGCGCTCCGCGCCGCACGCAAGAATGAGCCTTCTCAAGCCCGTCTACTGTGGTGCCGTTAGATCGTGCTCGGCTAATCCCGCCACCGCCGATTCGATATTGCTGCAATTGGTCACTTTGGTCAGGCACTGCACCGCATGAGATGGCCGAATGCCTGGGCCAAGGGACCAACCCCCAAGGTGGGCTGTCTGTCTGAGTACTCCTACTCGAATGCCGGATCCCCGCCGGGGGCAGTCGCGCCGCGCCCTACAATTGGGTGTTGGCTGCCGCTCCGCGAGGACTGCCGGAACTTGCGGCGCGACTGCGTGCCACAGACGCGCTTCGCGTGCAGCTGGACGAGCCGCTCTCGCGGCACACCCGTTTCGGGATCGGCGGACCGGCCTCTGTGTTGGCCCGCGCCAGCACGCCCGCCGCTCTGGCAGCCGCTTTCCGCTCGGCGCGCGCCACTGGGGTGGCGACGTGCCTTCTGGGGGAGGGCAGCAACGTGGTCGTGGCGGACCAGGGCTTCGCCGGGCTCGTGTTGCGCTACGTGGGCGACCGGCTGGCTGTGCAAGACGGCACGATCGAGGCGGAAGCCGGGGCAAGCTTGCAGTCATTGGTCGATCTGACCATTGAGCGGGGTCTGGCCGGCATGCACACGATGACGCGCATCCCCGGGTCCGTTGGCGGGGCGATCTACGGAAATGCCGGCGCTTACGGCCACCAGATCGACGAGTTTGTTGAGCGGGTGGACTTCTTGGACCGGGGTGAAGTGCGCTCCTTTGGACTGCGCGAGTGCCGCTTCGAATACCGCGAGTCGGCCTTCAAGCGCGGCCGGCACTTGTGGATTCTCGGAGCAAAGCTCCGGCTTCCGGATGGAGACCCGGTTCGGCTCCGTCGGCGGGCGGCAGAGATCCGTGCGATACGGGACGCGAAGTTCCCCCCGGACATGCGCTGCGCTGGGAGCATCTTCAAGAACCTCTACCTGCGGGCGCTTCCCGCCGCGGCGGCGTCGGTTGTGCCGGCGCGGGCCGTCAGGGAGGGTAAGGTGGCCTCGGCATACTTCCTTGAGCGCGTCGGGGCGAAGGGTATGCGATGCGGCGGCATCCGGGTGGCCCACTACCATGCGAATTTGTTGTACAACTGCGGCGGCGGGACGGCCGACCAGATCCGCCGGATCGTCGAGGACCTCAAGGGCAGGGTCCTCGACCGATTCGGCTTCGAGCTTGAGGAAGAGGTGCAGTATGTCGGCTGAGGCTTGGAGGCGAACTGTGGGACGCGCGGCTGGGATTCTTGCGGCATTGGCCATGACGGTCGCGATGGGATTAGCGGCCGACTGGAGGGACCTGTTGCGGGATGGCCTCGAAGGCTGGGAGGTGCTTGGGGAGGGACACTGGAGCCTGCGCTCCGACGGCGTGCTGTCGGCCGCCTTCGGCGTAGACCGCCAGCGCGAGCTGCAGGGCGAGGGCGACATCGCACGCAGCGCGTTCACCAACTGGTCCACTCGCCAGTCCTGGCTGTACACGAAGCGCGAGTATGAAGAGTACGACCTGCACTTGGAGTACTGGGTCAACACGCCCGGCAACAGCGGCATCTCAATCCGCGACCCTTCGCAGGCCCGCTGCGGGATCGCTGAGCAGCCCGACTTCAACTGCACACCTTCCAAGCAGGGATACGAGATCCAGATCGACAGCGATTACACCGGTAGGTGGCCCACTGGCTCCATATATGGCTTGGCGCGAGCGCCCGAGGGCCTCGCCAACTTAGGTGAGTGGAATCGCCTGAACATCGAGTCCCGCCGGGACGCCATCCGCGTGTACGTTAACGGCAAGCTCGCGGCCGAGCATCCGGGCGACCCGGGGCGGCCGGCCGCAGGCCCGATCGGGCTTCAGCTGCACGACGTGCACAGCTTCGTGATGTTCCGCAACGTTTGGATCTTGGAGCGCTGACGAGGGTCACGGCAGCGGGCTGCCCACCTCGGCGAAGCGCAGCTCGCCGCCGCGCCGGATCTGCGAGCGCTTGCGGAATTCGGGCCTTGGCTCCGGATGGTCAAGGCGGTAGTGCCCGCCCCGGCTCTCCTCCCGCGCAAGCGCGCAGCGGGCAATCAGGCGCGTGACCTGGTACATGTTGTCGCACTCGAACCCGTGCCGGCTGCTGCGCGCAAGCCCCTTCTCGAACATCGGCGACAGCAGGTCTAGCCGCTCCAGCCCCGCCCGCAGACCCGGCCCGGAGCGTGTGATGCCCGCATGGCGCCACACCAGCCGCCGCAGCATGGCGATCGCGTTTCCCGGCAGGGCCGCCGCTGCCTTCTGCTTGTGCAACGGGGGCTTCTTGAGCGTGGCGCCTGCGTGGCGCCGCATTGCCTCTCCCGCCGATGCTCCGAACACGAGCCCCTCGAGCAGTGAGTTGCTGGCCAGCCGGTTGGCCCCGTGCACGCCGTTGCAGGCCACTTCGCCCGCGGCGTAGAGGCCCGGCAGTGTCGTCTCGCCTTGGAGCGTGGTCGCGACTCCCCCCATGGCGTAGTGCGCCGCAGGGTGGACGGGCACGGGCACGGCCTCCAGGTCGACGCCGTACGCAAGACAGGTGCGATAGACGCGCGGAAAGCGCCTGGGCACGAAACCGTCCGGGAAACGGGTCAGGTCAAGGTAGACGGGGCCTCTGCGGAGCCGACCCAGCTCGCTCACGATGGCCCGCGAGACCACGTCCCTAGGCGCCAACTCTTCGCTCGGGTGGTAGCGCGACATGAACCGCTGCATGTCCGCGTTGCGCAGCAGCGCGCCCTCTCCCCGGACCGCTTCCGAGAGCAGGAAGCGTGGGGCTCCCTCCAAGAACAGGGCAGTGGGGTGGAACTGCACCATTTCGATGTTCGAGATCACCGCCCCGGCCCGGTAGGCCATCGCGACCCCGTCCCCTGTAGCCACGTCTGGGTTGGTGGTCTCCCGGTAGATCCTGCCGATGCCGCCCGTGGCCAGAAGGACGGCGCGCGCGTGAACCGACACCAGTTCGCGTCGGGAGCCGTCCCAAGCGATGGCCCCGCACGCCTCACCGTTTCGCCGAAGGAGCTCGACGACCGACGAATAGCTCCGGAAGCCGATGGCCGGGATCGACTGTGCCTTCCGCAGCAGCGTACGGGCGATCTCGCGCCCTGTCGAATCCCCGTCCGCGTGCAGAACGCGGTTCACGCTGTGGGCGCCCTCTAGCGAAAAGGTGAGCCTGCCCCCGTCAGAGTCGAACTCCGCACCCCACTCGATCAGCCTTTGGATGCGGGCCGGGCCAGCCTGCACCAGACGGCGCACGGCTTCCGGGTCGCACAGGCCCGCTCCGGCTACGAGGGTGTCCTGCTCATGAAGCCCGACCTCGTCCTCGTCGCTCAGCGCGACGGCGACCCCACCTTGGGAGTACTCAGTGGCAGACTCGCGCAGGCGGTCCTTGGTCAAGACCAGCACGCGCCCGGCGGGTGCCGCTTCAATCGCCGCGCTCAGGCCGGCCACGCCGGCGCCGATCACCAAGAAGTCCGTTTCCATAGAGCCGGAGGTGCGCGACTGGCGGGGCGCGCCCAAGGCGCTTCGGGGTCCAGGGCACATGGTACAAGAAGGGCTGATGCAGGTCTTTCCGGTCAGGACGCCGGCCGGGCGCTACGACGTGCACATCGAACGGGGTGCGCTGTTGCGCGCCGGCCGCTTGGTGCATGCGGTCATCGGCCGCCGGAAGCTGTTTGTGATTGCGGATGAGGCCGTCTGGGCGCTGCTGGGCCAGCGTCTCGGGCGTGGCCTGGCGAATGCCGAGTGGATGCCGCTGGCGGTCACCTTGGGGGAGCCGCGTAAGCGGCTCTCGAGCGTAGAGGAACTCTGTGACCGGCTGCACGCCGCGGGTGCGGACCGCAGCAGCGCCGTGCTGGCGTTCGGCGGGGGGATCGCCGGCGACGTGGGCGGCTTCGTGGCTGCCTGCTACATGCGGGGCATCGACTGCGTGCAGATTCCGACGACCCTGCTGGCCCAGGTCGATGCCTCGGTGGGCGGCAAGACAGGCGTCAACCTCGAGGGCGGCAAGAATCTGGTGGGAGCGTTCCACCAGCCACGGCTGGTGGTCGTCGATCCTGCCACACTCGACACACTCCCCGAGAGGGAATACCGTGCGGGAATCCAGGAGGTGGTCAAGCACGGGATCATTCGCAGCGCAGCTCTGTTCGGTTTCATGGAGTCGCAGCGCGAGGCGGTGCTCGCCCGAGAGCTGGCGGCCGTGGAGCGCATGATCGGCGACTCCGTCCGCATCAAGGCCGCGGTGGTGCGCGAGGACGAGCGCGAAGGCGGGCTGCGGAGGATCCTCAACTTCGGCCACACGCTCGGCCACGCCTTGGAGGCCGAGACCGGCTATCGCACGCTGCTGCACGGGGAGGCCGTCGCGTTCGGCATGGTGGCCGCAGCGCGGCTCTCGGAATTGCGCGGGCGCTTGCGCGCAGCAGATCGCAGCCGCATCGAGAGCGTGGTCCTCTCATACGCGCCTGACCTGCGGGATGGCCTGCAGTCCGTTGAGCCCGCCAGGGTTGCGGCACGGATCGGCGGTGACAAGAAGGCGGTCGGGGGGAAGGCTCGGTTCGTTCTGGCAATGGGCATCGGCCGGACGGCCGAAGAGCTCGATCCGCCAGCGTCCGACGTGCTCTCGGCCACTCGCCACGCGCTGCAGGCGTGCCGTAGGGCTGGCCGGAAAGCGGAGCAATAGCCCATGGCCGACGCGCGCGTGGCCCGGGGAGCTTGCCCGGCGGGGATACGGCCCGGCGACGAGACGGCGGCGGCAAGCGCCGTCCGGGAGATGTTCGGGCGGGTTGCGCCCCGCTACGACCTGCTCAACCACCTCCTTTCCGGCCAGCTTGACGTCTACTGGCGGAGAAGGCTCGTGCGCGCGGTCCGCCCATACCTCCAAAGGCCACGGCTGCGCTTTGCCGACCTTTGCTGCGGCACTGGCGACTTGGCGCTGGCGCTCGCCAAGGAGCGCCGGAGATTGGCGTCCGATCAGTCGGGTGTGCCCTTGGCGGCCGACTTCTGCAGGCCCATGCTGGAACGTGCCCAGTCGAAGCTGGTGCAGGCCGGCTCGCGCTGCGAGCTGGCCGAGGCAGATGCGACGCAGATGCCCCTCGCGGACGCCAGCTTGGATCTCGTCACCATCGCGTACGGGTTTCGGAATCTGGCCAGCTACGATCGGGGAGCCGCCGAGTTCCGGCGTGTTCTGGCCTCCGGCGGATGCTTGGCGATGCTGGAGTTCTCCCAGCCCCCGTCCGTCGTGTGGGGCGCGCTGTTCGGGGCATACTTCCGTCATGTGCTGCCACGGCTCGGAAACCTGGTGTCCGGCAGCGGCCAGGCCTACTCCTACCTGCACCGCTCGGTGCAGCGCTTCCCGTCGCCAAGCGAGATCCGCCGCATGCTCTTGGACTGCGGCTTCTCGCGCGTCGAGACGCAATCGCTGACCGGAGGCGTCAGCGTGCTCTACTTGGCGTATGTTTGAGCAGCCTGACACGCCAACCGGCGAGCCGTCCAATTCCGACTGGCTGTTCTGGGCACGGCTGACTGTCAAGGTCCTGCTGGTATTCGGGGCGCTCTACGTCGGCTACCACTTCTACGAGCGGCACCGATTGGCGAACGTGGAGTTTGACAGGCCACAGACCCGGCCGCGCAAGCTTCCCGCGGATGTGTTCGCGTTTGTCCCCAAGTCGTACGTCACGGACCTGGTGTCGGCGCGTCGCCGCCTGATCGGGAAGCCGCTGTGGGTCAAGGAGGGCTATCGCTGGCCGTACGACCCAGGCGGGCGAGTCTTCGGCCCTCTGGAGCGCATCGTGCCGACAGCTGTAGAGGTGCGCGGCAACGACGCCGTCCTAGTGTTCGACAAGGACGGCGCGCGGGCGCGGTTCGGGATCGGCAGTCCGCAGCGGGTCTTCATCGACGACATCTTCTTTGTGACGGACCCCAAGGAAATCTACGACCACTGGACCCCCGAAATGTGGCAGTCCGCAGCGGCAGGGGAGGTGGCCCCGGGGATGAGCGAGATCCGCATTGGCTTCGCGCTGGGAGCGGGCGAGGTGGTGCGCCAGTCCCCGGGCGGGGCGACCCGCATTGTGGACTACAAGCTATGCGCCGCAGCCGGAATCGAGCCTGTGCGGGTCACCTACTTGGATCACGTGGCGACGGCGATCGAGCCCTTGCCACGCTGACCGCTAGAACGGCGGCGGGGTCGAGGGTCGAGCCCGGCGCCTACCATGCCCAAGGAAAGGCCAGGTCAGGCTGGTTTGCGTAGCGTTGCATGGTCAGCTCCAGTCGCTGCCCCGCCCCTGGCGCAAGCCGCGCCGTGAACGCGCTCGAGTCCAAATCCATCTGGTGCGTCTCGCCCTCCAGGCGAGTGAACTGGTGCTCGGCGTAGCCGCCTGCCTGGACGACGACCTCTCGGGCCTCGTCCTGGCTCAGGTTGACCAGCGTAACTCCCACCGTGTCGGGTCCTAGGCTGTCCACGAGCGCCGCCACATCAGGCGGCAGCCCAGCCCGTCCGCGCTGCGGATCGAAGTACCGTAGCCGGCTGTGCAGCACCCAGATCCGTCCGTTCGCGAAGTAGCCGCCCGTTGTCAGTTCTGCGAGCGTGTCGGTCGTAGCGGGCATGATTCCGAGCAGGTAGTCCGCCAGGCGCGTCTCCGGGGTCGTGGTGTCGGCTTCCTGCAGATCCAGCCGGTCTTGGATGTGCTCGAGATCGGCTCGCAAGGCACGAACGGGATATCCGGGATCGTTGCCCTGCAGGTAGTCGATCCAAGGCTCCCCGCCCTTTGGGATGCGCTCGAGGTCGTCCTGTCGCATGGACCACAGGTAGATCTCGGCCAGGCGGTCTGCATACGTGACCGGCTGGAACCGGTAGAATTCTGGCTCGCCGTTGAACGCGTAGCCTCGCGGGTCGCCGTACATCGTCGGGAGCAGCCTTACGTCTCCGTCTTCGCTGAAGCGAGCCGCTTCCAGGATGCGGTCCATTTGCGTGCGTAGAACGTCGATGTATGCCTGGTCGCCGGTCAGCAGCAGCCCGTTGGCGAATCCTTGGAAGCTTGCCGCCGTGAAATAGTTGCGGTGCGCGATCTGCTGGAGCTCGCCGTCGAAGATCGTGAAGTTCCAGCCGTAAGTGCCCTTCCACCACTGGCCGTCATGCTCGCCTCCCAGCGATCCGTCCCGGCCGATGTTGGACGGGATCATGCCACCGGTTGCTGCGGCCCGCTCCCTCCAGGCGTCGAGGTATTCCAGAGTCCAGTCCTTGTACTTCTGCCTGCCGGTCAGGGCGTAGGCATTGGTTCCCAGCAGGGTGGCCGCCAGGTTCAGGAAATTGTCGCCGACCGAGTCCAAGTACTCGTCGCAGTGGGCCAGCATGCGCGGGTACCACTCCTCGAGGTCCAGCAGCGCCGACCTCCTTGCCGGATTGTGCAGGAGATGGAACTTGCCGGGGATGGGGTCGCCAACCCAGTCGTACACGGTGGCCCTGCGCAGCATTGGCCCGAGGCTGCCATTCCAGATGCTAGGGATCACCTTGTGTTCCGGGTCGTAGTTCGGGGCATCCGGATCCTCGCCGGTGTACATCCGTGCGAAGCGTTCCATGCGTTCCACCAGCAGGTCGTTCTCAGGGTCGGAGTGGCCCATCAGCAGGAACGCCCGCATGCCCTCCGCGGTATGGAACCAGTCGGATTGCGTAATGAACTCGCGGTGGTAGGCCCCGTTGCTGGCGAGGGTCGTCAGCTCGGTGCGCAACTCCCCGTATTGCTGCAGGTGGCCCTCAAGCCCCTTTTTGTAGAGCTCCAAGACGGAGTCCGAACCGCCCAGAGTGTGCAGCAGCGTCCAGTTGTAGAACGTCTCGATCGCGTCGTCCGGGCCGTCCAGCGTGCCCCAGCGGGGCGTGTGTAAGAGGTATCCCCGCTCATCGAGGTAGCGATCGGCGAACTTTTCGACGGCCGCCGAGTTCGCATCGAGCAATTCGCGTTCCAAGACGGCCCAGTCCGGGGCCTGCATCGGCGAGCCGATCTCCACGATCGGCAGTTCGGAGCATGCTGCAAGGGCAATTAGCAGCGGTGGCGCAATGGTGAGTCGAGCGCGCATGGCCACCCCATCCTACTCGCAAGCTCCCTCGGGCTTGGCGGGAGGGAGCTTGCTGATCCTGATGCTGGACAGGCTGGTGGATGGCAGACGGTTCGGATGAAGCAACTCCGAGGCGCAAGGCGGTGAATTGCCCGGTCCAGGCCGAAAACCCGATTCGAAGTCCGACAAGGCAGGGAATGAAACGCTGGGAGGCCCGCCCGAAGCCCCAATTCGTTGCTCAGCACTAGAACGGGTTCGCCGCGGGACCTCTCCGCACTTAATCAATCCTTGCTCGACCACTGAGACGAGGAGACTGGCCACGTGTGGCTGACAACCGCGGACCCGTCTGTTTTGAATGTCTCGGAAGTGCCCAAAGGGCTCAGTGCGGAATCTATAGCCCCATAGCCCCAGACTTGAGCTACGCCTCGGCTTCGGGCTTTCGGCGGAGCTTGGATCTGCCGGCTGCCTGAAAGAGGGAATAGTTGTTACGGCAGGCCCGGTCGGTCAGGCAAGGATTTCATTCAGTACGCGGCCGCCAGTATCGGTGAGGCGCTTGTGCCGGCCCTCGTGCAGATAGGTCAGCGCATCCGACTCCAGCCCCATCAGGTGCAGGATCGTGGCATGGATGTCGCGCACGTGGATCGGTTGGTCTAGACAACTGAGGCTGAACTCGTCAGTGGCACCGACGGTGGAACCTCCCTTGACTCCCGCTCCAGCGAACCAACTCACCATCGAATGTCGATGGTGGTCGCGTCCGACACGGGCCCCGTATGCCTTTCTGGCGATGAATGGGGTCCGGCTCATCTCCGTGGTGAAGACCACGAGTGTCTGGTCAAGCAGCCCTCTGGACTTCAGGTCCTGGATCAGTCCTGCGATCGGCAAGTCCACTTCCTGTGCCCTAGCGGGCAGCCAATCGCGGATTTCCTTGTGGTGGTCCCAGCTGTATACACCGTTTTCCCAGCCATGCACCAACAGGGAATAGCGGACTCCACGCTCGACCATCCGCCGGGCAAGCAGGCATTGGCGCCCGAACGGTTCCGTGACAGGGTTGTCCAGACCGTACAGGTTCCGGACCGAAGCGGGCTCGTCGGACAAGTCCACGATTCCGGGAGCATGGGTCTGCATGCGGTAGGCCAGCTCGTATGCGGCAATACGGGCTTCTAGAGTGTCGGTAGCATTCCGACCGGCCGCATGCTGCTCATTCGTCCAGCGGAGCAGGTCGAACTCCCGTCGCGAAGTCTCGGCGGAGCCGACCGTCGACGATTTCAAGTTCAGGATCGGCGGCCCTGAAGACCGTAGCAGCGTCCCTTGGTATGAAGCGGGCAGGTAGCCGCTCTGCCACACGGCGGAGCCGTTGACCGGCCCGCCGCGCCGGTCGTGCAGGACCATGTAGGCGGGGAGGTTCTCGTTCTCGCTACCCAGTCCGTATGCAACCCATGCTCCGACAGACGGGTTACCTGCAAAGACAGAGCCTGTAGTTACGTGCAGCGTGGCTGCCGAATGCAATGGCGAATCCACTTCGATGCCGTGGACGAAGGCGAGTTCATCGGCGACGCCGCCTAAGTTGCCGAACATCGTCGCCATCTCGCGGCCCGACTCGCCATAGCGCCGGAACTCGAACGGGCTGCCCACCGCGACAACGTCGGACCGGACATACGCGTCCAGCTGCGTCGCCAGCCCCGGAAGCACCGGCATGCGCTGGCCGTCGATCTTCGCTAGCTCCGGCTTGTTCTCGAAGGTGTCGACTTGACTGACGCCGCCGGACATGAACAGGAAGATGCAATTCTTGGCCTTTGGCGGATGGTGGGCACTGTTCCTGGGAGGTTGGGTCGATGCCAGCGAGTCTTGCGATAGCAGCGACGACAGAGCGAGGCCTCCCAGCCCGTTGAAGCTCTGCAGCAGCAGTTGCCGCCGTGAGGTGGGCTTGCCCGTCTGGAGGTCAATCAACATGGACGAACTCGTTGGCGTTGAACAGGACGCGACAAACTGCCGCCAACCCTTCCCTTTCCGCGAATTCATTGTATCGACGAAGTTCCGCCTTTGTGGGCTCTCTCGAGAATGCGAGACGAAAAGCGAGCGTGATCTGGTCCCGCGGGTCCCGCCCGGCTTCGTCCTCGAGGCGCGCCGCGAAATGTTGCGCCTCCTCGGCGACGAGTCGCCCGTTCAGCATGGCCAGAGATTGGATCGCCGTGGTCGATATCCTGCGCTGCTCCGAAGAGACCTGCGGAACCGGTGCATCCAGCATTTCCAGTAGAGGCAGGGCCAGTTGGCGACGCTGGAAGACGTATACCGACTTCTTTCTTGAGTCCGGACCGCTGCTCGGCTCCCACGCGGGCCAGTTCTTGACCAGCATCTGGTCCTTCATCGCCTCGGGTAGCCGAGGATACACCCCAGGCCCTCCCCTTGCGCGATTCAGGCGTCGGCTGACTGCGAGGATGCTATCGCGGATGACCTCCCCTTCCAGGCGTCGGCCCGGAATGCGGGACAGCAGGGTGTTCGACGGATCGGCCTCATTCGCGTGCTCGGAGAACCTGATCGAACTCTGGCGGTATGTTGCTGAATTCAGGATTAGGCGGTGCATCGCCTTCACGCTCCAGCCGCTCGCGACGAACTCGTCGGCCAGCCAGTCCAGAAGATCGGGATGCGAAGGGCGTATGCCGTTTGCCCCGAAGTTGCTGGGCGTTGCCACGATCCCCCGTCCGAAGTGCCACTGCCAGATGCGGTTCACCATCACCCGAGCGGTCAGGGGGTTCTCGGGGCTGGCGATCCAGGTAGCTAGCGGAAACCGCCACCGATTGACGTTGCCCAGAGAGTCCAGTGGCAAGGGAGCGGGGTCGTCCGTGCCCGTCACCGCGCTCGGGAATCCCGGCAGCACGCGTTCGCCCAAGTTGTCGACTTCTCCCCGAACCCGCACGAACTGCACCGGCAATCCGGCGCCGTAGGGCGATTCCCGTGCGTTCTCAATGGTGTGTATCTTCGGCAGGTGCCGTTCCACCTGGCGTCGGTACACCCCCATATCACGTCCGCCGCGAAAGCCGTCAACGAAGCTCAGCCGGCGGATGTACTCGACCTTCTCGGCCCGAGAGAACGACGGCTCGTCCCGGGGGACCACGCCGTTCGCGACGGCGTCCGTCAGTCTCACGCGCAAGGTCGCCGGGGTGGCGGATGACGGGTCGCCGCCTTCCTCCCGCAGTACGCTGCGAAACTTGGCAAGTAGCTGGTTCTCATACGCCTCATAGGCCTCGCGGGCTAGGTTCAGTCTCTGCTCTGCGGCCCCGCGGCCTCGGGCCACCAGTTCTCGGGTGCCCTCCTTCGTGATCTCGGCATCCACGTTGACGTTCTCGATCGGCAGGAAGAACGCCTGAAAGCGGTAGAAGTCCCGGGTCGGGATCGGGTCGTACTTGTGGTCATGGCACTGCGCGCAGCTGAGGCTCAGGCCGAGGAAGACGGAGCCCACGGTTCCGGCGACTTCGTTCAGATGCTGCTGGCGCGCCACCCGCCGGATCTGGCTTTGGGGAGGAGCTCCGAGGCGCAAGAACGCGGTCGCAACCCGCTTGTCAGGGTCAGTCGGGGCGAACTCGTCCGCTGCAAGCTGCTCCTTGACAAACTCGTCGTACGGCTTGTCGCTGTTGAATGCATCGATGACATAGTCGCGGTAGCGCCACATGTGGTAGAGCTCCCGATTGGCCTCGCCACCCGTCGAGTCCGAGTACCTCGCCACGTCTAGCCAGTGCCGACCCCAGCGCTCCCCGTAGCGCGGATCTCCGAGCAACTTGTCCAAGAGCCGGTCGTGCGCGCTCTCACCCTCGTCCGCCAGAAAGGTCTGGACTTCTTCCGGGGTTGGTGGCTCGCCGACGAGATTGAAGTACAGCCGGCGCATGAGACGTCGCCGGTCGGCTTCAGGTGCCGGATCGATGCCCTGTTCCTCCAGGCGAGCGAGGATGAATCGATCAATGGGATTGCGGGCCCATGAGTCGCGCGAGACGTCAGGCGGGTCAGGTCGACCGTTCGCCCGGAACGGGCTCCAATCATTGTCATCGGCGTGTTCTTGGGCTGGCTTGAACTGCTCGATCCACTTCGCTATCGCCTGGATCTTCCCATCCGGCAGAGGGGCAGAACCCATCGGCATGCTGGGAGCTACTTCGCCTCGCAGCACTCGCATCAGCACGCTCTGCTCGGGGTGACCGGGGACAATCGCGGGACCGTGGCGGGCACCCCCCGAGAGCAATCCCTCGAGTGTGCTCAGGTTCAGTCCGCTCAGTTGGCTGTCCGTGCCGTGGCAGGCCAGACAGTGCTGGTTGAGAATCGGCTGGATTTCGGAACGGAAGATTTCTTCCGCTCCGGCGGGCATTGACGGGCAAGTAACTAGAGCGGCCACGAGGAGAAGCTGGCTCCCGCCGCACCGAACAGAAGGCGATGCCCTAGGCCCGCGGGCCGATGTTTGACTGCCGTGCGTGGTGCCTTTCATGCGTGGATCGGCAGGCGTCCGCTGGCTTGCCAGCCCGATTGTACGACTGCCGGTCGAGAACCGGCGCCGAACGAAGCCAAGCAAGTCCCATCCTTGCTCGGTCCGGTCAGCGCCTGAGGCTCTTGGCTTCGGTCCCGCGGGGAGGATCTTGAGGGGACCTTGGTATGGATCGGTAGGCTCGAGTACGCCGATGGACGGTGCAACGCACCAGACACCCGTGTGCTCCCTCATCTGGCGACGTGATGGGGCTGGGAGGGAGCCGAGTCGCAGCTGCACTTGCAGGGCTGGACCCGGGCACGGTGGGTGGTGGTGCTGCGCCAGTGCTTGCGCGAGCATCGAGGGTTTCGACGAACGTCTCGGCCACTGCTGGCCTGGCCAGACGTCACCGACAACCGCTCAAGGGGCGCCCGTAAGCGCGACTGTGACTGCGGAATCTTCGGTCACCGAATGGACGCGCGGGACGGAGTTGCCCCCACGAACAAATGACGTGCAGACCCTCGCCTGAGTCCAGTATCGGCACACTCAGGCATCGAGCCTCCGCTGTGGGACGACACGCGACGACGGGTCGGCCACCTATTTCGTCGCGCCGCTGATGAACTGCTCCGGTTCGACTTCCGTCGACAGCCCAGCCGCCTCCAGCACCTCACGGATGGCTGCTGCGGTCTCAGGAGAAAAGCGAAAGTTCATTCCCCGATGGACACCTGTCGCAATGCGCAGCGGCGTCCAGCCAAGATCGTTCTTGCGGTTCCACACCCGGATATCGGCACCCGCTTCGGACAACAGCCGAACCGCCCCCGGAACGTGCTTGTATGCAGCCCCGTGCATCGCCGTGTTGCCGTTCCGGTCGATAGCGTCGGGATCCCCGCCCAACTCAAGCGCAAGCCTAACTGCTTCAACCACCTCTTCGCGCGTTCCCGCATCCTCGTCGGGGGCTCGCACGCCCACCCCGGCCGCCACCATGAGGGGGGTCGTGCCGGCTTCGGTCGGGATCGACGGGTCGGCGCCGAGGCTATGGAGGAGCCGCATTAGCTCGGCGTCTGCCGTTCGTGCAGCCGTTACGAATGGCGTCGCACCCATAGTGTTGAGACTGTGCAGGCCGGGACTCCTTCCAGAGGTCATGCGTGCATTCACGTCAGCTCCCGCGGCCACCAGCTTGCGCACGATTTCGAGGCTGGTCAGGCTTCCTGACCCCTCCGGAGCGGGATCGTTGCTCCCCACCCCGGGCTTTCGCACCCAGCTCACGGTGTGCAGCGGTGTCCAGCCTGGCCCTGAGGCGTTCGGGTCGGCCCCACGGTCCAGCAAGAGTGTGGCAACCTCGAAGTGGGCATTCGAGACCGCCACGTCCAGGACGCTCGCACCCGGCTCCGGAACACCTTGCTCCTGATTGCCCCATTCCCCGCGGCGGCGACGGGGCAGGTAGGCGTTGACGTCCGCACCCGCATCCAGCAGGGCACGCGTCACATCGAGGTGCCCTTGGCGGACGGCAAAGACCAACGCGGAATACCCCCGCTTGGACACTGCGTGGACATCAGCTCCCGCGTCGAGGAGTGCGCGCACGGCTATGAGATGTCCTTCGCCGGCGGCCCACATCAGCCCGGTCTGGCCCCGCCAGGTCTCTCGCGCGTTGACGATCGCCCCGTGGGCTAACAGCGCTTGGACCGCTTCTGGCCTCCCCGTACGTGCGGCCGTCATCAGCGCAGTCTCCCCTGACGGCAAGGACCCGTTCGGATCAGCGCCGGCCAAAACCAGCGCTTCTATCATTGGCGCGCTGCCATTGGCAGCGGCGAGCATCAGGGGAGTTACGTGGAACCGATTCGTTGCATCCGCCTCGGCGCCTGCGGCAATCAACGCCTCTGCGATCGAGAGGTCATTCCAGTGCGCCGCCCAGTGCAAGGGTGTGGATCCGTCCTCGGATCTGCCATTGATGTCTGCGCCGGCCCCTAGAAGCGTCCGAACCGCGCTAGGATCATTCGACCTTGTCGCCTCGACCAGTTCGCTGTCGATCTCCTCTGACACCGGTGCCGCGACGCCGACACTCGCCGGCCAAGACAGCAGTACCAGAGAGAGGATGCAACGCATGGCTAAAGGACTAGTTCCTCGATGCGGCCGGTGCTGTCGCCAAACTTGTCCAGATGGACGCCGACCTTGTCCAGCAACGTGATGTGGAGATTGGCGAGCGGCACGGGCTCCTCGTACCGGATGTGCCGTCCCCCCGCGAGCCCGCCCGCGCCTCCGCCGCCAACGATGATCGGAAGGTTCAGATGGTCGTGGATGTCGGGGTTCCCCATCCCGCTCCCGCACAGCAGGACGCTGTGGTCCAGCAGCGTTCCGTTCCCATCCGCCGTCGAGGCCAGCCGATCGAGGTAGTAGCCGAACAGCGACACATGAAAGGCGTTGATCTTTGCCAGCTTCTCCAGCTTCAGGGGATCGTTCGCGTGATGCGAGGTCGGATGATGGGGGTCCGGGACTCCGATTTCCGGGTACGCTCGGTTGCTCGTCTCTCGAGCCAGCTGAAAGGTCATCACCCGCGTGATGTCCCCCTGCATAGCCAGCACCTGAAGGTCAAACATCATTCGCGCGTGGTCCGCGTATTTCTCAGGGACTCCGATTGGGCGGTCGAGATCCGGAAGTGGAACGTCCTCGGCCCTGCTCTCCGCCCGCTGTATCCTGCGCTCGACTTCCCGCACCGAGTCTAGGTACCCATCGAGAGTCCGTTTGTCACTGGAGCCCAGCTTGCCCTGGATCCGAGCTATGTCATCCCGCACCCAGTCGAGAATCCCTCCGTCAACCCTTAGCTCGGCCCGGCGCTCCGAGGGCGATCCTCCGTCACCGAAGAGGCGCTCGAACGCCACCCGGGGATGCGGGGTCGGCGGGAGCGGCGTGGTCGGAGACGACCACGAGAGGTTGTTCTGGTACACGCACGCGAACCCGTTGTCGCAGTCCCCCACGTTGGTCTGGAGGTCCATGGACAGCTCGAGCGAGGGCAGGGCAGTCTCGCCTCCGATCCTCTGTGCGGCGATCTGATCGACGGTGGTGGCGAGTTCGTAGTCGGCGCCCTCGGTCATCTTGGCCTTGGCCGCGCTCAGGAACCCTGAGTTCGCGGTCGCGTGGTTGCCCGCCGAGTATGCGTTCTTGTTCTCTAGGTTCGTAATGACCGTGAGGCCTTCCTTGAACGGCTCAAGAGAGTTGAGAATCGGCGAGAGTTCCGTCAGCCGCTCGCCGTCCCCCGGCGGAGTCCACTTCTCAAGATTGGCCCCCATAGGGATGTAGACATAGCCCAGCCTCCTTACAGGGGCGGCGGCGGTCTTCGCTTCGGCGGTCATGGCCGGCACCATCGCATCGAGCAGAGGCAGGGCGACTGACGTGCCGATCCCCCGGAGGACGGTCCGGCGGGGCAGGCTTTTCTTGGTGATGATCATTGGGGCCTCCTCATCTGGAAGGGTGCGCTGCGAACTACTCCAAGCATCAGGGATGAGAATTGGTAGTCGTCTCTCTCTGCGTCGCGCACGATCTTGCGTACCGCAGGGGCGTCATAGGACTCGAGTCCGCGGCCCAGCGCGTAGGTCAGCAGCTTCTCCGTCGCCGTCGACACAAACAGTTCGGGACGTCGAAGGAGCGCTTGGAGGAATCCATTGGGTCCGTTGAACCGGGTTCCGTCCGGTAGCGTTCCCGACGCATCCACCGGGACGCCCTCGTCATGCGTCCGCCAGCGTCCGACCGCGTCAAAATTCTCGAATGCGAATCCGATTGGATCGATGATGTCATGGCAGCTGGCGCATGCGGGATCCGCTCGGTGCTCAGAGATGCGCTCGCGCAGCGTAAGCACCGCATCCGAAGCGGACCGTTCTCTCAGCGGAGTCGCCTCGGGCGGCGGCGGTGGCGGCGGAGTTCCCAGAATGTTCTCCAGCACCCACTTGCCTCGAAGCACCGGGGATGTCCTGTTGCCGTAGGAAGTGACCGCCAGGATACTGCCGTGTGTGAGGAGTCCGCCCCGGATGCCGTCGGCGGGGAGATTGACCCGGCGAAAATGATCGCCATAGATGTGGGGAATGCCGTAGTGCTTGGCGAGCCGTTCGTTCAGGAAGGTGAAGTCTGCGCTCAGCAGTTCTACGAGGCTGCGGTCCTCGTGTACGATCGCCTCGATCAGGAGTTCCGTCTCGAGCCGAAAGGACTGCCGAAGGTTGTCGTCGAAGTCGGCGAAGAGGCGCCGGTCCGGCGTCCAGGAGTCAAGGTTCCGGAGGTACAGCCACATGCCGGCGAAGTTCTCCACCAAGGCACGCGAACGGTGGTCCGCCAGCATCCTGCGAACCTGCGATTCCAAGACGGCATCGTCCCGCAGGCGCCCATTACCGGCTACTTCCAGCAGTTCATCGTCCGGAATGCTGCTCCAAAGCAAGAATGAGAGCCGCGACGCTAGCTCGTAATCGGAGACTTGGTACGGCTCATCCCTTCCGTGCGTCGCAGGACGTTCCGCACGGAACAGGAAATGGGGGCTCACCAGCAGGGCACGCAATGCGGTCTCGATGCCGTCCTCAAAGCCCCCACGCTCAAGCCCCTGCCTGTAGAACGCCAGCAGGTCGTCCAATTCCCTTGCTGTTGGTGGTCGCCGATACGCACGGCGCGCCAGGCGCTCGAGAATCCTCAGTGCGCAGATTCCCTCATCGGCTCCAGGAGAAGGGCGGCAGGAGAACACGCGTCGGCGGCTCTCGGTTTCGCCCTTCGTGGCCGGAGCGTAGGGGCCAACGATTGACACCGAGTACACAGCGGGCTGGGTCCGGGGATGACGGTCCATGTTGAAGCGCGCCAGATAGGGTTGCCGTTCGGTTTCGATCAATGCTGATGACTTCTTCAGGAATGTTGCGCCGATCTCATGTCGCCCGGCGCTCACCGGGATGCGGGCGAACAGGTGCTTGTCCACACCCGTGTGGTCCCTACCTTCAGCGGGCTCCACCACGAACCGCCGGACCTGCCGTCCGTCAAGCATCAGCTCCACCTCATGAGGAACGTACAAGCCTTCCACGTGCTCGTTCCGGTCTCGGCTAAGCGTGATGTGAATCTCATACTCGCCGTTCGTGGGGAATAGGTGAGGTATGAGCGCGCCTCCGCGCGTTCCAAACGGAAGTTCCCGGAATTGCGATTCCTGCGTACGGTCGACTGGGATCAGCACGAGTTCACCGCCTGGCGCCGTCGGCGGAGTGCCAATCGCCAAGCGGCTGATCTTCCGCGCCGCTGCGAGATACCTTTCGAGGAGCGTGGGCGAGAATTCGCCCGTGACGTTGTCGAAGCCATGCCCGGTCTCGTCTCGGGGCAGGAGCGATTCCACGTCGACCTCCAAACCGAGGAGGTCGCGGACAGCATTCCGGTACTCCGTCCGGTTCAGTCGGCGGAAGGCGCTCTCCCGGCCAGGATTCAGATTCGCGGCGGCGTGGCTGTCCAGGCGATGCTCCAGATCGCCCACGACTGCGTCGTAGGTTGCTTCATCAGGCCGGGGCATCCCCGGGGGAGGCATGTGTCGATGCAGCAGTTTCCTCACCACTGCCTCCCACGCGTCCGGATCCGCACCCGGGTATGCGGGGTCGAGCCGGGCCAAATCCAGCCCCCCGCTCGAGATCTGGTTGTTGTGGCACGCACGGCAGTACTGCTCCAGCACCGCTCCGGTTGCGGTCGCGGCGTTGGCAGGCGGAGTCGTACCCGTCTGAGCTGATATCAGCCAGACTGCGATTGCTAGCGTCCGCGAACTCTTAGCGAACCGCTGCGTCGAAGCCTTCGAAGAGACGGCAATTCCGGCAACTGAGGCAACACGCGCGTCGCCAGCTTCAACTGCCGTCATGACCTCCGGGCACCTTGCCTCCGGGTTGTTCGACCCCAATCCGTTACCGCCAACGAAGGTGCCTCATGCGGGGCCGAGGATGCACCAGACACTAGTTATCGTAAGACCGAGAGTCGGAGGCCGCAATACAATTCGGGACCGATGGCACTCATTGGCTCACAGATGACCAGCCGACCGGCCCGAATCGGCCGATGGAACTACCTGTTCCTCGATTCTTGTTCCGTGCGCAGGGATCAGCCATGCCTTTCGGCTCCGGGAGGTTTGCATCCGCACTTTGCGGTCCGCCTGACCGAGAACGCGCAGCCACTCCACCGGAAACCATCTGGGAAAATGCGGCCCGTGCAGACGCGTCCAGAGTAATCTCAGCGGACAGCTTGGTCAGCCCACCAGGGCAATTGAGCGCAGCGGGTTGACGAGGACGGTCTCGATGCCGAAGTCCGATAGGCACTGGTGAATGTCCCGGTGGCAACTGCCAGTGGTTTCGAAAACGGCCCGGCTCACGCCAGGCTTGCGGAACCCGTTGCGCACAGTCCGGCGGACCTGATTGGTGTTGTCGAATTGGCGGCCCATGTTAACGGCCGCGATGTGGGCATCCAGATTGGCCTTGCCCATGTCGATGCCTGCGCTCCAGTCATCTTGCGATTCGGGTCTGAGCCCACGTTTCCGTTCAGGGAGCGCCGGAATCGCTGCAACGGGCTGACAAAGCTGGGCCACGAGTCTAGGACCCAGGTGTCCATCGGACCAGCTGCCTGCCGGCGCGAACCGTGCGGAAAATTGTGTTTGGCGGGGGAGTGTGTCCATGCGCACGTTGTGGCCCGAGATTGATGGATCTCAGGCTGTCGGCCCTCCGCCTCGCCCACCAGTAAAGGCGCTAAACAACGAGCAGACGGTCTAGGGAAGGCGCGGGCGGGTCTGGCCGGGCTCCTTCAGGATCGCAACCAGGGCCATCTCCTGACCTCGGCTGGATTGGTCGGTGGGTGCAGCTGCCGGTCCTGTCGCAGGCCTCCCGGATGCGCGAAGCGCTGGCGACATTCCAGACCTGCCGGCGGTTGGCAGCGGCGAGACCGGCTACTACGCCGCGATGGGGCATACGGGGCTGGGTCAGGCTGCTATCTCGACCAAAACTGAAATCAAAATGCCCCTCACTCGCCGTAGCCTCCTTTCTCGACTGCTCGCACTTGGCGCCGGAGCGTGGCTCCGGCGATACCGAGCCATGGCAGCGCCCTACTCGGGCACGGTCAAGATCACGGCCGTCAAGGCCATGCAGGTCCGCAATATCGCCGGTAACTGCCTGATCCGGATCGAGACCGACAGCGGGTTGGTCGGCTACGGCGAGGCCGGATCGTCTGGACCGATGGCTAGGGCTCGGCTCGCCGTCATGGAGCCGATGCTGGTAGGCCAGGACCCACTGTCGATCGAAAGGCATTTCCATGACCTGATCACGCTCATGCACCCCTACGAGGCGCACATTCCCACGATCAGCGGGATCGACATCGCCCTGTGGGACCTCGCCGGCAAGATCCTGGACAAGCCGGTGAATGTCCTGTTGGGAGGACCTTTCCGGGACGGCATCAAGATGTACTCCCACGGTCGGCGGGATCAGGTGGGCGATATGCAGGACATAGGGCGGATGCGGGAGTGGGCGGCCGAGATTCGGGAGGCCTCGGAGGGCTTCACGGCATTCAAGATCTCCATTGACTATTCGCTTGGCATTCGAGCCGGTCGGTTCGCCACGACGCTTGACCCGGACCAGATCAGACGCATCGGACGCGGTTTCATGAACGCCCGCGAAGCGGTGGGCGAGGACATAGCCGTCGCCGTGCACGGCCACAACGAACTTGACACGACGACCGCCATTCAGGTGGCGCACGCTGTTGAACCGATGCAGCCGTACTTCTATGAAGATCCCCTTCCCGTGCAGTTCTCAGAGGGTTGGCAGGCACTGCGGGATGCCACTCGGATTCCGCTGTTGGTGGGCGAGAAGCTGGAGCTTGCTCAGGAGTTCCGGCCGTTCTTGGATGCTGGCGTTGCCGACTACATCCATCCTGATCTGGCCTTTGCCGGCGGCATAACCGGCACTCGCAGGATCGCGGACTATGCACTGCTTACTCGGCGGCCGGTTGCCCTGCATAACGTCGGGAGCTTGGTCCTGACCTATGCCTCGGCCCATTTCGGCTCTGCCATACACAATTTCTTCCGGTCCGAAAGTCAGTTGGGCCGTCCGGCACGACACATCGAAACGATGTCCGCCGTTGGCGCTCCCGATGTCAGGAACGGAGTGCTGACAACGCCAACACAACCGGGGCTGGGGTTCGAGCCCGATGCCGACTACCTCAAGAGTCAACTCGTAGATGGAGAGCAGTTCTGGGAGTGATCGGGCCGCGAAGTCTCTGCAACGCACCGTTTCTATTTTTTCCCGAAATCACACAAGCTTGGCAGAGAGAAGGACAGACGTGCCAAGGGTTACCTGCTGCCCGGTCAAACTTGTCGCGAGCAGAGGCTGGCACTAGGTCCACTGCTCGCGCCGATAATGGCGAAGGAAAGAAGAAGAAACAAACGATGCTGACCCATTACCCAAATCACAGGTGCTACCGCGTCAGGAATCGGCTGGGCGGTAGGCCCGCAATCGGCCAAATCCATTGTCTGTAGAGTCTAGGTACATCCACTGAGAGACCGAGATGTCCAGCGTCTGCAGAAGCCCATGACGCCATGTGCAGCCGAGACTTAACTGAAATGAAATGGAGCACGATCATCGCCCTATCGGATGACATTAGGCAACACACTGCCCGTAGGCGGATGAGGCTGGAAGCTGAACTTCTACGATTCTAGCCACCAACCCCGAGGCACCATGTCGATGAACCGACCGGTTACCTGACCATTGACCGAGAGGGAAGTCCCAAGGGGATCTTTGGTGACGAACAGAGTATCGGCATGAACTCGATACGGCCCAACAATGCTGTCCTGGTCGTTAACCGTGGAAAGGATCAGCCGGAAATCTCTCGCCTCCTCGAAAAAGACCAACACTCGCCCTTCCATCGTTTGTTGGGATCGGCCTGAGCGTAGCCGCTTCCAGAAGGCAACCATAGGCAATTATGTTGCGCCAGGGCAAGCCCTGGCAGGGAGGAGGCCGATGAGCTGAAACCT
>JAPPMC010000151.1 GCA_028819235.1 Bryobacterales bacterium
GGCTCACCCAAGGGAGCGTTCCCCTGTCTCTGACCAAGCACTTGGCGAACTCCAGGCATGGAGGCCCTCCGGATGTGGACCTGGAACGCCGCGTACCTGACGTTCGACGAAGACATCAAGGGGTCCCTCGAGCCGGGCAAGCTCGCCGACTTCATTGTGGTCGACCGGGACGTCCTCACGTGCTCGGACGCGGAGTTTCGCGACACGCGCGTGTTGGCCACGTTCTTGGGAGGGCGGGAAGTCTACCGGCGGGTCCCTTCCCTGTAGGGCAGGGCGAGGCGGTCGCACCCTCTCAGGCGAGCGTTCCGGTAGCGCCGGCCATCTCGCGGGCCTCGGCGAGCGGGAACATGGGGAAGCTGCCGAGTCCGAGTTCGTGCCCCCGGATGCGGATGATGCGCCTCTGGAGCCAGCTTCGGGCGCCGGAGGGTCGGACCAGAAAACAACGTCCCTAGCCGTCGCAGTGCATTCCTGGCGGCGCGCTCCGGATAGAGGTCGGACCGAGGCACTCGGCGGGATGCAGGCTGCGAGATTCGTGGGGTCAGACGACCGCCACTGACACCGTGCACAATCCGAATGGCCAGGGGAAAATGGCGTACGGCGAGACGTGGCGATTCCTTGAGCTCACGTCAATAAGGAAATCAGTTTTGCAGGCGATCTGATCTGGTACCAGCATGGACGCCCCGCCACGAGATGTGAGGGAAGACTGTGCGTCTCTTTTCCAATCGGACGTCAGGGGGCTGGAACGCCTGGCCGTCAGCATATCGGGATCCTAGACCGCCAAGCGCCGCTCCGCAAAGGGTTAGGCGGGGACGAGATCAACGAACTGACTGAGGATCGAGCGGAGCGGACGTCCCAGAAGATCGGCGAACGAGGAGATCCAAGTGGCCGACGAAAACAAACCGGGCCAAGTGCTTCCAGCCGGTCCGTCTCCGATTCTTTCAGACGCCAGCCGCCGGAGCGCTCAGGACGTGTGTTTCGCCAAGAACTCTCGGAGATGGACGGTCAGGATCTCCGGTTGATCGATCGGGATCAGAGTCCGGCTGTCGTCGACCCACACCAATTGCGAGTTGTCGAAGTGCTCAACCAGTCGCTTGGCGTGGGCGGGAGGCATCAGCTTGTCCTCCCGTGCCCAGACGATGAGCACTGGTCCGCGGAACGAGCGCTGTTGCTTGGCCCACTTGATCAACAGCTTCTTCTTCGGCACGTTCCGGAGGTACTTGTTCAGGTCGCGACGAACCTTCGGATTGTGGCGCGCTGGATCGATCCAGCTCATGAAGATGTCGTCCGGAACCCCTCTCTTCGACATACCGCCGAAGACAAAGGGAAGATGTCGGATCCAAGAAGCCCGTAGCAATTGGACGGAGATGAAAGTGCCGCCTGGCAGGGCGGCGTTGACGCACAGCAGCCGCCCGGGCAGGCCAGGTGGGTAATTGTCGAAGGCTTCGCAGGAGACTAGCACGAGGCTCGCGACACGATCGGAACCTCCAGGGCTGACAACGAGCTGTGCGCCACCCCAATCGTTGCAAACGAGTGTGACGTTGTTCAAATCGAGATCCGCAAGGAACGTGGCCATCATGGTCGCTATTGATTCGAGGGAGAGATCGGCATCATCCGGCATCGGCGTGTGGTGTGCGCCGAACGGGAGCTCCGGGACGATGCAGCGGTAGCGATCCCGCAAGCCGTCGACGACCCCGTCCCACAGGCTCCCGTTCATCAAGACTCCGTGCAGCAGCACTACGACGGGTCCGGCACCTCCAGTGTCCGTGTAAGGCAAGCCGGCAGTCGTAGGTAGATGACGTCGCACGTGGAATCCTCTCCCTCAGTCGGGTGTCAAGACGGGTTCGTCTTGGGCGTAGTTTCTTGTCGATCCCGTCCTCCCCAAGGGTGAAGCGTACAAGACCGGGCGGGCACCGGCCCGCGCCGATCGCCCGGATCGTCCCTGCGCTCGTTCACGGCGATGGCCCATTCCAGCACTGCACGATTGCCGTAGCGAGCCCTCCGCGCCGTCTTGGCCTGGCTGCGCTAGATGCGTCGCAGCGTGTCGAACGCGTCAGCTCTGGCGATCGAGGGAACGATGAGCGCCCCGAGGCGCGGGAAGGCGGAGATTTCTGGGTTCGCCCACTATCGCTGGCCTAGCTTGGTACTGCGCCACTCAGGCTGCCTCTGCTCCAGCACCCTCGCCGCCGACGCGAATGTAGGCGTCCGCTGGATTCGGCGCTTCTCGCCGATCTCAGTCGCCGCTGACCGCCGCCAGTCCGCCACCAGACGGCTGCTGGATCTGCATCAGGACATTGCGGGCATCCTCGGCGCTGAAGTCCGCCACTCTGGAAGACACGTTCATCGAGCAGAAGCTGGGCCCGCACATTGAGCAGAAGCGCGCTGACTTGTAGCCCTCTTCTGGCAAGGTCTCGTCGTGCATGCTGCGCGCCGTTTCCGGGTCCAAGGCCAATTCGAACTGGCGATTCCAGTCAAACTCGAAGCGCGCCTTCGACAGGGCGTCATCCCAGGCGCGCGCTCCGGGCCGCTGGCGTGCTACGTCGGCCGCGTGCGCCGCGATCTTGTAGGCGATCATGCCTTGCTTGACGTCTTCCTTGTTCGGCAGGCCGAGGTGTTCCTTCGGTGTTACGTAGCAGAGCATCGAGGCTCCGTGCCAGCCGATCATGGCGGCTCCGATCGCGGACGTGATGTGGTCATAGCCCGGGGCAATGTCCGTGACGAGAGGCCCTAGGGTGTAGAAGGGCGCTTCGTGGCAGATCTCGCGCTCCTTGTCGACCTGCAGCTTGATCTGATCCATCGGGATGTGCCCCGGGCCCTCGATCATGACCTGCACGTCGTACTCCCAAGCCTTCTTGGTCAGTTCGCCCAAAGTCTCAAGCTCGGCGAACTGGGCCTCGTCGGAAGCGTCGGCAATCGAACCGGGGCGCAGACCATCGCCCAGAGAGAAACTGACGTCGTACTTCTGGAAGATCCGACAGATCTCCTCGAAGTGCTCATAGAGCATGTTCTGGCGGTGATGCGCCACCATCCACTCCGCCAGCAGCGATCCGCCCCTGCTGACGATGCCCGTCACGCGCTTAACCGCAAGCGGGACATGCTGGATCAGCACGCCAGCGTGGACCGTCATGTAGTCCACTCCCTGCTCGGCCTGCTCCTCGATCACGTCGCGCATGATCGGCCAGCTCAGATCGTGAATGCGTCCGTTCACCCGGGTCAGCGCCTCGTAGATCGGCACGGTCCCGATCGGCACCGGCGAGTTTCGGATGATGGCCTTGCGGATGGTTGGAATGTCGCCGCCAGTCGAGAGGTCCATCACGGTGTCGGCACCGTAGCGCACCGAGTAGCGCAGCTTCTCCAGCTCGGAATCGATCCCAGAGGTGGTGGCTGAATTTCCGATGTTGGAGTTAACCTTGCAACGCGAGGCCACGCCGATGCACATCGGCTCCAGATTCTCGTGGCGGACATTGGCCGGAATGATCATCCGGCCGCGCGCGACCTCGTCACGCACCGTTGCGGCCGGCAGCTGTTCGCGCTTCGCCACGTACGCCATTTCCTCCGTAACGATGCCGCGACGCGCGTAGTGCATCTGCGTCCGCACGCGATCCGCCGCACGCTTAGCCACCCACTCCGTTCTCATTTGCCCTCCGGTGCCCGCCTTCCTTGCCTCTTGGCTGCTTCATTATCTCATTGCGACCCCCCGGATGCAGCCGGGGCCGGCCACGGAAGCAGGCCCGTTGAACCTTGAGGCCAAGTGAGCGATAGTAATGGGCTTCCCCGAGACCATGCGCGTCCGCATCCTGCACCACGACCGCTGCTTCGACGGGGCGTGTTCTGCGGCGCTCTTCGGCAGCTACGTGCGGCACTCGCTGGCACCGCGCGCAGAGATCGCTTTCCGTGGACTGCTCCACCGGGCCAACCAGCTCTTCGACGAGGAAGACTTCGACGGGGACTTGAACGCAATCGTCGACTTCAAGTACTCCCCGTCGAAACGCGTGTCCTGGTGGTTCGACCACCACCAGAGTGCCTTCCTGAGCCCCGAGGACGAGGAGAACTACCGCAACGAACGCTCAGGCACTAAGTTCTTTGATCCGGGGTACCGGTCCTGCACCAAGTTCATCGCCGACATCCTGTCGTCGAGGTTCAGCTTCGACTGCAGCCATATGTCCGATCTGATCCACTGGGCAGACATCCTCGACGGCGCGCAGTACGAGAGCGCCCGGGCTGCCATCGAGATGAAGGAACCTGCCCTGCAGCTCAACCTCGTGATCGAGTCGGCAGTCCCGAACGCCACGGGCAACATCATTCCGCTGCTGGAGCACGAACCGCTGGACGAAATTGTCCGGCGTCCCGAGTTCGCGAGCCGGTTCGAGCGGCTGTTCGAGGCTCATCTGCGGACCATCGACACGATCCGTGAACGAACCGTCTGCCGCAACGGCGTCGTCTTCTTCGACTTGGTGGGCACCGGCCTGCGCGGATACAACAAGTTCGTGCCGTACTTCCTGCATCCGGAGAGTGTGTACACGGTCTCGCTGTTGGACGGGGGCTTCCGGGCCAAGGTCTCGGTCGGCTCGAACCCGTGGGCCACCCGGTCCCCGGACCGAAACCTTGCTGATCTCTGCGAGCGGTACGGGGGGGGTGGGCATCCGCGCGTCGGGGCTATCAGCTTCCCGCCGGACGCGTTCGGGACGGCACGGTCGGCCGCCATGGAAATCGTCGAGACGCTCTCGAGCTCTTGAATCGGGCTGTTCGGGGCGAGGCTTAGCCGGGCTTGGTGATGCCCACGCTGTCCATCCCGACCACGGACACTCCGGCCCGGTCCGCGTGAGCCATTACGCGCGGCTTGTCCAGAAGCAGCGTCCGGCCGGCGTCAACAGCTACGGCCGTGGCATTTGCGGAACGCATCGCACGGATCGTCCGCGGCCCGATGACCGGCACATCGAAACGCATGTCCTGATTCGGCTTCGCAACCTTGACGAGCGTGAGACGGCGGCCGTTGGCGATTGAAGCGGCCCGCTCCAGGACCGCGTCAGTGCCTTCCATGGCTTCGACCGCAACGCACGCCTGGTCGCAGATAGCAACGCTCTGCCCGATATCGTGCGCCGCCAGCGCGCGGGCTATCTCGCTCCCGTAGCGGATGTCCTTCCTCTCGGCCCTTGAAGGCGACCGGCGACCGTTCGCGCCTGCTCGCGCCAAGCTGTCCGTCAGGAAATACGTCGAGTCGAGGATGCGTATGCCTTCGCCCTCCAATACACCAGCGACGGCGCCCAGCAACGAGTCAGTGTTCTTGCGACGGAGCGCATTGAGCACCTTCAGCAGCCTCCAGTCCGGACGGATCGCCGAGTATATCTGCCGGTGCTGGATGCGGCCGTTCATCACCGCCTCCGTCACTCCTTGGGAGCGCAGCGCCCGAATTAGCTTAGAGAGTTCGCCCAGGGAGACCCACTTGCAACCGTCCGCAAGACACTCGACCTCCGGAGAGGCCTCCTCCCTAACGGCCACGGCGAAGATGGTATGCCCGAGCGCCCGCGCGGCGCGCAGCGTCAGCAGCGGAAATTCCCCGCCGCCCGCGATGAGACCGTAAGTCAATGCACGAAGCCCCGCTCGGATTGGCCGACGAATTCCCGCAGACGGCGGACGCCCGGCGAACCAGCAAGCTCGTCCTCCATGCGCGCCATTGCCTGCTCCGTGTTCAGCCCGGACTTCGTCAGGATTCGGAATGCCTTGTGCAGCGCATCGATTTCGGCGGACGCGAACTCGCGGCGCCTCAGGCCGATCCTGTTGACGCCGACCGTACGTGCGCTCCGCTCGCTGACCACGACCGCATAAGGCAGCACGTCCTGAGTGATCACGCTGAATCCCCCAACGTAGCTGTGCATCCCTACGCGGCAGTACTGGTGGACACCGCAGTGGGCCCCGACCACCCCGTAGTCTTCGATGGTCACGTGGCCGGCCAGCGTTGCGGCGTGGCCCAGGATGCAGCGGGAACCTATCGTGCAGTCGTGGGCGACGTGCGCGTAGGCTTGGAGCAGGTTTTCGTCACCGATGCGCGTCAGGCTGCCCCCGCCTTCGGTGCCTCGGTGAATCGTGCAGAACTCGCGAACCAAGTTCCTGTCACCGATCACGGTGCGGGAGGGCTCGCCCCGGTACTTGAGATCTTGCGGCGCGATGCCGACGGTGGAGTACGGCTGAAACTCGTTCCCTTCCCCGATTTCGGTGCGCCCGTCCACGTAGACATGGCCGACCAGGCGCGTACGTGGCCCAATACGGACATGCCCGCCCACAATGCAATAGGGCCCAACCTCAGCGCTGCTGTCGATGTTGGCCCCGGGGGCGACGATCGCCGTGGGGTGGGTCGCCATCAGGCAGTCGCTGCAGGCTTGTCAGCGATGCTGCACATGAGCACGGCCTGAGCGACCAGTCTCCCGGCCACGTAGGCGCGCCCTCCCATCTTGACCACTGGCCCGCGCCTTCGCAGGATCTCGAGTTCCATGCGCAACTGGTCACCAGGCGTCACCGGGCTGCGAAAGCGGCACTGGTCAATGGACGTGAAGAGTACGACCTTGCGGTCCCGGTCCTTGATGGACGACAGTGCCAGCACGCCGCCGCACTGGGCCATGGCCTCCACGATCAGCACGCCGGGCATGATCGGATAGTCGGGGAAATGCCCCTGAAAGAACGGCTCGTTGGCAGAGACGTTCTTAAGCCCGACCACCTGCCCCTCGGACATCTCGACGATCCGGTCCACCAGCAGCATCGGGTAACGGTGAGGGAGGATTTTCCGAATCTGCGGAAGGTCGAGCATGGAACCGATCTGCGGCCGTCCGCCACCTTGGCGCGACCAAGAATACCATCGTAGACTCGCCGGCTGCGAGGACGCAGGCAGGCGTGCCGCCCACGTCATGAGACCCTTGCAAGGTCGCGCGCACCCTCCGACAGTTCCGTTCCTGCCGCTCGCCGCTCCAGTGCGACCAACAGGATTCCAAGGGCAACGCTCGCGACGCCCGCGAGCAGGCCGGTCGGCAGGTCCTCCCCTAAGATCAGCGCGCTGAAGACGACGCCGAACAGCGGCGTGGGGAACACGAACACAGACAGCAGCCCCGGAGAGTGGGCCTCGAGCAGCCGGATCCACATCACGAACGCGAAACCGACGACGGCAAGGGAGCAGTAGAGCCAAGAGAGCAGGGCTTCCAGCGTGAGGGGACCGACCATCAGCGGCTCCGCGGCTAGGGCGCAGGGCAGGAAGACGGGCAGCGAGAACCCGACCTGCCAAAAGATGGCGCGGACCGGGTGGATCCACTGCACCAAGCGCTGCGTGTACACCATGCGGGCTCCGATCAGCGCAGCGGTCGCCAAGGCGAGCACGTTGCCGAGCATCGGACGTGCGGCTACGGAAGGATCCGGATCCGTCAGCATGACGACTGCGACGCCCCCGAACGAGAGCGCCAGACCGGCCGCCCGGCGAGGAGAAATCCGGTCTCCCGGCACGTAGAAGTGGGCGAGGGCATTGATGAATACCGGGGCGGCGTTGAGCAGCACGGCGGCAAATCCTGCCGAGGTCCAATCCACGCTGAGATTCAGGAGGATGATCTGGATGCCGAACAACACTCCAAGCTTGGCCAACGGCCGCACCTCGGTCTCAAGCAGCCGCAGCCGCACACCGCCATAGCGGGCCCAAAGCCAGAGCACGGGCCAGCCCAGCAGCATCCGCCAGAACGCGTTCCACACAGGGGGGAACGCCGACAAAGCGACCTTGATCCCGACGATGTTGAGCCCCCACATGGCCGAGATTAGCACCGCCCCCACGGCCGCGCCTCGGCTGAGGCGGCTTGGTACGCTACCGCCCACGACGCCCAGCGTTGCCACGACTGCCGGTGACGATCGCTATGCCCGCGGCGACAGCGGCGGCGCCAACAGCCAATCGGATGGTGATCCTCTCGCCGAACAGTGCAGCTGAGAGCAGCACACCGAAGACCGGCACCGTGAAGCCGTACATTGCGAGATCCCCGGCGCTGTAGTGTTGCAGGAGGCTGGTCCACACCACGAAGCAGAACCCGGCCACGACCACCGCCTGATACAGCATCGCAACTACTGGGCCAGCCGTGAGCGGCTGCACGAGCGGCTCCTCCAACACGGCGGCTACCCCCAGAAACAGGGGCAGCGAAGCCACCATTTGCCAGACGACGGGCCGCAGCGGACCCGTCCTGTTCACGAGGCGCTGAGTGTAGACGATCCGGGACGCCAGCAAGAGCGAAGAGGCCAGCATGAAGGCGTTGCCCAAGGCCGGGTCCGGGGCCAAGCCAGGTTCCGGCTGGCCCTGCAGGACGTGCACGATGCCCCCGAAGGCAACTGCAAGGCCCAGAAGCCGCCGAGGGGTGATGCGGTCATTCGGGACGTACCTGTGGCTGATCAGGTTCACGAATACGGGGTTGGTGTTGAGAAGGATCACGGCGTAGGCCGGCGACGTGTAGAAGACCGCCAGGTTGAACAGCGCAATCTGGGCTGTGAACAGGATGCCCAGCACGAGAAAGGGGCGGCCTTCACCGCGGGCCGGGAACAGCTGGTCGTTTCGCAGGATGCTCCACGCGGCAACCACCACCGACCCCAGTAGCATTCGCCAGAAGGCGCTCCAGAAAGGAGGGATGGCCACCAGGCCGAACTTGATCGAGACGATGTTGCCGCTCCAAAGGAAGCTGACCAACAGGGCGATCAGGCCCGCCCTTGCGGTAAGAGGCCGCGTGAGGTGCGCGCTTGCTTGGCGTGGGTCCATCTAGCGTGTTCTCCCCACGGTAGCGCCTTGGCCTCGAAACCGTCAGCCCGAGCGGCGACTGGACGGGTGCCGCGACTCGGCAGCACCTTCTCCACTCCGGCGCCACCCAGATCAGCACGAAGATCAGGTGGTGCCGTTACGCAGTCCGTCCTGAAGCAATTCCGCCAAGTGCCGCGCGCGGCGCGCCGTGAAGTGGTCGATCTGCTGGCGGCAGGAGGCGCCGCACACGGCGATCTCCGCTTCCCGAGAGGCCGCCTCTACCGCCGGGAAGAGGCGCTCCGCCCCGATCTTCCTCGAAATCTCGTAGTGCCCCTTCTCGAATCCGAATGAGCCCGCCATGCCGCAGCACCCGGACGCCACTTCTTCAACTATGTGTCCCGGCACGAGCCGCAAAGCGCGCAGCGCAGGCTCTGTCCCGATCAGCGCCTTCTGGTGGCAGTGCCCGTGGAAGACAACCTTGCGCTCGAGGCGGCGCCACGGAATGTCGAGTTCGCCGCGCCCGTCCAAGGCCGCGAGAAACTCCTCAAGCATCAACGCGCGGCCCGCCACGCCGGCCGTGCCCGGCGCAGCGACGAGTTCCGGATACTCCTCGCGGAGCGTCAGCAGGCAGCTCGGCTCGCATCCAACGATCGGCATCCCCTCCGATCCCGCCCCTGCCAGCGCTTGCACGTTTTGCGCCGCCACTTCACGGGCGTCTTGCAACAGCCCGTGGGAGAGCATCGGGCGCCCGCAGCAGCGGTGAGGGACCAAGCGCACCTCGTAGCCGGCCGCCTCCAGCAGCTCAACGGCCGCTTTGCCCACCTGCGGATAGTTGAACTGCATGAAGCAGTCGTCGAACAGCACGACCGGCCCCCGCCGGGCCGCGCCAAGGCTGGCTGGGCGGCGCCGGAACCAGCGCCTGAAGGGCCTCCGCGCGAGCGGCGGGAGCGGGCGCCTCCGGTCCACCTGCAGCAATGCCTCGTTCAGCCAGCGGACGGGTGGCAGTGCCGCAAGGGCATTGAACAGCCGGGGCACACGCCCCGCGATGCGGTAGACCCGCTCGATGTGGCCGAATGCCTTCGCCTTGAGCGGCACGCCATGACGGGCATAGAAGTGCGAGAGCCACTCGTACTTGATCTTCGCCATGTCAACGTTCGACGGGCACTCTGTCTTGCAGGCCTTGCAGGCCAAGCATAGGTCCAGCACATCGTACATACGGCGGGAGGTGAACTCCTGTGCGGGAAGGGTGCCCGAGAGGGCAGCGCGAAGCGCATTCGCGCGCCCGCGGGTGGAGTGCTCCTCGTCCATCGTGGCGTGGTAGGACGGGCACATCGTGCCGGCCATTCGCTTGCGGCACACTCCAGCCCCGTTGCACATCTCGATCGCCCTGGCGAACCCGCGCTCGGCGGAGAAGTCCAGCGTAGTCTCGACCGGAACTGTCTTGTAGCTGGGCCCCCAGCGCAGGTCGTGCTCCAGGTCGGGCGCATTGACTACCTTTCCCGGGTTGAGGATGTTCTGCGGGTCAAGGATCTGCTTCACCTCGAGAAAGGCACGATATATCTGTGGGCCGAACAGCCACCGGTTGTACCTGCTGCGGGCGATCCCGTCGCCGTGCTCGCCGGACATCGAGCCGCCGTGGTCCATGACGATCGCGAAGACCTCGTCGGCGATCTCGGCCATCTTGCGGACCTCCGAGGCCTGCTTGAGATTGATCATCGGCCGCACGTGGAGGCAGCCCACCGATGCGTGGCCGTAATAGCCCCCCCGTGCGCCATGCCGGTCGAGCACGGCCCGAAAGTCCGCTAAGAAGCGGCCCATTCGCTCAATAGGGACGGCTGGGTCCTCCACAAAGGCGATCGGCTTGTGGTCCCCCTTCACGGACATCAGGATTCCAAGCGCCTCTTTGCGCACGCCCCAAATCCGCGCCTGAACGGAGGGGTCGGTGACGGGCAGGTAGCCGAAACCGACGCGCCGGCGGCCCAGCAACCGGCGGAGCCCCTCCAGCTTTCCTTTCACCTCGTGAGGGCTCTCGCCGTGGTACTCCACCACCATCAGAGCCTGAGCGGTGGGATCTACCCAATCGAGCCTGGCCGAGAACGAAGGGTTGGCCCGGGCGTTCTCCAGGATGAACTCGTCGATCAGCTCGACGGCCGAGGGGTCGGTCGAGACGATGAGCTGGGTGGCGTCCACCGCCGCAAAGACCGAGTCGAAGTGGACGACCAGGATTCCCTTGGCCGGCGGCATTGGGACGATCCGCAGCTTGGCTTCGGTGACCACGGCAAGAGTGCCCTCGCAGCCCACGATCACGCGACTGAGGTTGAGCGGCCCGGCCCGGCTGGAATAACCGGCGCCGAATCGATCCCCGTCGCGCACCAGTTCGTCCAAGTTGTACCCGCTGACGCGTCTCAGAATCTTCGGAAAACGATCCAGAATCTCGCCGCGGTAGCGCTCGCCTAGCTTCGGCAGTTCCCGGTATGCGGCAGGCACCAAGCCGTCGCCCGACATCAGCGCGGGCAGGCTCCGGGCCTCGGCCGGCCTGAGCCAGGCGTCAGTGCCGTCGGAGAACACGCAGCGCAGTTCCAGCACATGGTCGATCGTCTTCCCATGGACGATGGAGTGCGACCCGGCAGAGTTATTGCCGATCATTCCGCCGACGGTTCCGCGGCTTGCCGACGAGGTGTTGGGGCCGAACTGGTAGCCCAAGGGCCTCAGGTGCCGGCCAAGCTGGTCCTGCACGACGCCCGGCTGGACTCGCACCCAGCGCTCCTCCAGATTGGTCTCGAGGATGCGGCGCATGTACTTGGAGAAATCGATGTGGACGGCCTCTCCGACCGTCTGGCCAGACAGGCTGGTCGCCCCTCCCCGCGGCAGGACTGGTACGCCATGCCGGGCGCACAGGCTCACGAGCTCGCGCACGTCCCCGTGGTGTCGGGGGATCACGGCCCCGATTGGCTCGATCTGCCACACCGACGCGTCGGTGGAATACAGGACCTTGGAGTAGGGGTCAAAGCGCACCTCGCCCTCGACCAGCCGGCCGATCTGCTCTGCGAGGTCACTGGGATAGGCTGGCATCTGTCGGCTCGGCTCGCGGCGCGGCACCGGATCCCGTGCAGTCCGCGACGTCAGGCGAGTGCCCGTCGGACGCGGCGGCTCAGCCGGGACAGGCCGACGCCTATACTCTCATCTTCCACGTTGGAGAAGGACAGGCGCAGCGAGTTGGGGCGAGGCTTCCCGGCGAAGAAGGGCGCGCCTGGGATGAAGGCCACTTTGTCCGCTTCCAAGCTGGCGTGAAGCAGCGCGAGCGCGTCAACGCCCTCCGGCAGGTCCAGCCACTGAAAGAGCCCGCCACGGGCCATGCGCCAGCGGGCCAACTGGCCGAAGTTTTCGCCCAGAGCTGCCTTCAAGACCCTGGACTTGGCGCTGTAGAAGGCTCGGACGCGCCCGACTTGGGCGGGCATCCAGCCGCGACGCAGGAACTCGAGCACGAGTCGCTGGCCGAGGGTGGATGTGCACAGGTCTGCGGCTTCCTTGCAGTACTCCATGCGTCGCAGGACTGGCTCGGGACCATGGACCCAAGCGACCCGCAGCCCTGGGGCGAGTATCTTGGAGAACGTCGAGAGGTAGAGCACGTGGGAGCTGTCGGGCATCGCCTTGAGCGGGGCGAGGTCGGCGCTGTCGACCCCGTCGAAGTAGAGTTCGCCGTAGGCGTCATCCTCCAAGACGAGCAGGCCCGCTTGACTTGCGGCGGCGCACACCTCCCGGCGCCGCTGGCGGGACCACAGCGAGCCGGCCGGGTTCTGGAAGTTAGGGATCACGTAGGCAAGCTTGCAGGGGTGCCCTAACGAACGGGCCTCGGCCACGCGCGCGCGTAAGTGGGCCGGATCCATGCCCTGCCTGTCGCAGCGGACCTCGAACAGCTTCGCCCCCACGTTTTCGAACGATGCCATCGCGCCGATGAAGCTGGGAGTCTCGACGAAGACAGCGTCACCGGGATCGAGCAGCACTCTCGCAACAAGGTCCAGCCCTTGCTGCGAGCCGCTGACAACAAGCGTGCTGGCCGAGCCCAAGCGCACCCCCTTCAGCCTGCGGTCCCGGTCGCGCACGGCGGCGATCAGGCGGGCATTGCCGCGGGTGACCGAGTACTGGAACACGCCTCCACGCTCGCGGTCGACCAGGTCGTTGTGGATCTGGCGCAGCTGCTCGTGGGGGAACGTCCCGGCATTTGGCGATCCCGCCGCGAACGAGATGACATCCGGCCGGTTGACCAGACCGGTCAGCTGGCGGATCAGCGAGGAGCGCATCGCGCGAGCATTGCGCGACAAGAGCCGTTCACCGTCCATGGTGGAAGCGTAGCAGAGCGGCGACGCGGCTCCGGCAGTCAGGCTCGCGGATGATGGCCGTCGTAGACCTGGCGGAGGCGCGTGCGGAGAACGTGCGTGTAAATCTGGGTGGTCGAGATGTCCGCGTGCCCGAGCATCAGCTGCAGGCTGCGCAGGTCCGCGCCCCGCTCCAGCAGGTGGGTCGCAAAACTGTGCCGAAGGGCGTGGGGGGTGATGCGCGTGGCGATGCCGGCGGAGCGGCCGTGCTTCTTGAGGAGCTTCCAGAATCCCTGGCGCGTCATGCCTGACCCTGCCGCAGTGACGAACAGGTCTTCGGAGAGGCGCCGCTTGAGAATGGCACTGCGGTGCTTTCTCCGGTACGTCTCGATAGCTTCCAAGGCAGACCGACCCACCGGGACAAGACGCGTCTTGCCGCCTTTCCCAGTCGTTCGCAGGATGCCGGCCGCGGCGTCCAGATCGGTCACCTTGACCGCCACGAGCTCCGATACCCTCAGCCCGGTAGCGTAGAGCAGCTGCAGCATGGCCCGGTCGCGCGCTCCCAGATCGGACTTCGGGCTGGGGGCGTCCAAGAGGCTGTCGACCTCGGCCAAGCTGAGGCACTCCGGCAGGGTCTTCCATTGCGCCGGCGACCGGACGCCGGAGCTCGGGTCGTCCTGGACACCCCCCCGGTCCAAAAGGAATCGGTACAGGCTGCGGACACTGCTCAGGTAGCGAGCCACCGAACGCCCCGAGAGGCCTGCCTCGCAGAGACTGGCCAAGAAGTCCCGCAGGTCGGCTTTGGAGGCGTCGGCAGGCTCCAAACCGCGGTCGGCCAAGAAGAGGGCCAGCCGTCCGAGGTCGCGACGGTACGCGGCAACAGTGTTCTGAGCCAGGCCCCGCTCGACGCTGGCGAACGCGAGAAAATCCTGAAGGGATGGGTGCACCGGGCCGAGCAGCCCGCTCCAGCCCTCCGCTGGTTGACGCGGGGGGACGGGCCGTACTAGCATAACCGCAGTTGGAAACATAACGGTGAAGTCTTGTCCAGACTGCGCACAAAGAAGGTGACGGTCCGCCGCTTTGGGGGCGACAATCTTGAGGGCTACGTGAACCCGCAGCACTACCTAGGCGGCACCGGGGTCGAAGTCACGACGCTGGAAGCGCGCACGGTCGTCGTGCCGTACAGCCAAGTGCGTGCGGTGTACTTCGTCCGCGACTTCGGCAAGGACCCCGAGGCCGGGCAGCGAATGCACTTTGCATCGCGCCCGAAACAGGCCGGCTTGTGGGTGCGGCTGCTGTTCTCGGACGGCGGCTACATGGAAGGGGTCATGCCGAATGACCTGCTCCTGATGGGCCAGCCCGGCCTGACGATCACGCCGCCGGACGCCAACCAGCTCAACCGGAGTGTCTTCGTGCCGGAGACGGCCTTGGACCGCGTGGTGGTGATAGGCCTCATCGGGCGCTCGCCGTACGGCACGCGACTGCCGCCGAGGCCAGGCAGGCGCGGTGCGGGCCAGATCCCGCTCTTTCCCTCTTCCTGACGCCGGGTCCGGCCTAGCCTTCTTCCTCGAGTAGCCGCTCGGCCTCGATGGCGGCCTTGCAGCCCGCTCCGGCGGCTGTTACCGCCTGCCGATAGACGCGGTCCTGCACGTCTCCGGCGTGGAAGACGCCCTTCACGCTCGTCTTGGCGCCGCCGTGGGAGACGATGTAGCCCTGCTCGTCGAGGTCAAGCTGGCCCGCAAAGATACCCGTGTTGGGGATGTGGCCGATTGCCAAGAAGAGAGCGCTGGTCTGGTGGTCCCATTCGCGGCCGTCCTCGGTGCTCCTGAGCCGCACACTGGTCACCTCATTGGCATCCGGGTCCTCTACGGCACTGACGGTGGCGCTTGTGATCCAGTGGATCTTCTCGTTAGCCCGGGCGCGGTCGAGCATGATCTTGGACGCCCGAAACTCCTCGCGGCGGTGCACGACCGAGACCTCCGTCGCGAACCGGGTCAGGAAGAGCGACTCTTCCATGGCGCTGTCGCCGCCGCCCACAACCGTCACCGGCATGCCGCGAAAGAAGAAGCCGTCGCATGTGGCGCAGGAACTCACCCCGTGGCCGATCAGGGCCTGTTCCGAAGGCAGGCCCAGCCAGCGAGCCGATGCACCCGACGCAATGATTAGGGTCTTCGTCTCAAGTGCCTCATCTCCGATCCAAGCCTTGAACGGGCGCTCGGACAAGTCCACACGGGATACTTCCCCGTGCCGGTACACGGCTCCGAATCGCTGTGCCTGGCGCTTCATCCGGTCGACCAGTTCCGGCCCCATGATGCCGTCAGGGAAACCGGGAAAGTTCTCGACGTCCGTGGTGAGCGTCAGCTGGCCGCCAGCCTCGAGGCCTTCGATCACCAACGGCTCTAGCCCTGCCCGCGCGGCATAGATCGCAGCGGTGCTTCCGGCGCAACCGGAGCCGATCACTACAACGCTGTGCATGGAGATGCCCCGGGCAGTCCCGAGTTCCATTCTAGCGGCAGTCTGGGAAACCGCCCGAATCCAATGCCCAACGCCGCCGACTGCGGAACCTTGCCGAATCCTACGGGGACGAAGCTCATCGTAGTGGGGAGCCTTGAGCTTGGGAATCGAACCACGCGGATGATTGGACAGCTGGCGCTGCCCTGAGCACGAGCGCACGAATGAATAATCTAGCCGTGGCCACTGCCATTGCCCCGCTCTTCCCCCGTTGCGAGGCACCCCACCCTGCCGACACCCGGGATTCGGCAGTGCCTGGCCAAGGAATCGGCGAACTGACGGTCACCAACCTGACGAAGTGGCGCACCTTCGCCCCCGCACTCGTGGCGGTCGGCGAGGGAGCGCCAAGCCCCGTTCGCCTCGAGGAGAGGGGCGAGAGCGGAATCACGCCGGTTGGCTCAACGCCAACAGTCCCGACGGCGTTACCGCGCTAACGCACGGTTGGGACAGACGAACCGCGGGCGTCACGGCCAGCGGACCCCGGGGCCTGCCCGGACATCGAACGCAGGTGCCGGTGCCATCCTTCCCGGGCGACCTGGCCTGGACACCCGCCGTCCGCGCCGCAGTTGGAGCTGGACGGTTTGAGGGCGTACCTGCACACAAGTGCGCCCGGCGCGGGCCGCCTCCGAAGCTCATCGTGACCGTCGGGAGTCTACCCGCACAGAGTGAGATAGCATGGACTCACCAAACCACTGGTGAAAGGGGGTGATTCAGAGAGATGAGTGACAGTAGTTCTGGCAGTATCGTTCTGGACGCGGAGGTGCCCGAGAGCTAGCTCAACCACGGGAGTGTTTCCGAGCCCCGTCTTCGCCAGACCGGGGCCAACATTCCTGCGGGCCGGCACAGCGCCGCGTCAGGCAGGCTGCCAGTGATCCAACACAGGCGCAAGCGCGCCACAAATGCCCCGGCTGGCCGCCATGGCCGCCGGGGCATACCTCAACCATGAACCTGCTCGGCATCGAGACCTCCTGCGACGAGACCGCCGCCGCGGTCGTCGCCGATGGCACGAAGCTGCTGTCGAATGTCATCTCGTCGCAGTACGCGATACATGCGCCCTACGGGGGCGTCGTCCCAGAGCTCGCGTCCCGGGAGCACCTGCGCGCAATCGTGCCGGTCGTGCGGGCAGCGGTGGCGAAGGCCGGGCTGGAATACCGTGACCTCGACGCAGTGGCGGTGACGCGAGGCCCGGGCCTGATCGGAGCGCTGCTGGTTGGAGTGACATATGCGAAAGGGCTCGCGGCTGCTCTGGACGTGCCACTGATCGGCGTCAACCACATCGAGGGCCACATCCACTCAGTTGTGCTGGAGCGGCGCGCCGAGGGCCACGACGTGGAGTTCCCCGCCATCGCGCTCGTCGTCAGTGGAGGGCACAGCCACATGTTTCTGGTCAAGCGACCAGCAGAGGACAGGTATTCCTACAGCCTGCTAGGACGCACACGCGACGACGCCGCGGGCGAGGCGTACGACAAGGTCGCCAAGCTGCTGGGATTCGGGTATCCGGGTGGCCCTGTCCTGGACAGGCTGGCCCCCTACGGAGACCCGTCGAAGGTGCGCCTGCCAGCCGTGCGCATGAAAGGCAACGACCTGGACATGAGCTTCAGCGGCCTGAAGACGGCAGTCCGGCGTTTCGTCGAGCGCTCCGACCTAGCCTCCGAGATCAAGGCGCGACGGCGGCTAATGGCCAGCGGACGGCCGAGCTTCGATGCCCTGCAGGCGTCCGCGGGCACGCTGTGCCTGGACCTTATCGCGTCGTTTCAGCACAGGGTAGTCCGGGAACTTTCGCGAAGGGTCGCCCTTGCGGCCCGCGACCGAGAGTTCGCATCGATCATCGTGGCAGGCGGAGTGGCCGCCAACCGCGGACTTCGCACGGCCTTCCAGTCCAGCGCCGTTCCCTGCCACTTCCCCACGCTAGCCCTGTCCACGGACAATGCCGCCATGATCGCGGCCGCGGCACACCCTCGCCTGGTCCGCGGGCAGTTCGACGCGTTCGACCTCTCAGCCGACCCTTCCCTGCGCCTTGCCTGAGGCGACGGGCCCGCTCACGCCTAGCGCCTGCGCAGCTTGAAGAGAATGTCTGACCCGATGATCCCGTTCTGGTCCCGGGTGACGATGAAGGACCATTTCCGGTCCGGGTTCCACTCGATGCGGATCGCCTGCTGCTGTGCCGAAGACAGGTCGTAGCTGTAGATCAGGGTAATGTCGTCCGCGATCTGCTGCTCCGTGGACAGGCGGGCACTCGGGTTTGACTCAAGGCCTCCGATCTGGGGATCCACTTTGAGGCGGCTCACGCCGAAGAAGCGCTGCAGGCGCTTGGATACGGGACGCGAAATGGCTTGGCTCAATATCGCGTCGGCCCCGGTCTGGACCAGAGACTGCTGCTCGAGCCTGCGGCGGGAGGAAATGCTGGGGTCGATCGTTGGCTCCTTGCCGACCGCGACCAAGTCCACCAGATCGTGGAAGGGCAGCGGGGGATCTGAGCGGTAGCTGAGGTTCAGGTTTCCCAGCGGCCCTGACAGCACGAGTTCAAGGTCAACGTCCCGGATGCGGGTCTCAAGGTCAAAGTCGAGCACCGGCTCAGCCTGGCCCGGCCCCAAGAAGCGGACTTGGCCGCGGTTGATGCGGTAGTGCGTGCCAAGCATGCGCACCTCGCCCTCCACGATCTGGACCTCGCCGATGAGAGCGGGGGCGGCAACCGTGCCCATCACGCTCATGTCGATGCTGGCCTCGACATCCCGCACGAGCTGGGTCTCGAAGGGCAATTGCTGCACGGCTCCGATGTCCACAGCGACCTGCATGCCCTCCAAGAACGGCCCGCTTGCAACGGCGGCCGCCGGCGGTCGCATGGCCGCGAAGAGTTCTCCGATGGACAGCCCCTGTTCAGTCGAAAGCCGGGATACAAGGACCTGGCCGTTGAGCAGGCTTCGCGTTCCGGCCCCGGCGAGCGTCAATCGCCCGTCGACCACGCTGCTGACCGTCGGGGGATAGTTCACCCGGACCGCGTCGACGTGAGCTTGGAGCCGGTACTGCGGCTCCGAGTCCCGGAGCTGCGCTGTGCCGCTTAAGCGCACGTGGCCGCCGCCGGACTGGCCTACCAGATTGTCGAGGCGCGCCTGCGTCCCCTCCAGGACGATCGTGCCGTTCAGGTTGCTCACGCGCAGCGGACTTCCGGGATGCTCGAGCGAAGCCCCGCGCAAGACCACCGTACCTTCTGCTAATGGGTCCCCTACCGTCCCGCGAACCTGCAAGCTCAGACCCGCCGACCCGGATTGGCGAACTGCTCCGAAGACGCCCTGCATCTCGGCCAGGCTGATGTCGCCCGAAACGTCCAAGTCCAGGTCGCGTGGTTCGCGCAAGCCTATCGTGCCGTCGACCTGAATGCTAGTGTCCAGGCCGGCAACGCTCATCGCGTCAAGGACGAGCAGACCCTCTCGCACACCCCAGCGCAGCGGAAACACGTTCGCGACACGGTAGGCTGTCCCGTCCGCTACCGGAATTGAGAGAGCCACACGGTCGACAATTCCTGCGAGGCTGAAGGATTCCTCCTCGCCGGCGAGGCCCTCGAAATCCGCGCTTCCCGACACGGACCCGCTAGCGCCCGACGCGACCAGGCCGGGAAGCGGGACCGCCCTCATCGGGTTGATCTTGGCGTACTCGATGGTCCCCTGATACTCCGCAGAGCCTGCCGTTCCTATTGCTGCAGTTCCGCGGAGGTGGCCGTCAAACAGGTCCGCATCCAACGAGAGGCGGAGCTCGGGATCAGTTCGTTCGGATCGCAGCGACCCCCGCCAGTCTCCGAGATGCACCTCCCCCGCGCGCAGTCCGGAGACAGCCCACGAGCCGTGCAGCGCAAGATCACTCAGGAGCGATTCCTCGGATATGCGACCTTCGGCCCGAACGTCGAACTGAGCGGCCCCGCTGATGCCTGGCAGCAGGATTCCCGCCCAAGTGAAGCCCTCCACTGCCCAGAGCCCGCTCTCCGCGGCAAACTCCACGTCCCTAGTCGCCGGGACATACGACGCTCGCGCCCGGACTGTCGAACTGCCGCGCCAGAGCACCGCATCGCGCAAGGCAAGCCCATCGGGAGCGTACTCCACCCGTGCCTCCAAGCGGTCGAACTGCTCGCCGAAGCATGTCGGGGCGTCCACCTCGACTGTGCCCTGGACCTGCGGAGCGGACAGCGTGCCCAGCAGTCTGGCACGCATGTCGAGAGTTCCGGCGACGGGCAGCGGGAGACCGACGGTCCGGGACAGCTTCGCGGCGTCTAGGCCCTCTGCGGCGACCGCGACGTCCGCCGAGCCGTCGTCCAGCAAAGGCAGGTTGCCGGAGAAGGTCACCCGAGCAGCACCGTCCTCGAGACGGCCTTCGCGAACGTGCAGGCCCTCGCGGCGCAGCGTCCCGTCGACCTGCAGCCGTCCCCACGGCTGCGAGCTAGCAACGATGTCGTCGACCCAGAATGACCCGTCGAACCGCAAGCCGGCGAAGGTCGGATTCTCCCAGAGCACCGTGCCGCTGTACCCGTAGGTTCCCTCGGGAGCGTCCTCAGGCAGCGCCGCCCCGCGCTGAGCGACGGCCAGCGCTCGCTCAACCCCCCCCTTCGAATCCGCGGCCAGCTCGAGCCGCAGCGCGCCGCTGCCGTCAAGCGCGATGTGCCCGTACCCGGCCGCACGCAGGTTCGGAGTGCGGACTGAGAAGTCTTCGATTTCGGCCATCCCCGTGATCGTAGAGTGGGTCAGCCTTGCCGAGGCGCCGAGCGGGAACTGGGAGGGACCGGCAATGGGGAGCACTTCCAGTGTGACGTCGGTCTGAATGCCGCCGGAATGCGAACCGGACGCCTCCCACCGCATGCCGATTAGGCCGTCCCACGGCGTGGCAGCCACGCCGGCGGCGCTTGATGCAGCCGCGAGCGAGATCGCGTCGGTCCGACCCCTGATCGCCACAGTCCAGTCGGCAAAGGATCCGGCCACGGAGATGGCGCTGATGAACGATCCGTCGAGGACTCTGCCCCTGAGGTCGCTCACCTCAAGGTTGGTGCCGGATCCGGAGTATGTCCCTGCTAGGGACACCTCCGCATCCACATGCGGCAGATGGACCCCTGCTGAACGGATCGAGCCGGAGTGCCACGGCCCGACGCCACTCGTGCCCTGGCGCACGTCTCCCGCGAACTCCACCTCACCGCCCCATAGCCCGCCATCGAGTCCCGCAGCGGCGGCGAGCAACGGGACGGCAGCCCGCAGCGTGTAGCGCAATGCGACGGTCTCGAGATTGGTGCCGAGTAGGGAACCCTCCAAGGATGCTTCCAACCCCCGACCGCTGAGAGTCGCCTGCGTGACCTCAACCCCTGCCGCTCCGACTACCAGGGACGCGTTGGCGGCGGCACCCGAGAAGAGGACGCCAAAGGGGGCGGAACACTCCAATTCCGCGACAGACGCCTCAATGTGGTGGGAGCGGGCGACCGGGTCGAACTCAGAGCGCACCGAGAGCCCGCTGCCTCGTGCCGCCAACGGAATACGCTGGCCATTCCAATCGAAGCGACCGTTGTGAAGTTCAAACTGGCGGACCTCGAGTTCGGAAATCGAGCGTAGGTCGCCCAGCTCGTCGACTGCTCGCGCGGCGAGGACCCCGTCCACCATGGACACCACGGGGTCGTGGAGGACCAAGAATTCGACGATCGGCCGCCCTCCGAGCAGCGTGCGCCAGCCGAGCCGGCCCTCGGCCCGTGGAATCTCGAGAAACTCTTCCCCGGCGGAGCCGCGGACGTCTAGGCCGACCATCTCGAACGAGAGACGCGCGTCGCCTTGGCGCAGCTGCTCGATCGTGACGTCTGCCCCAAACGTCCGGCTGACCTGCGAGACAATGCGCTCCCGCATCCATTCCAGCGGCCAAGCGCTTCGCAGCAGCGCTTCGAGGGAGCCCCACAACAGGCCACCCGCGGCCACGGTCGCCAATGCGGCTCGGCCCGCTGGGCCCCCAAGCAACGTGGAAACCTTCACGTGCCGCTCCCGCTGGGCAGGCCCAGCACGACGATGCGGTGCAGCAGGCGCAGTTCCTGGAGCCGCACTTCGAGGAGTTCGTTTGCCTGTTCCTCGGCGAGTTCGTCCTCGAGACTGGCGGAGACAGACTCGAGTGCTTCCGGGGCCAAGCCCCGCTCGGACCGCGCCGGCACGTACTCGTCCCAGTAGCGCCGCTCGATCTCGTCCTGGTCGATCCGCAGGCCGGTCTTGAACCGGAACGCCACATAGCGCTCGAAACTCGCGCGCTGGCGGAGGTACTCGCGCACAGTGCCGTCCGTCAGGCCGTAGTGGCCGAGCGCCGCAGCGAAACTCCGGCCGCCTAGGAAAGTATCTTCACGCAGTTGGCGCAGAGCGGCCTCCACGTCGCTGACTTCCGCCGCCAAGAACGGAGTCAGGGCCAAGTCCAGCTGGACCAGGCGGCGGTCAACCAGCATGCGCAGCACGTCTCGACCGAGGTCTGAAGCCAGCTCTGGCTCCTCCCGGTTGAGCATGGCCTGCAAGCGGATCTCCTCTCCCACCTCAGAAAGGGTGATCGCCTCCGAACCGACGATCGCCACCACCCCGTCGATCAGTTCGGCCCGCAGGGGTCCGGCAATCAAGACGGCGATCGCGAGCAGCGCCGGACCGGCAGAGATTCGTCGCATCAGTCCGGGATCCTCAAAACGTCTGGCCAAGCGAAAAATGAAACTGGAAGGCACTCGCGCGCTGTTCGCGGAACGTACCGGCCCCGCGCAGCAGCTGCCGGCGTGTCCCGTCGAACCCAACGAAGCGCGGCGGATTTGCGGTGTACGCCAAGTCCAAGCGAATCGGGCCGATCGGAGTTTGGTACCGCACGCCGAAGCCGAGCGCATGGACCATGTAGTCGAAGTCGAAGTCCCGGCCGCCCTCAGCAGACCGCTGGAGAACCTGCTTCGACCGCAGGCTGATCCGCCCGGGACGCGAGTACACGTTGCCCGCGTCGTGGAACACGACACCCGAAATGCCCACGCCCACGAGCGGAAAGCGCAGTTCGACGCTGTTGAGCAGCTGTGCGCCCCCGCCCAACGGGAATCCAGTGGCAGCGTCACGAGGCCCGGCCTGGTTGTACGCGAAGCCTCGGTGAGAGTTTGCTCCTCCGCCGAAGTACCGCTCCGACAAGGGAACGCGCGGGTCCGGCCGCCGGAAGAAGCCCACATCCTCCGTCCCTCCGGTGGCGAAGCGTCCCCACGGCACGGCCACGCCGAGCTGCAGCATGCGCGCGAAGACCACCCTTGGGCGGACCTGGTGGTACGTGCTGTTCTGGGCGATGACCCTCGCAAAGCTGGGCTGGGACCCGAGCAGCATCGAGGCCAAGGCGACGTTGACGGTGTTGTACATGCCCGCCGACGTGTCGGTCGGGTTGTCTCGGCGGTCCGCGATGTACGTGGACGAGACGGACCCGACGCGGACTGGCTGCGAGACCAGCGGCACCAAGAGAGGCTCGATGTTCAATGTCTCGTCATCAATGGACGTGCGACGGTAGGCATATCGGTACAGCACAGTGGTGGTCCTGCTGAGGTTCTGCGAGAGTTGCACGGCACCCTCGAACCTCCGTCCGGCGAATGTGTTGACATTCCGGAACGTGTCGTAGAGGCCCGTGATCTGAAGCTCCCAACGGTCCGAATCGAACCAGCGCGGCGCTTGATAAGTAAACAGGCCACGTTGCTGCAGCAGCGAGAGCCGCGTGTTGAAGCTCAGCGTGTGGGCCTTGCCGAGCACGTTCAGCCGCGTGACCTCGACAGTCATGCGCGGGCTGAAGCCGGCCTCGCCTGCAGGATTCGTCAGTTCGGCGGTGTTCCGGGCGATCTGGCCGATCTCGGCTCCCCCGCCAAACCCGAAAGCCCACCGACGCGCCTCCTCGACTTGGATCAGGACATTCTTGTGGGCCTCGCTGCCATCCGGATTCTGGAGCGCCACGTCCACTTTTGAGAACGTTCCGAGGTCGTATAGATTGCGCTGGGTCGCGAGCATTGCCGCCTGAGACAGCGGCTCACCTGTGCGCAGTTCAACAGTGCGCGCGAGCACGTCGGGGCGTGTGCCCAATGCACCCGAGAGGATGACGCGCCCTGTGCGCAGCGGCGGCCCGTGGCTGGTTCCATAGTGCACGACGACCTGACCCGGAGATTCGGACGGCTCAGCCCTCCAGTCGAACCGCACGGCCTGATAGCCCGCGTCGGAGAATTCGCGCAGGATGCGCTGCCTGTCGGAGGCGATGCTGGCCTCGCTGAAGGGCTGCCCCTCGGCAGACGCGAACTGGAACGCTTCTTCGTCGCCGGGAAACCCTGCCATGCCCGACGTCTCCAAGTTCGAGACGAGGGTGGGGGATCCTTCTGCAATCTCGATGCGGATCGTGAAATCTCCGGAACCGTCTCGCGGAACGAGGCTTGCCGAAACGCTGAAGTCGCGGAACCCATTCGAAGAGTACAGCTGGCGGATCGCGGCTAGGTCAGCCTCCAGCAGCGAAGCGGTGTACCGACTAGCGCCGCCCCCAGTGCCTCCTCCTAGGATCTGCATCCGTTCTCGAATCGTGCCAGCGTCGAAGTAAGCGTTGCCGACGATCTCCACGGCCCGTAGCTTCCGGCGGACGCCGCGCTCAATGCGATAGGTGACCGTCGCGTCCTGGCCAGCTGTCCGGTCCACTTGATAGCTCAGTTCAGCCTCCGCAAAGCCCTGCGCCTGGAAGTAATCCAGCAGGCTGGAACGGCCGGCCTCGAGAAGGTCCTGGTCCAAGGAGCCCCGGAAGACGGGCGAGAGGAGCCGGCGCAGCCGCTTCTGGCTGATCCGGGCACCCTCAAGCCGAACCTCCGTCTTCGGCCCGGGATTGATGTGCGCCACCAAAGAGATCTCATTCACCGACGGGCGGTATTCAGCCGCCAGGACGCGAATCGAGGAGCGGGAGTGACCGAGGCGTTCAAAGTGCTGCCGGAGGCGTGCGATGCCGCTCTGGACGCGGTCCCTGCGAAAGTCCGAGCCCCGCTTCCAGCGCGCGATTGTGCGGATTTCGGCCTCGCCCAGCGCGGGGCTCTCGCCGGAAACCAGCAATGCGCCGATCTGGGCCCTTCGACCGGCCCGCACTTCGAGGGTGATATGCACCAGCTGGTTTTCGATTTCCCGATCCAAGGAAACGCTGACGGAAGGCTCGCGATGGCCGTACTCCGCCAGAACGGAGCGAACGGCACTCTCGGCTTCCCCGATCCGCTCTTGAGAAAAGGGCTCACCAAGCCTCAGCTTGGTCGCGTTGACGAGCTGACCCGCCGACGGCGGCCGGGCTACGCCGGTCACGCGGACGTTGCCCACAAACCAAGCCGGGCTGGTGAGAAACGTCAAGCGCACGCCATCGCTCCCCGGGCTGGCGTCGACCTGTATGTCGCTGTAGCGACCGGTGCGAAACAGCGCCTGGATGGACCGACGCAGCTGTCCCGAAGCCAGCGGCTCTCCCTGCTGGACCTCGAGCAGCGCCTCATGCTCAAGCTGCGCTTCCGGCGAAAGCGGAGGCTCGAAGACAATCTCCGAAACCGAAGTCCCGAAGTACGTCGCAGAGGCGCAGGGCACGGCCGCCAAGCCATACAGCGCCAGCACGGTCAGCCACCTGCAGTGCAATGCTAAGAGAATTATAGGGATGCTGAGGACAACTGCACAGGAGCGGGGCTCCCGCAAGTCCGGGGTCGCTTCGGGACGCGCGGACGATCGCTACTCGCGTCAGTGCGTGCTGCCAGAGATCGGTCCTTCGGGCCAGGCGCGGCTCGGATCATCACGGGCCGTGGTAGTGGGCTGCGGAGCGCTGGGCACGGTCCAAGCATCGCTGCTCGTGCGGGCCGGAGTGGGCGAGACCGTCCTAGTAGACCGGGACTACGTGGAAGTGGGCAATCTGCAGCGACAAGTGCTCTTCGACGAGCGGGACGCGCACCAGGGCACACCGAAGGCCGAGGCCGCCGCGAAGCACCTGCGACTGGCGAACTCCGAGGTCAGCGTCGTCCCTGCTGTTGCGGACCTGACGGCCCGCAACGCGGAGCGACTACTTGGGGGCGCGAACGTGATCCTAGACGGGACGGACAACTTCGAGACGCGATACCTGCTGAACGACGCCGCGGTCAAGCTGGCAATCCCATGGATCTACGGCGCTGCCGTTGGCACACACGGCTCCGTCATGGCCATTGTCCCGGGAAGCACGGCGTGCCTAGCATGCCTGTTCCCGTCAGCACCCACATCACCGCAGCCGACGTGCGACACCGCCGGCGTACTGAACGCCGTCACCGCCCTAGTGGCGTCGCTGCAGGTCGTGGAGGCGCTGAAGGTGCTGACGGGCCAGATGGACAGCGCCACCGCTCGTCTCGTAACGCTGGATCCGTGGCGCGGTCAGCGCTCGTCGGTGGCGACCGCTTCGCCAGACCCGAAGTGCCCGACGTGCCAACGCCGACAGTTTAGGGCTTTGGCGGCCGTCTCGGACCCGGCCGCCAAGCTCTGTGGCCGCGATGCCGTTCAGGTCCGCGGCCGACGCCGCCACATCAGCCTTGGGATCTTGGCCGATGGCCTCGAGCGAATCGGCGAGGTGCGACGCAGCGAGCTGGCGCTGCGCTTTCTGTGCCCACCGCACGAATTGACGGTGTTCGCCGACGGACGGGCCATCGTCAAGGGCACGCGGGACCCGGCACTGGCCCGCAGCCTGTACTCCCGCTTCGTGGGGGACTAGCTCCGGCCCGCCTTCCGGCGCTTCAGGCCGGCCAAACCCTGGCGGCTGCCGCCCGGCTCGCCAAGGTCCAGCCGATCGATCCGCCGGAAGCGCGTCGCGATCTTGCGCGCCGAGGTCGTCAAGCCCCTCAAGTCCCGGTCGGCCTGCCGGAAGTGGGTCGCGAGCTTGGCGCTGCGGTCTTCGAATCGCTTGAAGTCGTCCGCCAGCTTGCGCAGGTGCTCCTGAATGTCTCGGGCGTGCTCCTGCAGTGCAGCGTCCTTCAGGATGGAGACGGCGGTCGTCAGGACGGCCATCAGAGTGGTCGGCGACGTGAGCATCACGCGGCGCTTCTGGGCCAGCTCAACGACGGCGGGATGCGACACGTGGATCTCGGCGAACACGGCCTCAGATGGCACGAAGAGGACCGCGTAGTCGCAAGTGTGGCCCGCCACGATGTACTTTCGCGCCACATCCTCGACGTGCTTCCTGAGGTCACGACCGAAGGCTGCGGCCGACCGCTGCCTCGCATCGATGTCCAAGCTTGGGTTGCACCCTCGGCGGTAGTTCTCCAGCGGGAACTTGGAATCGATCGCGACCATTCCCGTCGGAGGCGGCAGCAGCAGGACGCAGTCAGCCCTCTTCCCGTTCGCCAAGGCACACTGCATGCGGTAGCTCCCTGGCGGGAGCACGTCCTGCACCAATGCGCCGAGCTGGACCTCTCCAAAGGCGCCGCGCGCGGAGCGGTCCGACAGAACGCGGCGAAGGGAGACCACCTCGGCGGAGAGGTCCCGGAGGCCCTGCCGTGCCCGATCAATCAGGGCGAGACGGCCGCTGATGTCGGCCAGGCTCTGCGCGGACAACTCGGAACTGCGGGCCAGACGGCGGTCCAGCTCCTCGCGCAGCGCGCGCGACTCGTCGCCCTGGCGACGCGCCTGCTCATCCAGCCGCGCCTGAATCCCCAGAAGCGACGACTGCAACTGGCCAGCCCTGCGCCCGCGGGACTGGGCGAGCAGGACGAGCTGAAGGCTGCAAGCGATGACCAAGACAACGACGAGGGCCAGCTGGACCGTATCCACATCCCTATCATAGGGTATTCGTAATGCATACGTGCATTCATCTCGATTTTCGTTGGTGACCTGACTGGACACTCTTGCGTTCCGCGCACCGAGGGAAGAAAGCGGCACCAGAGGTCGTGGCTTGGCGGGCGCTTCATCCGGTACTTGGACTGCTCCGGGAGCGGCTCGCCAGCAGCGTGTGCAGGAGCCCGAACGGCCTCCGGACCCAGCCTGCACGTGCGGCCTCGGACACTCATAGAGCGCGGCCAAGCCGGGTGTATACTGTGGCGGGCCGCCCGTTGGGGGCCACGAGACTCAGATCGGAGGCCAAGCCACATGAACATCCGCAGCGTGATCCTGCCCACCCTCCTGCTTGCCTGCAGCTCGCTGGCGGGGGCGGAAGACGGCAAGCTGTTCAACACCGTCAAGCAGAAGCTTGCAGAGGGCAAGCAGGTTGTCGGCGGGACGATTTACACGTCGGACCCGAACATCTACTGCTCCATGGCGAATGCCGGCTTCGACTTCATGTGGATTGAGATGCAGCACAGCCCGCTCACGTACGAGCAGGTAGCAAGGATGATCTGGGCCTGCCGGGACGCCCCGGCCATCCCCTTCATCCGCGTCCCGACGCCGACCGAGGGGGACATCCAGAAGGCAACTGACATCGGCGCCCTCGGCATCGTCGTTCCGATGGTGGACAGCGTCCAGGAGGCGCAGGACGGCGTGACGTACGCGAAGTTCCCGCCCCGAGGCAAGCGCAGTCAGGGCGGTGGCCAGTACGGCCGCCTTTGGGGGCCTGGCTACCGCGCGGCCGCCAACGACAACATCATGGTCGTGGTCATGATCGAGTCCCCGGCGGGTGTCGACATAGTCGGGGAAGTCGCCGCCATCGACGGCGTTGATGTGGTGTTTGCGGCCAGCGGGGACATTGGCAGCTTCACGGGCTACTCAAGGGACGACCCGCGATACGTGAAGCTGATCGACACCATCCGGGAGGAGACGCTGGAGGCCGGAAAGATCCTAGCGGGGCCGCTTGCATGGCGGGACCGGGAAGGCTTCATGTTCTTCCAAGGCCCGTCGGAAGGCAGCCTCATCCGTGACGGGGCCAAGGCTGCCCTAGCCCAGCCAGCAGAGGCAATGAAGGACGCCGCCACCGGGGACGAGGCCAACTAACTGAGACCGTTAGGAGCCCTGCGGCGAACCCATCACGGCCTGGCGATCACGAGAAGCGCGTAGAGCAGCGGCAGGTAGAAGACTGAGGCCTTCAGCAGGTCCTTGGCATGCGGGGCCGATCCGCTCCGAGCCAGACGCACGCCGGCAGCGAGATAGCCGCCACTGAGCAGCACGGCCAACGGGGCGTACCAGCCGGCGGCCAGACCCGTCCAAGCCGGTGCCATCGAGGCGGGCAGCAGCAGCAGCTGCGTCGCCAGAATCTGGCGGTGTGTAGACTTCCCGGACGGCTCGATGACCGGCAGCATCCTGATTCCGGCGCGAGCGTAGTCCTCGCGATACATCCATGCGATCGCGTAGAAGTGGGGGAACTGCCAGAGGAACAAGATCGAGAAGAGCACCCAAGCGCGCGGTCCCAAACTGCCCTGCATCGCCGCCCAGCCCATCAGCGCCGGCATCGCACCGGGGACCGCGCCAAGCGCCGTGGACCACCATGTGCGGGTCTTGAGTGGCGTATAGACGAAGTTGTACGAGACCACGGTGACCACTCCCACCCAGAAGCACAGGGCGTTTACCGCGAGCAGCAGGTAGACCAGTCCGGCACTGACCAGCACAGCGCTGTAGCCAAAGGCCGCCTTCGCCGAGATGCGGCCCGCCGGAATGGGGCGCAGCCGAGTGCGCCGCATCAGGCTGTCCTCGCGCCGCTCGGACCACTGGTTCAGCGCTCCCGTCCCTGCCGCCAGCAAGGCTGTCGCCAGCAGCGCCTGCGCGGTCTCAACTGCCGCAAGCGATCCGTCCGCCGCGAGGAAGCAGCCCACGGCCGTCGACATCACGATCAGCCAGACGATCGTCGGCTTCGTGAGGTCGTAGTAGTCGGCCAGCTGCGCGGTCCAGCCCAGACCTCCTGCTACGCGCGGCACGGCCTGCGTGTGCTTGGCAGTCATGCGCACGCCGGGCCGATCGCAGTCCGCAGGCTAACGGGCGAACGCGAAGGCGACCTCTTGTGTCTCGCTGGCGCCGATGGTAATCTGCGTCTCCTGCTCCCCGAACTGCTCGTGGACGGCCTGCAGGGTATACGTGCCCGGGGGCAGATTACCGATCTCGAACGCGCCGTCCGCGCCGCTGACCGCAAAGTACGGGTGCTCCATGACATGGATGTAGGCCTGCATCCAGGGGTGGATGTTGCACTTCACCGCGATCTTCATTTCGGCCCTCGGAAAGGCGTACTCGATCGCCGGCGCTCCCGATGTCTGGGACTTGTTCCACTCGCGGTTCTCCCGGGGCAGCGGATGCACGTTGTGAGTCGTCGGATCCGAGTTCGTGATGTTGATCGCCTGCCCCATCTGGACCGCTACGACGTGGGGCTTGTAGATGCAGCCGTCCTGGTCGAGGTTGACGGCGTCCGTCCGGACCGGGAAGCGCTTCCCCTCCAAGCCTCCGGAGACCCACACCAGCACGTGCTGCAGCTTGCCGTCGTTGACGACTACCCTGTCCGAGGGCACGCGACCGCCATGCAGGCGAACGCAGTCCGGCTCCGCGCTCATGTTCACCGGCGGGAAGCGCGGCGCATCGCCCGAGAAGGTGACCACGCCCTTGACCGTGACGGCGGTGGCGGGGTCAACCGTAACCATCTCGGCGACCGGCGCCCCAGCCTCTCCCGACGTCGCGGAACCCGACGACCTCGCGTCGTACTCCTCGAAGTAGTCGTCCCCGCCACAGCCCCATGCCAAGGCCAGCAGGGTGGCAGTCGCCGCAATAGCGGCCACAACGATTCGATGCATATTTGTCAGCCTCCTCGGGTACGGGCCCTCAGGCTCATTGTAGGGCCCGCAGCCTTGCCAACTCCGCTGCGTCCATCTGGAACATGTAGCGCGTCAGCAGATCGGCGTGGTCCCCAGCGTAGTTTCGGGCCTGGGCCGGAATCTGCCCGGCGAAGACCCAGCGGTCACCGTCCCGCTCGAACAGCCCGGATGGCATCGCCGTGCCGGGTGCGATCGACGCCGGCTCAAGCAGCCACCGGAATGTCCAGTTCGGCTTCAGCCGCTCCGCCGCGATCAGGAAGTTCGGCGCAGTGGCGTCGACGTCCTGCGACGGAATCCCGGTCATGTGGCAGTCCAAGCACGGCGCGGCATCACTGGTGAAGAGCTGTCGCCCGACCGCCCGTTCCGATGGCGTCAGCGGCTCCATTGACTCTGGAAGGTCCGGCACCGGCTGGGAATCGCGCGCCATGAAGAACTTCGTGAGCTTGGACACCTGGCGATCCGAAAAGTAGAACGTCGGCATGCGCGCCTCCAAGTACCGGCGCACGCCATTGCGGTTCGTGGCGGTCTCGCTGAGCGCGGGGTTGTGCAGGAAGTCCGAGAGCCACTCCGGCTGCACACGCGCGCCTTGGGTGTACAGCTGGGGCGGCAGCTGCTCGGCCCAGTCCGGATCGTCCGTGTAGCGCGGGATCGTCATGAAGGCCGAGACGTTGCCCGGGCGGATCTGGTGGCATCCGTTGCAGTTGTGCCGCGTGATGATCCACCAGCCTTCCTGAACGGCGGCGCGCTCGTCCTCGGGCTCGAAGCGGTACTGCTCGGGAAAGACCGTTTCGACGGCTCCCAGCAGGAACGTAGTCAGCGCGGTGATCTCATCCGGGCTCAGGTTGAAGTTCGGCATGCGCAGGCGCTCGAGGTGCTCTCGCTCCTTGCCCTCGTCGAAGAAGGCCGGATTCTCCAGCTTGCGCTCGAAGAAGCCCTTGTGGCTGTGCCAGCCCTCCATCTCGGCCTCGTGGGTCTTGAGGGCGAAGTCGAGACGATCGAGGGGCTTGCTCCCCTCAACGGTGAGGTCGGTGCCGATTCGCCCCTCTTCCTCCAGCCCGGAGATCTCGTGGCAGCCAGCGCACCCGTAGTGGCGGATGGCGACGAGGCCAGCCTCGGCCATCTGCGGGTCGTCCATGTACGGGGCCGGCGGGTACTCCTGATCCGTGCGCTGCTGGCTCAGGTACGCCGCGATGTCCCTGGATTCTGCCTCGGTGAGCCTCAGCGAAGGCATCACGGGCCTGGGCCGCAGCTCGTCGGGCACGTCGGGATCCGGCGTCACCTCGGACGGGTCGTGGATCCAGCGCACCATGTAGTCGTAGTTCATCTTCTCGCCGACACGGCTGAGGTTGGCGGCGAACGTGCCGCCCACGCGGCTGTCCCCCTCGCCGATCGAGTGGCAGCCCATGCATCCCCGCGTCTCGAAGAGCTCCTTGCCGCGGGTGGAATTGCCCATCGGGTGCGAGCGCAGATCCCCGTCTAGGGCGTTCTGCCAGAGATAGGCCGAGATCTGCTGGACCTCCTCGTCCAAGAGGCGGAACACCGGCATCTTGGACCCGGGGCGGAATTCGTGGGGGTTCTTGATCCACTCCGGAATCCACTCCTTGACGTCCTTGACCTTGATCTCCTTGAGGCTGGGCCCAAACTTCTTGACCTCTTCGGCCAGATTGGTGCGCTCGACACCGAGGTTGTGGATCTCCGCATCGATGCGCGAATTGGTGAGGCGGAGCTCCTCGGCGCGCGCGTAGTAGCGCTGGGCCGTCGCCCCATCGGCGGAAGTGTCGCCAAGCTCGATGCTCTCGCGCATCTCCTTAGCGTTGGCATCTCGGTTGGCCTCAAGGTTGCGCAACTGCTGGACGATCGCCGTCAGCTCCTCCGACTCGGCGTCGAAGCCCTCGAAGCGGTGGCAGCCCCAACAGCCCTTGTTCATGTAGAGTTCCCGGCCGTGGTTCAGGGTCTCGCCTCCCGGCGTGACGATCTCCTTGGCATGGCACTGCTGGCAGCCCGCTTCGACATTCTCCGGGTAGAACAGCGGCCACAGCCAGAACTTGTGCCGTCCGTGGCCCTTGGTGACACTGCGCGTCGCCCGGCCATTGCCGTTATGGCAGGACGAACAGCCGAAGGCCTCGGGGTCGTGGATGGCCAGCAGATCCGGCCTTGGGTGACTGCGGAAGACCGGATAAAGCAGGTCTGTCGGCCCGATCTCCACCGGTTCGCGAATGCCCAGGTGGCAGGACTCGCAGCGGTCCACAAGATCGATGTCAAGCAAGTGGATCTGCTTGATGCCGATCTCAAAGTTCGCCATGTTGGCCAGCAGCCCGTCAATCTGAGTCGCGCCAAGGCCAGGCAAGCGGTCGGCCATCAGGCCATCCCGCTCACCTCGAAGCTCATTGGCCCTCTCCAGCAACTCGAGACGCTCGGCCTGCAGGTCAACGCGTCGCTGCTGCATGCTCAGGAACTCCTGCTCTAGCTCCTCGAAGCGCATCTCGCGCTCCTCCACGTCTCCGGACCCGTCTGCGAGAGGGAGATCCACCTCGACGATCCTGGCCCGGATCTCTTCGATCTCCTCGCGGATCTCGTCCTTCTCCGCGTCGTCGTCCGAGACTTCGATCTGGTACCGGAGGGCGTCGATCTCGCTGCGCAGCACCTGGAAAGCGTTGCGGGCCGCCGTCATGCGCGGCACGACGCCGCCTCCCGTGATGCGGTCGATCTCCTGTATCCGACCCATGACCTGTTGCTCGGCGTCGGTCAGCTCGCGGTTCAACTCCTGATACTCCGGAGACTGGCGGATGGCCTGCTGCTTGGCCGCCTGCTGGGGCTGCAGTTCCGCGAGGAAGCGCGTGTAGTACGCGCGGAAGCGGGCCTGGTAATCCTTATACGGGCGCATAACCTCCACTTCGTCGTACACCGCCCAGACCAGCGACGCCGTGAGCAGCAGCATTGAGACCAACAGGTGGACGCTGTAGGACTTGGTGGTGATCGGGTCCGGCTGGACTTTTCTCTCGACTGGCATGTGAATCCCTATCTGCTTCCTCGGAGACCCTTGGTGCGGGGCAACCCTAGACGTTGAACCAAGGCGTCACCCAGACGTACTTGATGCGGAACAGCAGGCGCGCCAGTATCTTGACCGGCAGGGCCAGCATGATGATCAGCAGCACCTGCAGGATCGCGTACTGCAGCAGCGACATTCGCCCAAGGATCTTTCGGGTGAACTCGGTGGCGATGATCAGGCGGTGGCAGCCATACCCGGCGGCGGTTACGAATCCGCCGACGACCAGGCCCCCGAAGATTCCGATCCAGGGCTGGGAGGTGATGCCGATGATCTCATGCAGGTCTCGGTTGATCTCGAAGATCAGCCGGTTGTGATCCCAAGTCATGCCGGGCCAGAACCACATCCAGCCCGGGCCGCGGATCAGCGTTCCGATGACGATCATGGAGCACCACAGGATGATGAACCCGGAGATGAACGTCCAGATCGCGAACTTCCTCTGCTTGTACGTGTAGTAGCCATTGCCCAGCGGGTTCTCGTCGATGTAGGGGATGACGATCAGCCCAATGATGATTAGGGTAGGCATCACGACCCCCGCGATCCAAGGGTCGAAGTAGACCAGCATCTCCTGAAGGCCAAGGAAGTACCAAGGGGCCTTGGAGGGGTTCATCGTGAGCGAAGGGTTGGCCGGCTCCTCCAGCGGCGCGTCCAGCGTGATGGACCAGACCATGAGGATGAACGTCACGATCACAACGGCCAAGAACTCCATGCGCATCAGGTACGGCCAGACGGGCAATTCCCGGGCCCAGCCCTTCTGGAACGGCTGGGTCTTGCGGTGGTGCGTCCTAGCCAGCTTCGGGTCGGCCTCGAGCTTCGCAAGCAACCGGTCGTTGGCGAACGCCTGTCGGAGCCCGAACCAGGTGAAGAACGGAATGATGAAGAGCATCCCGACGATCGGTATGTTGTCGGGCAGCGAGATGATGGTCCAGAGTTGGTGCCAGTCCATGGTGAACGTTCCTTCCGGCCGACGCCCTACCTGCGCAAGGGCTTGATCTCGCTCTCCAGCATGATCCGGTTGGGCCCGGAGATGCCGCCGTCCTTCCGCACCCTCCAGAAGTGGACGATCATGAAGGTCGCCGCAAATCCCGGAATCGCGATGCAGTGCCAGATGTAGGCGCGCAGCAGCGCGTTCGCATCGACGATAGACCCGCCCAGCAGGGCGAAGCGCACGTCGTTAAACGGGGTCATGCCGAATTGCGGCCCGAACGGCCCCTCGTGCCCGAGCATCGGCGTCGCTCGGGCCATGTTGGTTCCCACCGTGACCGCCCAGAAGCCCAGCTGGTCGTCCGGCAGGAGGTAGCCGGTGAACGACAACAGCAATGTCAGCACCAGCAGGATGACGCCTACCGACCAGTTGAACTGCCTTGGCTTCTTGTAGGACCCGGTCAGGAAGACACGGAACATGTGCAACTGGACGGTGAGCACCATGGCATGGGCCGCCCAGCGGTGCATGTTGCGAAGCAGCTTGCCAAAGGGCACGTCGTGCTCCAGGTAGAGGATGTCGCGGAAGGCCTGCACCTTGGTCGGGTGGTAGTAGAACATCAGCAGCACTCCCGTCCACGTCAGCACCCAGAAGAGATAGAAGCTGATTCCACCCATGCCCCATGTGAAGCTGAAGCGCACGGCGTCGCGGTTGACCCGCGCGGGATGGAGGTGCAGGAAGACATTGCTCAGCACGCCCAAGGTGCGGCTCCGAGCCGTCTGATCGTGCTTGACCCGGAAGATGGACTTGTAGACCTCGGTCTTCGTGGGCTGCTTGATGGCCTTGAGGTCCATCAGGGCCTTTTGCTTGATCTCCTGCGGATCGACCGTGAGGCCCAGCAACTGGCGGCTGCCGTTGCTGCCGTTGGTGGCTGACGGCGTGGACTTGGTTGCGGCCTTCTTGGAAACTGCCATGCTGCTGTGTGCCTTTCGTCCTCAGACTTGGATGAAGCTGCCCGGTGAGTCGAATTGCGTCGGCAGCCCCTTCTCCTCGCGGTACAGCACGCTCGTGTCCACGACAATGCGGCCCTGCGGGTCGAGCGCCACGTAGGCGCGGTCCATCGGCCGGGGCGCAGGGCCCTCGTAGTTGCGGCCCTCCGGGTCGTAACCGCTGCCGTGGCAGGGGCACTTGAACTTTGCCTCGCTCAGCTTCCAGTCCGGAGTGCACCCGAGGTGCGTACAGCTCGCGAAGATCACGAAGAGCCGGTCCGTCGTGCGTACGACCCAGATGCGATTACTCTTCTGGAAGCGGGTGTCGACGCCGATCGCGAAATCCGTGGGAAGGCCGATGCGGAACTGCGTGCGCGGCTCGAAGATCGTGCGCGGGAAGAAGAACCGCAGGAACATGAGGAAATTGGCGGTCAGAAAGCCGCCGGTCAGCAGGCCGACCAGTCGGCGCCGCGACTGAATCTTGACCTGTTCGTCCCTGTCCTCGGCACGGAGGGCAGCCTTGATGCGTTCAATCAGTGATCCGGCCGACACTGCGCCACCCTTTTTTGATGCTGCCATGCGTAATCCTCCGGATGGGCACCGCCTCAACCGCGACCGCCCGATCCCCGCTCCCCATTGTAGAGAACCCGGGAGCCGGGCTTCAATGCGCCGCTGCGCCGCCCGATCACCGCACTGCGGACCTCATCCGAGCGGCTTCCAGCGCCGTGCGGGCGCGCTCCAGATCCTGCGGCGTGTCAACGCTAACGCCGACGTGATCGCAGGTCTCCACCACCGCAATGCGGTAGCCCCGCTCTAGGGCCCGAAGCTGTTCCAGGCCCTCCGCCTTCTCCAACGATCCTGGCGGCATTCGGCTAAAGGCGAGCAGGAAGTTCCGGCGGTAGGCGTAGATCCCGATGTGCTCCCAAGCTCGAACGACAGCCTCTCGGTGCGGGCAAGGGATCGGGCTGCGCGAGAAGTACAGAGCCATTCCGGCGTCGTCGGTGACCACCTTAACGACATTTCGATCCTCGAACGTCTCGCGGTCGACGATCCGCTTGCAGAGGGTTGCCATGTCCGGTCCCCCAACGCTGAGGAGAGGGTCCACGACCTGCTCAAGAACTGCAGGGTTCACGAAGGGCTCGTCTCCTTGAATGTTGACGACCACGTCGTGCGAAGAGCGACCGGCCACCTCGGCTACCCGGTCCGTCCCGGAAAGGTGCTCCGCGGATGTGAGGGTGGCGTCTCCTCCGAAGGCCTCTACAGCGAACCGGATGCGGTCGTCATCGGTGGCGACGACGACCCGGTCGAGCCGCGGGCATGATGCGGCTCCCTCATAGACGCGCTGCAGGACTGGCTTTCCGCCAAGGTCGGCGAGCAGCTTGCCGGGAAACCGCCGGGCCGCGTACCGCGCCGGGATGACTCCTAGGACACTTCGCGGCAAAGCGTCTCAGTCTAATGCACGCCGGGAAGCCGGGAATCCAAGGAACACGGCGGCGGATATATACGGATCTTGGGAAAGGCCACTCCAAGGGGCGGAACGGTCGAATGTCAAGTCCCTACGGCCTCCCATTGCATTGGGCGCTAGCGGTTGCGCAAGCGACCAAAGGACTCTAGGATCGCATCACGCGCGGCGGTCGCCGGACCGACCAGATACTCGCAGATTACCGTTCGGCGGACGCGTGGAGGGAGATGAAGAATCAGCGGTGGAGGATCGTCGTCCAATCGCGGCGGCATGGCTTCGCGAGTAGGATCTTTGCCGGCTTGGCGTACTTGTGCTGGGTGTCGAGCCTGCCCCGGTCTCTGACGTCACCACCGGGATCCGGTTGGGGGCTCGACAGGAGGTCGCTAGCTGGTAGACCCACGACCGCAACCCTACCCGCAATGCCCGCCGGAGCAGTTACGTCGCACTTGCGAGGCCACCGCTAGGTGACAAGAGGCATGAAAGAGGCCAGTCGGCCCCACTGCCCTCTAGTCAAGACCACACGCCGATCGTCGGGGCGCGCGGACACAGGAAACGAGGCGACGTGAGAGGCGTGGCATTCGGCCGCGGCTGCGGCGGGCGAGGCTCGCCCGAGGTTGGTAGGAACCTACCCTCGGGGTCGGCGCCATCGAAGTTCTGGCACCGGCTCAGATCTCCGGAATCGGGTCGGAAGGTGAGATGTCCTCTCCTTCCCAATTGACGGCGCCATCGGTGTAGATCAACACGCGCGAGCGGCTTCCCGGTGCGTGGGCCTGCTCGTCCGCCGGAAGATAACGTCGGTGCTCCGCTATGACTTCTGCGTGCTCCGGCCGCCCAGCGAGATTGTCGAACTCCTGCGGGTCGATGCGCATGTCGTACAGCTCCTCGGAACCGTCGGCGTGGTGAATATAACGCCAGTGTTCCGAGCGCACGCCGTGATTGCCGGGATTGTGAGTGGTGATGGCCGGCCACTGTCGCGGGGCGGCAGAGTCCGAAAGCTGAGGTACAAGACTGTGGCCCTCAAGCCCTTCGGGCAAGTCCAGACCAGAGAGTTCGGCAAGCGTGGGGAATATGTCGAGCAGCTCGGCCGGCGAAGTGACGTTGGAGCCCGCCGCGACCCCCGGCCCGGCGAACAGCAGAGGGACGCGCGTGGAGCGGTCCCAGAGCGTATTCTTGCCAGTGATCAGCTTCTCGCCCAGATGCCAGCCGTGGTCTGACCAAAGCACGACTACCGTGTTTTCGGCATGGCCGCTCGCATCCAAGGCGTCCAAGAGGCGCCCGACCTGGCTGTCCACGAAGCTGACCGAGGCAAGGTAGGACGCCACGAGGTTCCGCCATTCCCCAGCATCTTCGAGAAACTTGAGCCGAGGCTCCGGGAGCTTCCAGTGAAGGTACCAGCTGAAGCGGGGCGTGTCGTCGCGGTCGTCGCGCCGGATCTCGGGCAACTGGACTGACTCCAGGGGGTACATGTCGTACCACTCTTGGGTGACGTAGCAGGGAACGTGCGGCAGGAAGAACCCCGCAGCAAGGAAGAAGGGACGCTCTTGCGGACCGTTGAGCGGCCCCTCGAGCTGTTCGACGGCCCAGCTGGCGACCTTCCAGTCCCCCTTCTCCTCGTCGCGGTGGGGGAATGTCCCCCAGTCCATCAGCGGATGGTTTTGCGGCGTCTGGACCAGCTTCTCCTCCGGGCGTGCGCCGACGCCAGCTGCCGGGCCCAAGAACTGAAACTCGCTGTCCGCGTCCGCCCGGCCGTAGCGGCCGTGGTAGATCTTTCCCGTCGAATACGTGGCGTATCCGTTTCTCTCCAAGAACTGGGGAAGCGTCTCGATGGAACTGAGGGCCTCAACCTCGCGGAACCAAGGCGACAGCCCATAGATGCCGGTGCTTGTCGGGCGGCGACCCGTGAGTAGGCTGGTTCGCGCCGGATTGCAGAGGGGGGCCTGAGTATGCGCGTTGAGGAATGTGGTGCCGCGCGCAGCGAGGCGGTCCATGTGCGGCGTCTGAACTTGCGGGTGCCCGCCCAATGGACCCACCCAGTCATTGAGGTCATCGATCGCGATGAACAGGATGTTGGGCGGTGTGGCAGGAGTGTCGGCGGCGCAGCCAGCCACGAGCAGCGCCAGGGTAACCACGAGGGGCATTCGCGATACAGGAGTCATGCCGGAACCGACAGTACCACAGCAAGGGCCTAGTCGCTGGGATAGACCCTTCCCTTGCACGGGTGAACAGCGGGTTGGCTCACGCCCTGCTGGGGCCACGAATTGCCGGACGCGCGTGCGCCGCTGGCTTGCACACCGCAATTGGGGCCCCCGCCCCCAGGCACATTCTTTTGTTGATGTTTGGGACGCTTGCCGGAGTCGATCCTT
>JAPPMC010000093.1 GCA_028819235.1 Bryobacterales bacterium
AAAAGGGCACGAAACCTCCACTTGGACTGGCCCAGGGGTGAGCGGTCGTGCGTCTTGGCGCCTTCTTGCGGGTCGTAAGTTCGAGACTAGGGACACATGCCCATCGAGTGGCTAACGGCGACCCCGGGCACCCGGGCCGTACTGGTGACCCTACATCATTCGCACGAGGAACAGGAGGCTGAGAAGACGCGCGTCCTACCGCATGGGCTGTCATCGGTGCCGGTCTGGTCGGAATTCGAAAGAGTGCTGGATCACAGTTCCTGGGACAGGCTTGCATGTGCTATCAGGGACCGCGGCCCAGCTTCGCTAGTGGCAGGACCAATGGCCAAGCGCAGTCTTCCGTTGCCCGTTGGCGACCATAATGCCGTGGACTGCGCGGCAGACACTCCAACTGCGTGACAGGGTGGTGGGAGGTCGATCGCCGAGAATGGCGTGTCTCCCTTGACGGCAACCAGATCATGGTGGCTGTCGCGCGCCTGAGCGGCACCAGGGCCGGATGCTGCTGGTACCTGTGGCCAGAATCGCAGCGCGCGGGGACGGGACGTGCGCCGCGCCGCAGCGACCGCAGGCCGCCGCACAATGGTCTGCCCACATAGCGCGCCAGCGGGACAGAGCCAGTTAGCCAATCGGGCTCGTCGGCGGTCCTGCCGAGCACGGGCTACAGCAGTCGCTCGACCTCACGCGACTCACTGCCAATGAAGCACGGTGAAGCCGCAAGGTGCTCGTTCACTCTGCCTGTGGCTACGTCTCGCTTCAGAAGACCGTGACACTAGGAGGAACACGCCATCCAAGATGGGTCGTTGCTGCAGGGGCAACCCCTGCCGTCCCCTCGATGTCAGGAAATGTGCACCAAAGGGGAGCATCGAGTCCTCTAGAGTACGGAGGATTGAGTCTTCGTGCTGCCTCCAAAGCGGCGGTGTCAGAGTTCTCCGCAGCGATGCCAAGCCTGTACAGGACCCTACGGGTGTGTATGTCTGCCTTGATGTCGACCATCTTCAGGTCGTCCCGGGAGAACACGTCGCCGTACAGTCGGATCACCAGATTGCTTGTCATGCTGGCGATGTGCGGACCGACACCTCGAATCGAGCGGAGATCTCTCTCGAACTGTTTCGGCGAGCGGTCTTGCCACATGTTCTCGGCTCGACCGCCGGATTTGTCTCGGATCATTCGGCTGAGATCGAGAATCGTCTTGGCTGCGGTATTGACGAATCTCGGCTTGTTTGGTAACTCTCTGGCGATCTGGTCGAGCTTGCGCTCGGGAATCTGTGAAATGGCAGCAACATCCAAGGCTCCGAGCCTCTGCTTCAAATCGTACGGGATTGTCCAGATTCTCTCTGATTCGGTTTGGCGACCTAGACAACTCGCGATCAAGAACGCAAACGGATCTTCGAGCGCGAGAGTTGTTGCGTCGAATGTCTGCGCCGAGAAGAATTCTCTGTTACTGATCTTTGGCTTGACCTTGTCCAAGAGTATGTCTCGTATTGCGTTGTGCCGTCGATCTTCATCCGACTTGGTCATCTTGCGCTTCTCTCCAGTCCCATGGGTTAGAAGGTCGAGGTTCGAACAAGGCCCAAACGGGAAACATCGCAAGGCTGTGGTCATTGTGGCTCTTCCGTCCGTCGAACCGGCTGACGGTCTGAGGTGTACTCCAACGGCAAACGCCCGTTTCAGGGCAGAAGGGTGTTTTTGGGCAAATCCCTTGTTGAGTCCCAGTCAACACGTATCCAATCGCACATAGAAGGCCGCTACAGGGGGCCTCAGCGGCAATTGAATGACGAGAACAAGGCCAACAGCACTTTCCTCGGCTTGTCCTTGCAACGTGCGGACCAAACCAATTCCCCTGACCGACCTCATCAGCATTCCCAAGTTGAACGCGCAGGCATCGATCGGCAACCGCTTGCAAATGTTCGCCTAGCACCGCCAGTGCAGCCGTCTCAGCGCACCGGTTTCGTACTTCTGGGCCATCGAACCTGCTTAGATAACCCGTGCACGGCTCACCGCGATAGCATGTCGAGTGGACGCGGGCCCGGCGGTTGGTGGGCAGCTCGTTGAGAGCGCCGCAGATGATTTGCACGAAACGCGGTTCGAGCAGGTTGGCAGCTAAGGTGCATTCCGCCGGCTGGTGCTGCTTGCCCTGGCCCAGGTGGGCGCGTCCATAGGCGTCCGCGCAGCTTGCACCGGGCTAGGGCGAAGGCCGGTTCGGCTGGATTGTTGGTGCGGGGGCCGACTGTCACGTCCCCTCTACTTGTTGCGAGTAGTGCCGTGGCAGGATGACAACTCCGCACGTGTACCGAGCACGGAAACTGGTGCGAGGGTTGCGAACGGTCTACGCATTCCAGACTCAAGCGGCGCAGCAGGATGCGGGCCCGTTCCGTGCTCAGTTCTCGTCCACTCGACCGCTGGACCGTGCCAGAGCGCCAAACCTCGTGCTAGAGTGCAACTGCAAAGGCCAGCCCCACGATGCGTCATCTTCTTCCAATTTCACTCGTTGCCATCCTCGCCCTGCCGGTGGGACTTGGCCAAGAGCCTCCGCCCGAAGTAGAGGACACCGGACTCATCATCACGACCGAGTCCAATCTGGTCCTCGTCCCACTGCACGTCTACCGCAAGAAGTCGTCAGTCAACGGGCTAGGGTCCGAGGCCTTCGAGCTGTTCGAAGACGGCCAGCCGCAGCGGATCGCATTCGTGGAGGGTCCCGCCGAGGATGGCGAGATGAGCTCGCGGACCGTGCCCACCGAGATCATATTCCTGATTGACTTCAGCTACAGCGTCATGACCCCTGGCCTGCTCGATTTCACCACGATCCGCAGCACGATGCTTGAGGGGCTCAGGAAAGACGTGATGATCTCCATCTACGGTTTTGCCGCCAAGCTGAAGCGATTCACGGGCCCGACCCGCGACGTGCAGAGGCTGCAGCGGGCCTTGGACCAGACATTCGAGTCGGAGGCCGGCGGAAGCAGAGTCTACGAGGCGATCATGCAGACCGCCCGGGACGCGTCGAGCCGGGGACCGAACGTCTCTCGGATGATGGTGGTATTCTCCGACGGCCTGAGCACCACGAATCTCAATCCTGACCTGCCTGTAGGGGCAGCCAACGCATTCGGCATCCCCATCTATCCCGTCGTCCTCGGCCACGAGCGGATCCGCCAGCGCGCGGCAGGCTTGCGAGGCCAGCTCAATCCTGGTGCGCGCATGAACGAGGGCGGAGGCCAGCCCAATCCCGCAAATTCCTCCGAGCGCGTTCAGGTCTTGGGGCCAAATCGGAATCCAGTTCCGGCGCTGAACCGTCGGTCTAATTCGGGCTATCAGGAGAACCTGATGCGGATCTTCGCCGAATTCGGTCCTCGCACGGGCGGGCGAAGCTACGACCTGCCAGTCCTCAACAACATGGTGATCCGCAAGATCTTGGGATCGCTGTCCGAGTTGGCCGAGACCGAGTACGTTGTCGGGTACTACCCGTCGCAGGTGGACGAGCAGAAGACCCCTCACATGGTCGAAGTGCGCCTCTCCGAAAGCGTTCGGGGTACGCTCTACGGCGGTCGCCGCATGGTAGTCCACTGAATCCGCGCCACACATGCCTACCTGATTCCCGGCCAACCTAGTCCTAGTAGGCGTCTACAACGGATGGGGTCATTGGTTGGCTGTGGCTGGCGCGGACCGGTCAGTCGGGGGAATGACGATAGGCACAAGAGTCTCTTGGGGCCAGCGGTAGCGCTGGTCCCCGAGTCCCATCGGCGGTCACTTGGTGGTCACGGTGCGCTGCTGTTGGACTATTCCATGCGCAACCGGAGTTATCGGTCCTCTGGTGGGAGCGGCGACGGCTCGACGGTGCTCGAAGTGACGATTGGACGCGGCAGCGGTAGCGCTGTGGCCACGGGGTACAGCAGCCTCCGCTGCAGCGCCCCCAAGTCCCGGTGGCGATCGATGCGGCGCAGGAACTTCGCCAGGTAGTGGGTCCCGAGGGCTGGGTAGTCCTGTCCACGGCGCGCTTGGATTTGCCTTGGATCGTGTTCACACGGAGCCCACCGGCGATCTCGCAGCCGTTCTTGCCGCCGCCCGTCAACGTGCGGCTTGTGCTCGCAGCCCGTCGTCTCCATCCCGAGGACGCAGCCTAGGCCCTCCGAGTTCACCATGCTGTCCGACTGGACGTTGACATCGGCTACTTCATGACCTTCTCGTGGTGGAAGCCGCCCACCTGCAGGGCTAATGGGATCGGCGTCACGTTCTCCGTGCCCTGGCCGCCGGGGTCCTCGCACCCAGACAGGCGTCATCCATCTGCAGCGCACCCGCCAGCTGCGAGCGCGGCGCGCGCTCCCGTAAAGACGGAATCAGCTCTTGCCTGATCAGCTAGGCATTACTGTCGTTAACGCACGGCTTGCGACCCCGTTCCCGAATCGAAGCGCCGGTCTGGGTCTGGCAGAGAGTGTACATGGCGAGGGACAAAATGGCGACGGGCAGATCGGCAGACTTAGAGAGAGTACCGGAAAGCAGGCAGAAATGGCTGTCAGTGTCCCGACCAAAGTTGGCCTAACATGGTATCTCCCAAATGGCTGGTGACTGCTTGTCCCATCTGTCCATTCCCCAGCTTACGAATCAGGAATCGCCGTGAAGGTCAGACCTGTCCACTGCGGCCCCTTCGCTAATCGGAGCGAGACCGACGCGTTCCGTTCCGTCAAGGCGGGTCTTGCGTCCCTTCGCGGTGATGGGGAGTGGGTGCTGCTCACCAACCTGACCATCTCGATAGACCACCAGCTGCAGTCGGACGAAATCGATATGGTCGCCGTTGGGCCCCCCGGTGTGCGGGTAATTGAGGTCAAGCACTGGGCAAACCGACACTGGCCGTTGGCCGAGACCGAAGCGGACCGTGTGGCCATGAAGGCTCGTCAGGTCGGGGCGGTCCTTCGGGGGCAGATCCCGGCGACCTCTCAGGTTGAACAGGTAGTGTTGCTAACCCAGCCTGCCAATGAGATTACGAAGTTCATCCGTCGGGACCCGATTCGCGACGTTCGCTTCTATTCGCTCAAGAATTGGCGGAAGGCCGTCAATGCAAACGGACCCCAGATATTCGATGCGGAGCAGGTTGCCCGTATCGCCCGGTTACTGGCACTGGAGCGGGGAGTTTCGGATGAGGGCACCCTCCGGCGGCTCGCCGGGTACGTCAACTTGGAACGGTTGGACACGCGCCGCGACGGCTTCCACCGGGTATTCAGGGGGATGCACTCCGTTAGCCGCGACCGGGCAATCCTGCATCTGTTCGACATGTCTGCAGGCTCGGCGAAGGGAGCAGAGGACGAAGCTCGAGGCCACTACAACTCGATTCGTCGACTTCAGCGATTTCGGTGGGCTGCACGAATCCTAGACTCATTTCAGGATGTGCCCGGATACACGGGCGAGATGAGTTTCTACTCGATTGTCTACTTGGACGCGCCTTGTCTCGCCGACCGAGCCGACGATCCGTCTTGGGACCTGTCGGCCCGGCTCGGATTCTCGAAGTCAGCCATCCAGGCTGTGAGGGAACTTCACGAGACTACCGGGCCAGATGGACAGCCGATGGTCCACGGCAATCTGTCCGCGGACACCATTCTGGTGCTGCACGACAACACCGCTGCGCTGGGAGATCTCGGCATTCCCCAGGCACGCCCGGCGACGGACCCAACGGATCCAAATGGCAACCAGCAGGCGCAGCGCTCGCCCGGGCTGATTGGAGCCCGTGAGCGCGAAGACGCTCTGTCCGGATTGGAATCGGACATCTTCGGCTTGCATGCTGCTCTTGGTCAGCTCTTCAAACACGCGGCCGGCACTCGGCAGGCCGCGGAGGCGACGAGAGTACTGAAGTCGTGGATCTCGGGTGTGTCGTCAAAGCCTATGAGCGCGGATCTAGGTCGGCTCGCACGCTCCCTCGGCAGGGTAAGGGTCAAGTCCGTTTCGTTACCGGCTCTCCCTTCTAGGTTTTGGACGGAGGGGCAGGAGGTGTCCTTCCGGGGTCGAAGCTATCGGATTGTCGCGAGGCTGGGATCGGCGGGCTCTGCGACGGCCTTCAAGGTGGTCGAACTCGACCCATCCACCGGAGAAGAGTTGCGGGTCTTCGTGGCCAAGGTTGCACACGACCGGCTAAGCGGAGATCTCATCCGCAACAGCCACCAACTCGTTCGCCGTGCCGTCGGCATGCAACCGGGACTCTCGACCGTGTTCGAAGTAGCGACGGAGTGGAGGGCTGATGAGTTCACCGCCCTGATGTCATGGGTTGACGGGATTCCCGTCGCCGAGTTCGCGGGCAAGCTAACGCTCCTTGCCCGCAACGAAGACACGGATGCACAGGATCTGGCGGTGCGCTGGATGTGTTCGATGCTCGAGGCCATCGATGCCTTGCACCGAAACGGCTTAGTCCACGGCGGCGTGAGTCCACAGAACATGATCGTCTCGGGAGAGAATCTCGTACTGACCGACTGCGACTGTGTCACCCGAATCGGCGACGCCGTCACGTCGCGGGGTGCGGCGCTCTTCTGTTCCCCATCTCGGGAGGTGGGCGAGCCAGCGTCGCCGAAACACGACGTTCACGCCTTGGCTGCCAGCTTCTTTCAGATCATCTTCGATAGGGAACCATTCCCTCGCGACGGCGACTCGATCCTGAAGGGCGAGCTGGACTGGGACCAGGAGGAGCGGAAGTCGTACCCAGCGCTGGCCCGCTTCCTAGACAGAGCCGTCGACGCCGGATCGGGGAACAGCTTCGCTTCGGCCGGGTCAGCTCTAGAGGCCCTTCGGGCCGCGGTCTCGACGGGGCGTTCAACACATCCAGTTGCCACGGGAGCATTGCATTCCTCGGCCGCCACGGACGGTGGCGGGTTGGTCCCGGGAGGACCGCTGCAGACTACTGCCCTCCCGAGCGAGCGGCAGCCGAACGAAGTGCCATGGCTCGGGCAGCTGCTGGAATCCTATCCAGGATCCAGGCGGGGCAACAGAGAGACGAGAGGGCTAGATACCGAATTCGCCCGGAAGACATATGTGGAGACCGACCTTGAGGCGGAGCTTTGGAGCCGGATCATGGGGCGGGAAGTCAGTCTGGTGATCCTGTGTGGGAATGCCGGGGACGGGAAGACGGCACTCCTCCAGCACTTGGCCGACGAACTCGGAATCGGTCGGCACAAGTCTTCCCGCCGCATCGTCGACCAAGTGCTCGAGGATGGAACGCGAGTTCGCATGAACCTAGACGGCTCTGCTGCGTACGAGGGCCTTTCGGCCAACCAGCTTCTGGACGGATTTCTGGAGCCATTCACGGACGGGGGTCGGAGTGGTGAAGGTGTCCACCTGCTTGCGGTCAACGACGGGCGACTCCTCGAATGGATTCATTCGGAGCCGACGAACACGCCGCTCAAGGAGAGCTTGTTGCGCCTGCTGGACGATCCCGGGGCACTCGGCGACCATTCGCATATCGCGTTTCACCATCTCAACCGCAGTCCTCGGGTTGGAGAGGTTTCCCTGACGGACGGCGAAGTCACGACCAAGTTTCTGGATCGGTTGGTGATGGGTCTCTACGGCGGGACGGAAGCTGCAAAGACTTGGGAGCCGTGCACGACCTGCTCAGCGCGGGAAAGGTGCAAGGTCTATCAGGCGGCGCGGGTGTTTGGTCCCGATTCGCTCCCGGACAAGGCGTCGTGCGATGTGCGCAAACAGGCGCAAGAGCGCCTGTTCGCCGCATTCCAGGCCGTCCACCTTAGAGGCGAAACCCACCTGACTGTCCGCGAACTGCGAAGCGCCCTAGTCTACATCCTCTTTGGCACGCGATACTGCGAGGACTACCACAGCGATGATTCCGGTGGCGCAGAGCCACCCTACTGGGATCGGGCGTTCGATCCTAACTCGCCGCGGCGGCAGGGCGAGGTTCTGAGGGAGCTAGTCCAAATGGATCCCGCGCTCGAAGCTCACCCCAAGGTCGATCGTCGCCTGCTTCGGGACGCGGTGCGCGATTCCGCAACCGCCGACTGGAAGGAGCTCGCCTCTCGGAGGCGCCGGGCGTACTTCGAGTGGACAGACGAACAGATTCGGGTCGTGGCGCGGGGAGAAGAACCTAGGCGGTGCTTGGGATTGGCACGGGGGAGGAACTTGATGCGTTTCAGGGATCTCCCGCTGCTTGACAATGAGCAGAGAGAAGAGCTGTGCCAAGACCTGTGCCGTGGGATCGCACGAATCGGCGACCTCCCCGAGCTGGCCTTGGCCCGCAAGGACATTGTCCCGCTCCGCATCACGCCGCGCACGCCGACCGAGACAGCGTTCTGGACCGAGAAGCCGATCAGCCGTTTCCGACTGGAGGCCGAGTCTCTTGGATCCATCGGCGCGAACGCCCGGCCATCGACCAGCCCTATCGGGCGGGAGCTGCACCGGGCCGCACACTTGACCTACCGGTACTTGGATGGCCGCGAAGAAAAGCTCACAATGAGCGCAGATCTCTTCCATCGGCTTCTGCGTCTTGGCAAGGGCTACCAGCTTGCGGACATCTCCACCGATGACACCTTTGCGCGGCTCTCCATCTTCCTGCAGAGGCTGGTGAGGGAGGACGACCGCGAGATCATGGCTTGGAACCCGATCCGCGACGAGATCGCCCATCGGATCTCGATTGAGGTGCCGGGCGTAGGCGAAGACTCGTCAAGGACGGCCGGGCAAGTACTCACAATACGGGCCTCCGGGGCCGACGAGGACGACTCGTGAGTGCCCGCAAGGCAGTCGAGGACGTTCTGACACCGGCCATGACTCGCGCGCTCTGGTCGTCCGACTATCGACCCGCTCTCCCCGTCTCGGTGCAGGGCTTTGACCTCTCAGCAGTACTTCCGGCGGTGTTCTACATGTTCCGGTTTGGACGCAGGCGCGGGCAGGGCAAGTTTGTCGAGGCATTCGGCAGAGCTTCCGGTACTGCGTCACAACGCCGTCGCTCGGTGACCGTCAGCGCTATCGCCGAGAGACTCGCGGACGATCCCGGTGGAATGCTGCGCAATTTCGAGGGGAAGGCCTCCCAGGCCATTCTGGGAGACCTGTTGCTTTGCTACTGCCTTGACAATGCGCGTTACGCCCTCGGGCGTGACAAGCAGGTCCAACGGATAGCTCCGACGCACTACATGTCGAGCTGGATCGATCTGCCGCATACAGTGTCACACCTCCGGCACGTGCCGGAAATGATCGTGGCGCTTCTTGCAAACCAGCCCAGGGTGGCCTATGTGGGCCAAACCCCTGACTCCAAGCGCGGCAAGACTTGGTTTCCGGTCGGGGGCGACATTCGCGACAACGTCCTCCTGATGCCCTTCGCACAAGGAATGTGGCAAGAGGGCCCGATCGCAGACAACTACGCGGCAGACCGATTCGATGAAGGCCCGCGATCCGTCGGCATTGATCAATTGTTGATGGTCCGGCTAGCAAAGAGCCTGGACAGCGCACCGAGCAAGCTGAAGGGCAAGTCCGAAATACCCAATATACGGTGCATTGCAAGCAGAGCGTCGCGACACATTTCCGAAGATCTGAGGAGATACTTGCGTGCATACGCAAACCGCATGCCGCGACAGTTACTTGTAGATGCCCTAGAGTGCTGTGTAGCATTGGGGCTTACTTCCATGGTCTCAAGCGTCATCAGAGTGATGAACAGCTGGGCCGGTTCGGGTCGAATTGACGGCGACAAAGGCCCCGGTGAACTATTCGTTGACTGTTCCGCGGGTGCAGACGCGAAACTCAGGGCACTCGCTGAGATCTCGATGGACGAACATATGCGGCGAGCAAGGCGCCTTCCCGTGCATTTTATGGCGCTTCGTATCCTCGACTACAAAGTCCGAACTGACATCAAGTTAAAGAAGAAAATCAACGTGCGCGACCTCACAGAGGCCCCCCAAGCCGATGAATGGCTGACGCTACTTGGCGACCTTCTCCATGGGCGAAACGAGCGGTCCCAGATCATCATGCAGATCTTGGACGAGCAGGCCAGTGCCTTGGCGAGCGGCGTAGAAAGGGACTATCCAGATGTCGCGCAACTTCTCACCGACGACGACGTATTGCCGAATCCGGTATGGCGATTGGCAGAGGGGCTGGTCGCACTGCGAGGAAACAGGGCGCAGAACGACCTAGCCAGTCTCATCGACTCCTCGCTAATGGTCGACCGCCCGAATGGGTTGGCTCGGAAGCGACGAGGCCAGCGCACAATCGCCGGTGCCCGTAAGACGGTCGTTCTCAGGTCTGCCGTCTTCACGGACACCGCTCTCGAATACCTTGTGCACCTTCTGCTCCTAAAACCGGGCAACGCGATGGCGGTTCGTTCGTGGTTCTCCTTTGACAACTTCATTGGAGAGGTGCGGTATCGCTACGGTTTCTACGTGGATCGAAGCCCAAGCGGGATGAACATTTCAAACAACCTCTTGCTGCGGAACAGGCAGTTCCTTGACCGGCGCCTGAGAGATCTCGGGCTCCTCGCTTCCGTCAACGACGCGGAGCCGATGAAGCGACTCACGCCGCGCTTCGAGCCTTCGGAAGGCTAGCCGCGCATGGAGTGGACCGGGATTCATGGGAAGGTGCTCGCCGAGGCGGTCTCGCAACTGATCGGACATGGGACGCCGGGGGCCATGGCCTTCTTGCGCTGCCTCACCCCTGAGGCGGTAAGGGTTCTCGCCGACGACACGGAGTCGTTCAACATACCGGGCTGGGATGTCTTCCGCGTGGCGGACATCATCGATGAACCGACAAGAACCATAACCGCCGATCGTGCTGTCGAGATCCGCGAGTCCAAGGGACACCCGACACTGCTCTTGGTTGATACGGACACCGCTGGCGCGGGGATGGACGGAGTATGGAGCGCGACTCGTGAATTGAGCGAGACGCAGCTCTTCGAACGTGCCAGCGAAGTTGCATTGAAGAAGCTGAGGCCGAAGCAGCGGAAGTACGTTCGGCAGGCGGTCCGACGGGCTCGAGAGCGTGGCGCAGGCGTACGCGTGTCACCGTGGCAAGAGTTCAACTTCTACTGTCATGCGGTGCGTGGCAGGCACTCTGTCGGGGCCTGCCTTCCTCGGATCGGGCTGTGGCCAGTGAAGTCCGAGCGAGTCGGCGCACATCAGGACGCTTCCGACCTTCAGGAGTCCCGGAGGTTTGTGGACCGGCTTCTCGATGCTCGTTCAATCGACCCGACGACACACCAGCGGATCGATGCGCTGCGGCTGCTGAATCCAAGTCCGACCCAGCTGCAGGACCTGACGAAGTTCCTCCTTGACGCGGCCACGCTGCCCGTGGGCGAGGCCCTGCAGCTGCTCGGGAAGAAGGAACACCTGTGGGTCAACGCCTTGAAGACCGAACGCGTCGCCACGGATCTCCTAGGCATCGACCTGCTTCCGTGGCGGGGGAAGACCGGAAAACTCCTCAAGTGGTCCGGGCTCGCTGACCGGTCCGAGGATGTGCCGCAGCTCATTCTGCCGCGCGGTGACCAGGTTGACCATCCAACTTCGAGGGCTAGGACCGAGGTTAGATGGAAGGCCCGTCCAGGTCATTTGCCGAAGGGGGCTGTCGACTATCGCGTGGAAGTCCTGACGGTCGGCACAGACACTCAACTGGTCGCGCAGGAGCTCACGCATGCGAGAAAGGCCCAGCAGAAGGCGATCTTCACGCACGAGGACTTCACGGATCTTCCTGACGACGCACGCATCCCCGCGCGGGTGCGGGTGTCGGCGATCGGGAGCAGCTCGGAGCGGGACGATTCTGCGGAGGGAGGCCTAGGGCCCCACCGCGCCGAGAGCGAGGAGTTCGAAATCGTCTTCGGCGAGCCCGAGGGCCCTAAGGCGGCAGTAGGCAGGCCGTACCGCACCTTCAGCGACGCCATGATCGAGCTCGATAGCCGCGAGATGGTAAGGGCGATGACATCTCTCGGCAAAACACGCCCAGCCGAAGCCCAACGAGGCTTCCTCATCTGGCGTACCCCCGATGGCCGCCGGTACTTTCGCGTGTTCCGCCCGTCATTGATCAAGGATGTTGAGGAGAGATGGCGCCACCACTCGGGTGCGCCTGGGCGCTGGCGAATCTGGGTGCGCCTGTCCGGGGAAACGGTCGGTGCCCCCGAGTTCGTCCCGCTCGAGAGGCCGGCAGAGGTGGACGAGGCCCTATGGGGCCGGGCCCGAAAAGCCAGTCGCAGGATCGTCGATCTCTTTGCGGACTTCGGATGTGTCGGGCAGGTGTACGACTCGGGATCGCCTCGATCGAGAAACGTCGTAACGGAGTACCTGCGCTCGTGGCTGGCGCTATGGCGGCAGGGCACACCCGAACTGGCTTTGGCCCAGACGGTCGAGGTCAAGTCTCAGTCCGGAGACCTCGTGGGGCTCATCGTTCTGCCCGCCCACCCGCTAAGGATGGCATGGCACATCGCATACGACAACTTGGCTCTGCATGCCGTGTTCAACGAACAAGGCGAGCCCAGTGCCGTGCGAAAGGAGCTTGCGAGCCTAGACGGTGCCGCCTTTCCGGCCTTCCTGCCCGGCATCGCACCGGGTCACTCATTCGTCTTTGCCGATACCCTTGGCTTCCATGCCGTGGGAATGGTGGCTGGCGGCGATCCGGAACCGAAGGGGACACTCTCGATCCTCCACCGGGCGCTGACCGGTGAGGAGGACGGGCAAGGTGCGGCGGCCCCCACCGTGGGTTCGGGCAGTGCCGACATTCTCGGCAAGGAGATCCGCAAGTATGTCGAGAGCCACTCCACGGCCCGGATTCTTCATGTGCATGCCCTGCGGGCCGGTGATGGCAAGACCGTGGTCAGGGCGTTGGGGAGGGCGGCAGACGGAACGCCCGTAGACGGCGCACGGCGGAGCGGGAGCGTGGACACCTCGCGTCAGGAAAGGCTGGTCTACGTTCTGGAGGTCCATCCTTCTCGCAAGCAGCTAAGGAGCGGGGTTGCGGGTCGCTTCATCAGCGAAGCGCAGGAGAGGAGGAGGCGGGGCGCCGGAACAGTGGAGCGGCAGGATCGTTGGATGCTGGAGTCCCAAGACCGCCCCGGTGGAATTCGGGTTCCACACCTCCGCTGGGCGCGCAAGGACGGGGTCGATCCGGACTCTGCATCGCATATTGCCCTTGCCTTCGACACATTCACCTCAGAGGTCCTCACGGCGGAATCGGGGGTGGTAGTTAGGCCATTCCATGTGTACGGGCTCATGTCTTTCTTCAACCGGGCCTATCGGAGCAGACCGCGCCCTCGCTGGGAAGGTGTGGTGCCTGAATGGAAAGGGGGCGAACGACATCCCGACGCACCGGCACACTCATCACGCCTGCAATGGCTGCAAGCGGCCATTCACAAGTTGGTTGCGGCGAACATGCGTGGAGGCGACGGCAGCACCCCTCCGGCTTTGGTGACCGAGCTCTCTATGGACGCGACCGACGGTCTGGATCGGCTTCATGCCCTCAGCGATTGGGTCATCACCCTGGACAGGAACGCTGGGTTGGAATACTTTGATTCTCCAAGGGACCACAGAGAGACCTACGAGAAGTTCGTGATCGACTGCGTTCCCGAGCGGGAGGATCTGGGATGCCTCCGATTGATCACGTCGACAGCCAACCTAGATGAGATCCAAGATCTCCTGACCGACGCACTAGAGCAGATGGGGCTGAGCCACCGCCCCCGTAGCGCCGACTTCCTGATGTCGCACCTGAAGTCTGTCAGCGGTCGCTTGGCAATTCGGCTGGCCGGCGGCCGGGGCCCGACATCCGAGCTCGTCGCGCTCGCAATGAGCCACGCGTACTGCCGACAAGCTAGCGACGACCGACAAGCAATGAAGGGAGCAGAAACAGAGTTGTGTTGGGTCTCGCTGAGGGATGGGTTTCTTGTCCCCGTTGACGACATCCGTGACCTCCTTCCACGCAGCGTTCTTCCCAGTAGTCACGAGCACGCGGGAAACTGGTCGGCGAAGCGACCCGATTTGATCTACGTCCGACCGTTGTTGCCAATCGGGTTGTCGTTCCAGTTCGTCGAAGTGAAGTACCGAAGGCACCTGCGGGCAGCCCGCTCCCCGCAGCTCGTGGAGAACATTCGCAGGCAGACAGAGTCTCTGAAGGACGGTTGGTTCGACTGGTACGGTGCTGGGATGGCTATCCGCTCCATACGAGCGATACGGCTAGCCAAACTGGCTCGTATTCTCCACTTCTATGTGGCTAAGGCAAACAGGCACGGGCTCTCCCACGCACGCTATAAAGCCATCGCAGGAAACATCGACAAGATGGTGGAGCAGAGCGAGTCGTTTCGGCTGGAACCGGCAGACGACGGAAACCGCGGTTGGGTCTTCTGTCCCGAGTATCGGGGCGCTGACCCGATGCAGATCTCCCCGGAAGAGTGGGACGAAGGCATTCGCGTCTTCTTGTTCGGACCTGCATGCTTGCCAGGCATCGGCAAGCTTCAGCCAGTCTCAATTGAGCCGCCACGTGAGGATATCGCAATCCCCCTCATTGGCCTCGAATCAAGAGTCGACCAGCCTGCGTCAGGCCGTGTGGCCTCCGAACCAGCCGAGCGGCACGCGCCGGGCGCCGTGGTGACCGGCAACGGCGCGAGCACGGAGGCGGAAGGGCAGGGAGGGGGCAAGCGGGATGCGCCAACTCTATCGGAGGCCGAAGGTGGCGCATCTGCGACGACCTCTGGCGGTACACCAAGCCCCGATCCCGTGCCTCGGATCATTCTTGGTGAAGACCGCTTCGGGGCCTCGTCCCAATGGCACCTTACTGTCAAAGGGAATCCACATCTCCTGATTGCAGGCCTCCCCGGCATGGGCAAGACGACGTGCCTGCTAAACCTGTGCAAGCAGATGCTGGCGGCTGGCGTGCAGCCTATCGTGTTCTCCTACCACGAGGACATTGATGAGCGGCTGGAACTCTTGAGGGGTTGGCGGCCAGAGCCACATAGCGGCGGTTCGGCGGTGCAGGGTGTGCGGTTCGTCGACTTCGACGGGCTGGGTTTCAATCCGCTGGAGGTGCTGGACAGGTCTTGGAAGTCGGCGCATATTGATGTGGCGGGTGTGATCCGAGACATCTTCATGGCCATTTATCCCGATCTAGGACCTCTTCAGGGAGCAAAGATTCGAACTGCGGTGAAGCAGAGCTTCGAGGAGCTCGGCTGGGGTAGCTCGGCAGGCGACCTAGGAGCGCTCCAAGAGCCGCCCTTTCGACGATTCCTAGAAATCATGAGGGCTGAGCCCAAGCCAGCGATAGGAATCAAGAATCTGTTGGCCCGCCTTGACGAGCTTGACGACTACGGATTCTTCGGGCTCGGGACGCCTCACGGAAGTCTTTGGGAAAGCGACCGTCCGACGGTGATAAGGATTCACAGAACGAAGAGCAATGTCCTGCAAAATGCGTTTGCTTCTCTTGTTGTGTACGGCCTCTACAAGAATATGTTCCAGCGTGGCATTCAGGATCGTATCACTCACGCAGTGATCGTAGACGAAGCGCACCGAGCGGCCAGACTTAACCTCATTCCTACAATGGCAAAAGAGTGCCGAAAATACGGGATATCCTTGGTCTTAGCGTCGCAGCAGGCGACGGATTTCCATACCTCAGTATTCTCTGCAATTGCCAATTATCTGGTGCTGCGCATGACCGAATTGGATGCAAAGGCACTTGTGAAGAATGTGGCTACTTCCGCTCAGCAAAGGTCTCTTGTGGACCAAATCAAGGAGATGGGTCGATTTAAGGCTCTCTACTTTTCGTCTCACGGTGCCCGTCCGAAGCTATTGGCCCTTCCAGACTTCTCGCCAACGACTGAAAATGCCGCCTGACATGCTCGCCATAGGCACGTGTCTTCACCCAGTTTCTCGTCGAGTTCCTGAGATGTTCTCAGGAAACAGTGGATCGAAGAGAGTCTATGAAACAGGGATGCACTCGATTCTACTTTGCTGAGTCTGCTCGTGAGATAAGTTCTTGAACGGAAGAGCCTAACCTGCGGTGAGATCACCCAAGGCACCCAGTCGAGAGCGCAGCCACCAACCAATCCAGCTTCTCTTCCGTGCGGTTCTTTCACTGCCTGAAGGGTGCCAGCCGCCACCAAGAAGACTGAAGATTCCGCCGTTTCCGGCTGTCTAAAGGGATGCGCCTAGAAGAGAGTCGGGTATGTCTCAGCGGGATCTCGACGGGGGCTTCCCTAGAGGCTCAGCCAGAGGCTTTGTCCCCCATTGCCAACACCTCTTTGAACTCATGTGGGGTCACAGGGCAGACGGATAGCCGGCTGCGGCGCACGAGCACCATATCGGCGAGACGCGGGTTCTTCTTGATCTCCTTGAGGCGGACTTGGCGGCCCAAGGGCCGCACGGGCTTGACGTCCACGGCGCACCAGCGCTCGTCCGCGGTTGTCGGATCTTGGTAGTGCTCGCGGATCACCTCGGCGACCCCGACCACCGCTACACCCTTAACGGAGTGATAGAAGAGGACCTGATCGCCCGTGGACATCCGGCGGAGGTTGTTGCGGGCCTCGTAATTGCGGATGCCGTCCCAGTAGGTCCAGCCGTCCCGCACAAGGTCGTCCCACGAGTACGCTGACGGCTCCGACTTGATCAGCCAGTAGTTGCGTGCGCCCGCCATGAACCGCGAAGGATAGCACGTCGGGGCGTTCCTGCCGGACTGTCTGAGATCCGGATCAGCGGCCCAGGATCCTGCCGATGTTCGACTTGTGCTGCCAGATGAGGAACACGGTCATAAGGAGGGAGTACTTGGAGTGCGGCATTCCCAGCTGGAAGTGGATGAAGGCCGTGAAGAAGACCCACGAAAGCATCGACGACCAAGCGCCGCCCTCGTTGATCTTGTACTTGGCGGCGAGCACGCGCACCACTACGAAGAACACCAGAGCCCACACCGCCAGCGACGGGTAGATGGCCAGCATCGCGCCAGCGGATGTGGCGATGCCCTTCCCGCCCCGGAATCGCAGGAACGGCGAGTAGCAATGCCCGAAGACGGCTCCCATCCCGTAAAGCCACGCCATGTTGAGCGGCACGCCGGAGGCGGAGATGTAGAACAGCCACACTGGCAGGTATCCCTTGCCGACGTCTCCGAATAGCGAGATCAACGACCGCGGCTTGCTGACCCGCAGGACATTGTTGAACCCAGGGTTTCCTGAGCCGATGCTGCGGAGGTCTATCTCCGATCCCCACATCGCGATGATTGCGAAAGGAATGGAGCCCATGAGGAAGCTCGCGAGTAGCTGGAGGAAGATCTGTGCGTCGATTGGCATGTCAGGATTCAATGGTCAAGGATAGGGGTGAACGCGATCAAGCCGGCAATGGCGGCCGTCATGAAGTTTGAGAGGGTGGCGGCCAGCATGGCGCGCAGCCCGAGCGCCGCCATCTCAGCCCGCCGCGCCGGGACCATTGCCCCCAGCGCTCCGATGAGGATTCCCACCGACCCGATGTTCGCGAAGCCGCAGAGCGCATAGCTCGCTACAAGCGCGGATCTGGGCTCCAATGTGTCCCGGATCTGGCTCAGCTCCGCGAAGCTGACCAGTTCGTTGAGGACCATGCGCGTGCCGAGCAGGTTCCCCACCACGGGGGCATCGGCCCATTCGACGCCCAGGGCGAAAGCAACCGGGGCGAACAGTGGCCCAAGCACGTCCTGAAGGCTGGCGGGGAACCAGGAAACCCCGAGCACACCCTTGACGCCCGCCATCGCACCGTTGACCACTCCCACCAGCGCTACGAACACCAAGACCATAGCCCCAACCTGCAGCGCGACATTCAAGCCCTCCGATGTGCCGCGGGCGGCCGCGTCCACGACATTGCCGTCTTCGCTGACCTCTTGCTTGGGGATGCGGCCCATGGTCTCGGGCTGTCCCGTCTCGGGTTCGAAGATCTTGGAGAGCATCACGCAGGCCGGCGCGGTCATCGCTACGGCCGCCAGAAGGTGCTCGGCCTTAGCCGCCCCGATCTGCACGTAGGCCACCAGCATGGCCCCGGAGACTGTGGCCATTCCGCTGGTCATGATCGTCATCAGTTCCGAGCGCGTCAGGTTGTTCAGGTAGGGGCGGATCGTCAGGGGCGCTTCAGCTTGGCCTAGGAACAGGTTTGCTGCCACGTTCAGCGACTCAGCGCCGCTGGCACGCATGCCGCGCTGCATCACGAACGCGAGTCCGGCCACGAGTTTTGGCATCACGCCGATGTGGTACAGGATTGCCGAGATGCATGAGACGAGGATGATGATGGGCAGGATCTGGAACGCGAACACGACTCCGTTCTCTGAACGGCCCAGATCGCCAAAGACCAAGCCTGTGCCCGCCTCCGACAGCAGGATGAAGTCATTGAAGCCCCTGCCGACCGCTTCGAAAACCGTTCCAAAGGGCGTCCGAAGGACGAGTGCCGCCAGCAGGGCTTGAAGGCCAACGCCCCAAGCGATGACGGCGGGACGCACGGACTTGCGCGAAGAGGACAAGGCAAAGGCGACGCCCAGCGCCAGCAGAATGCCCAGCAATCCCATGCGAGCGAACCATTGTACTGGGATCCCTCTTGGCGCCAAGGGCGGCCGCCCTCACAGTCCTCGGCGTTCGACTGTTGCAACTGCAGGCGAGTCGTGGCGGCCCCGCGCTGCCGCGCATCTCCCGCAGTTGTCGATTCAGGCCGTCGCCCTGTCCGCTCGCTGGCGATAAAAAACGGGTCCGTCGACCGCTGCGGAGCCTCCGTGGAATCGCCGCCGTTTAGACTACGCGCATGCGGCCCAAGCCTGCTCCAGTCGACACCGACAGACTCCCGGAACTGGCCCAAGCCACGATGGCGCGAGCGCCGTTTCCGATGTTCGCCAGCGTGGACCGGGACCGCCCGAGGCTCCGCCCGGTCTCTCCGGTCGAGACCGACGGATTCACGGTCTACGTTGCCTCGTTGCGCAGTTCGCACAAGACCGGCGAGCTTGCCGCCAATCCCAATGTCGAACTGTGCTATCTCGACGACGGACATGACCAGGTGCGCATTGAGGGCACCGCCGAACTGGTCTTAGACCGGGCCGACCGCCTTCGGATCTGGGACGCAAACCCACTGCTGCGATCTTTTCTTGGATCGATCGACAATCCGGAGTTCATGCTTTATCGCATCGCGGCCCGTCGGGTGCGGTTCATGCGTGAGTGGGCTCTCGAGTACTACGAAGTTCCGCTGGGCTGAAGCGCGGACTTGGTTTCGGGCCCCGAAAGAGGATGCCCGCCCGGTCCTTAGATGGCGCGGCACAGGATCCGGCCGCCGTGCCCTACAATCGGGGCAGTTCTAGGAGGCCAAGGATGGATCGACGAGCATTCCTCTCCGCGACGGGTTCAACCGTTGCAACCCTCACCGCGGCACAGTACTCCCGCGTCCTTGGGGCAAACGACCGCCTTCAGGCCGCAGTGGTCGGCGTCAACGGCAGGGGCAAGTCGCACATCAGGTCCGTTGCGCAGAATCCCGGCATGAGTGTCGGGGCCGTCGTCGATATTGACCAGGCGGTTGCCGAGAAGGCTGCGACCCTGGCAACTCAGTACCAGTCCGACCGGCCCAAGGAGTACCGGGATCTGCGGGACATGCTGGGCGACAAGGACATCGATGTGGTCACGATCGCCACCACGAACCACTGGCACGCGCTCTCGACCATTTGGGCCGTCCAGGCGGGCAAGGACGTGTATTGCGAGAAGCCCGCGAGCCACAACATCTGGGAGGGCCGCAAGATGGTCGAGGCAGCCCGCAAGTACAAGCGGATTGTCCAGATCGGCCAGCAGTCGCGCTCGACGCCTTTCAAGATCGATGCCGTTCAGCGCTTGAGGGAGGGTGTGATCGGCGAACTCTACATGGCCAAGGGGCTCTGCTACAAGCGGCGCAAGTCGATCGGGTCCACGACGGCCAGCCCGGTGCCCCCAGGGGTCGACTACGACATTTGGCTGGGGCCGGCCCAGCCGCACGAGTTCAAGCAGAACCGGTTCCACTACAACTGGCACTGGCATTGGGCCTTCGGTAACGGCGACATCGGAAACCAGGGCGTCCATGAGATGGACGTCGCGCGCTGGGGCCTGGGCTTGGATCACCTTCCCCGGCACGCCCATTCTGCGGGCGGCCATTTCGTCTATGACGACGATCAGGAGACGCCGAATACGCAGCACGCGGTCTTTGACTACGGCGACCGCATGCTGCAGTTTGAGGTTCGGGGCTTGGTAACGGGTGGCGAGTGCCGCTTGCTGGAGGACTCGGGGGGCGGCCGGCACACGATTGGCGTCCTGTTCTTCGGCAGCGACGGAATCCTGACCATGTCAAATTCCGGGTATCAGACCTATCTCGGAGAGAATCGCTTGCCCGGGCCGTCCATGAAGGCCACGGGAGATAACACTACGGCCCTGCATTTCGAGAACTTCCGCAAGGCCGTGATGAGCCGCAGGATGAGCGACCTCAACTGTGACGTGCTCGAAGGCCACCTGTCGGCGGCTCTTTGCCACTTGGCCAATATCTCGTTCCGGACCGGCGACAAGCTGTTGTTCGATGCGGAACGGGAGCGGTTCGTGGGGAATTACGGCGCGGACACGCTGCTGACGAGGGACTACCGAGAGCCTTGGGTCGTGCCTGACTCGGTTTGATCGCCTGCCGGCGACGCAGCCGCTTACGGAATGGGCTGCGCGGACGGCCCGAGGGCCGCGCAGCCGACGCTACAGGTCAGTCTCCGGAGTTGCCTGCCGTTCTCGAGGCTTGATCGAGCTGTGCCCGCAGGTCGCGAACCTGCCGCTCCAGCTCGCGGGTGCGGCCCGAGAGGAATGTCACGTATCCAACATGCATGGCCCACGCCACGCTGAAGGCTGCCCAGAGCCACTTGAAGTTTGGTTCCACCGGTTCGATTCCTTCCTTCGGTTACTCCGGACTCACGCCAAAGCCTGCACTTGCCGCCTGACAGCGTGCGCGGCGCGGCGCAGGGCTTCGAGGCGGCGTCGCTGCCGCACCAAGCACCAGAACAACAGGCCAAGCGACGCTATCGTGAAGAAGAGCACGAAGGTCATGCGCGGATCCAGGGAGCCCTCTCCGCCGAGTACCGGGGCTGGATGCTGCGTCCGCCACCAGCGGTTGGCCATGTAGACGATCGGCACGTCCACCATGCCGAAGATTGAGACGACCGCGCACACCGCAGCTCGCTGGCTTGGCTCCTCGATCGACTGGCGCAGGATCAGGTAGGCCATATAGATCAGCGCCAGCAGGAGCATGGACGTCAGCCTGGCGTCCCAAGCCCAGTACACGCCCCAGATCGGCTTAGCCCACAGGCAGCCTGTCACCAAGTTGACGCAGGCGAACAGCAGCCCGACCTCGTTGCAGGCGACGGAGAGGTCGTCCATCCGGTGCTCCCGCTTCGCCAAGAAACCAATTGCGGCCCCTCCTCCGATGAAGAAGGCCGCAAACGCCACTGCCGCGGAGGGCACGTGCAGGTAGAAAATGCGCTGGACGGGTCCCATCGTCGCCTCCATCGGGACCCACAGAAAGATGAGGTACATCGCCGCGAGCAGCGAAGCACCGGTCAGCCCCGCCAGCCACTTGGGAACCGCCTCGCGCGCCACCGTAGCCATTCCACCTTGAGTGTATCCGAGCGGCGGCGGCACGAGCCTGGCACTTCTGTTCCGCGGAGGGCCCTCTGCTCCGCGAGATCCGCGGGCCTGGCACGGCTCCGGCAGCCGATAATGGGGCCGCTGGGCTGATGGCGGGTTTAGCGGAGTGCGTCCCGAACGTTTCGGTCGGTCGGGAGCCCGCAGTCCTGGATCTCCTAGAACGGTCCGTTACCGATTCCGGCGCGGCCCTTCTTGACACGCACAGCGATCCGGACCACAACCGATCCGTTCTGACGCTCGCTGGCGGATTGGCCGACATCCGGCGCGCTGTCTTGGCGTTGGCCAGAGTCGCCGTCCGGGCCATCGACCTGCGCCGGCATGCTGGTGCTCACCCTAGGGTCGGGGTTCTGGACGTTGTGCCGATCGTTCCCCTCGACGGGACCGATCTGAGTGCTTGTGTCGGCGAGGCCCACACCTTGGGTCAACGGATTTGGGAGCAGTTCTCCGTGCCCGTTTACCTGTACGGCCGGGCCGCGTCGCAACCGAGCCGGGAACGGCTTGAGGCCGTTCGCAGGTTTGGCTTCGAGCGGCTCTCCCAAATGGTCGGGGAGGGGAAAATGCTGCCGGACATTGGGGGCCCAACGCTCCACGAGTCGGCCGGGGCGTGCTTCGTCGGCGTCCGGGACATCATGGTCGCCCTGAACGTTGCCTTGGGAGGCTGCAGCGTGGCGGTGGCGAAGCGTGTCGCCGGTCAGGTGCGGGAGCGCGGGGGCGGACTGCCCGGAGTGAAAGCGCTCGGGCTGTACCTAGAGTCCGCCGGCGAGGTTCAGGTGTCCATGAACGTCACCAAGCCTTGTGCCACTCCGATCGGTACCGTGATCGACGTTGTCCGCGAGCGCGCCGTTTCTATGGGGGCCACTTTCTTGCACGCGGAACTCGTCGGTCTGGCCCCTCGAGCTGCGCTGGGCCCGGACCCGGCGGCCCTAGGAATCCGGGGCTACGGCCCAGCCATGGTGCTCGAGAATCGTCTTGCGGGTCTTTGCGGACCGCCCGATAGCGGGAGGCGTTGCCGGCCCCGCTGACGGTCCGCGCCCAACTGGCGGTAATGGCCAGTCTCGGGGCCGCCCCCAACTATCCGGTTGTCAGAGGCGGCACACTTAAGATCCGTAGCGGTCTGGAAGACCGGCCCTTGAGAATCGGTTCGGCCCGACCGTCAGCCACACAGCCGTGTCACAGCCGGTCTGGGCCGTGCGCCCCGAGGATCTGCCTTAATTGCGGCTTCCCGCAGGAGACCGCCGCTTCCGTGAGAAACGCCGTCCGCGGAACGGCCGGTCGCGGCCGCCCCTGTCGCGGCCGCCCCTGTCGCGCCCGCGACTCGGTGGCCGCCTTCGGCCGCCCCTCGGCCGGGACCGGTCTCCCCGCTTTGGTCCACGTTCCCCGCTCGCCGCGGTGTCTCCGCGGTAGCCTTCCAGGAGGGCCCGGCGGCTGAGCCGAATCCGGTTCCCTTCTACGGCCAAGCACTTCACCTTCACCTGATCGCCAACATTCAGCTCGTCACTCACCTGCCGGATGTGGTGCTGCGAGATCTCGCTGATGTGAAGGAGGCCCTCCGTGCCCGGGAAGATTTCGACGAACGCACCGAAGTCGGCGATCTTGGTGACCGTTCCCAAGTATTCCTCGCCTTCCTCCGCAGTGGCGGTCAGCGCCTTGATGCGCTCAATTGCTGCGCTTCCCTTCCTGCGGTCGGTGGATGCAACGTTGACTGTTCCGTCGTCGTCGACATCGATCTTGGTCCCGGTCTCCTCGACCAAGGCCTTGATCGTCTTGCCTCCGGGGCCGATCAGGTCGCGGATCTTGCTGGTCGGAATCTTGATGGTCGTGATCTGCGGGGCGTGCTCCGCCAGTTCTTTCCGCGGAGCGTCGATTGTTGCCACCATCGTGTCCAGAATCTCGAGCCGGGCGTCGCGCGCTTGCGCCAGTGCCTTCTCAAGCACCGCCAGACTGACATTGGGCTGCTTAATGTCCATCTGCAGGGCGGTGATGCCGTTCTTCGTCCCGGCGACCTTGAAGTCCATGTCGCCGAAGTGGTCCTCGGCCCCTGCGATGTCCGTAAGGACCGCGAACTCGTCTCCTTGGGAGACCAGACCCATCGCGATGCCGGCGACTGGCGCCTTCAGGGGGACGCCAGCATCCATCAGGGACAGCGTTCCGCCGCACACCGTTGCCATGGAGCTCGAACCGTTGGACTCCAGAATGTCGCTGACCACGCGGATCGAGTAGGGGAAGTCCTCGTGGTCCGGCACCATCGGCGTTAGAGCCCGCTCTGCTAGCAGTCCGTGGCCGATCTCCCGACGGCCCGGTCCCCGCATCCAACCGGTCTCTCCCACGCAGAAGGGCGGGAAGTTGTAGTGCACCATGAAGGTCTTCTCGTAGTCGGGATCCTCAAGGCGCTCTTGGCGCTGGCCGTCCACCTTCGTCCCCAGCGTGGTCGAGACCATGGCTTGCGTCTCACCTCGCGTGAACACGGCCGACCCGTGGGCCTGCGGGAGTTCTCGCACCGAGCAGCTGATCGGGCGGATCTGCGCGGGCTCCCGTCGGTCCGGCCGCCGGCCAAGCTCGAAGACCTGCTTGCGGAACAGCTTCTCCTGCCACGGGCCGAGGAACTTCTTAGCCTGCTTCCGCTTCTCGTCGTCTTCCTCGTACGCTGCGAAGATCTCCTTCTTGATCGCACCAAACTCGGCGTAGCTTGCGAGCTTGTCCTTGTTGCTTGTGTCCAGGGCTTCTTCGGCCCTCTCGCCCCACTTGGCCTCAATCTCGTCGCGCAGGGCGTGATCGACCACGGGCTCGACCACGGACCGCTTCGGCTTTCCGGCCTTGGCGGCCAGCTCCTCGATCGCGCCGATCATCAGTTTGCACGCCTCGTGCCCCCTGCGGATGGCTTCGAGCATGGCGCTCTCTTCGGCCTCGTTCCCGTCGGCCTCGACCATCACGATGCCCTCCTTGGCGGCCGCTACGGTCAGGTTCACGTCTGCTCCCGACAGCTCTTCGTAGGTTGGGTTCAGCGCCCACTCGCCTGAGGCGAGGCGCGCCACGCGAACCGAGCCCGTGGTGTGCACGACGGGGATGTCCGAGACCGCGACTGCCGCGGATGCCCCCAGCATCGCGTAGACGCTTGGGTCGTGGTTTGGGTCGGCGGACATGACGGAGCCGACCACTTGGGTGTCGTAGCGGTACCCGTCCGGGAAGAGCGGCCGCAGGGGCCGGTCGATCAGCCGACAGGTGATGACCTCTTTCTCGGTCGGTCGGGCCTCGCGCTTGATATAGCCGCCCGGGAACCGTCCCGCGGAGTACGTGTACTCTCGGTAGTCGACTGTCAGCGGGAAGAAGTCAATGTCTTCCCTAGGGTCGGCGGCCGACGTGGCTGCCACCAGAACCATCGTGTTGTCGCAGCGCACGACCACCGATCCGCCCGCCTGTTTCGCAAGGCGGCCCGTCTCGAGCGTGACGGTTCTGCCGCCAAGCTCGAACTCTACTGTGTGTTTCATTTGTTGGGTTATCCTCTCTGCCGTGGACGCCTCCTTGGCGGCCACGTTTCACTGGCCTAGCAAGCAGAAGGGCTGGTGCGGGCGGGCTTGACTGCCCGAAGAGTTGTTGTCCGTGAGCGGCACTCACTTTGCCGCGAGCCCGGTGCGGACGGCCATTCTGCCGGTTCGTCCGCGGTCGTGCTGGCTGACCCAGCGGGTTAACGCTCTAGCCGCGTAGTCCCAAGGACTCCACGACTCTCACGTACTCGCTGGGGTTCTTCCTGCTCAAATACTTGAGCAAACGCCTCCGCCGACTGACCATCTTGTGCAGGCCGCGCCGGGAGGAAAAGTCCTTGCGGTGCTCCTTGAGATGTTCGGTGAGATGCAAAATGCGATGCGTCAGAGCTGCGATCTGGACTTGTGATGAGCCTACATCCTTCGCGTGGGCCCCATAATTCTTGACCAGATCTCGCTTTGCCTGAGAGTCGAGTAGCATGCTCGGTTCAGGCCTCCTTCCTCAACCCAATCCTTGTTCTGCTTGCGCTGAAGCTGATTATACCAGACTTGCTAGTCTCGCAAGGCTCTCGGAGAGTTGGCGCCGGAGCTTCTTGGGGCATCGCGGACATGGTGGCTAGCGGCCTTGGATAGGGCGGCGTTTCGCCGACGGCCTCCAACAGGGTCTGAAGGATTCGAGAGCACTGTTCCCAACACTCGGGCTGCTGGCGTTCGATGCACGCCAGCAAGTGCGAAGCCAGGTTCCTTAGTCGAATCCTCCGCAGAACATTGGAAGGGTGCGTGGTTGACCGCGCTTGGCAAGTAGCAATCGTGGCTAGGGCGCAACCGCACGTTACCTGCCACCAGTAGATCTCTGGACCAGTCGCTCTGCTTCTTCCAGAGCCCTCTCGAAGTAGCGCCGGCCGACTCTGGCTAATTTGCTGCGCTGCTGTCGCTCATTGACATCGACTTGCCAACACTGTCCGGCAGGTTTACCCGCTGCACCTCGGATTTCGCGAGAATGTGCCGGCGACGCTTAGGCTAGGGCGCCGTGCATCGCAGGAGCCGGCCGCCCCTGATCGAGTCGCAGGCAGTCGGGCCGCGGTAGGCCGCCCGTTGGCACTGGCTCGGCAGCGCGCACTCCTCGTGGAGTGCGCATGCCGGGGCAGAAGTGCGTGGACGAGGGCTAGGGCAGCAACGAGTGGCGCTACCGCAGGCGCGCCTTGCCCCACACCCGGCGGACCGCCAAGGAGTTCGGAAGCGTTGTCCGCCCAGAGCCCGCCATACCAGCCGCTCTGGAAGCCATCCCCACATCGCCGGGCCTCGGCGTTTCAAGCCAGGCCCGTCGGAGGGCCTCCTCCTTCCGCACGGTGGCTGGATGGGCCCCTCGTTCCAAGCCAGTGTACGAACAAGGTCTCAGATTGGCGAAGGTGGCCCTCCGATTCCCGCCGACGTGACCGGATGCGATGGCGACAGATGTGTTCTCAAGACGGTTGCTTCGCCACATCTATCACAACGATCGACAACCTGCGCTTCTCGTCCGGCGAGAGCGAGTTGACCAAGGCACGCCTGAGTGCTTCAGCACTCGACGGTCTGATGCCTTGGGGCGGGGCAGGGACCCCGTTCCGCCCAAACCAGAACACCACGTAGACTCCGTACCCTTCGCAGCCGGGGTCGCGAGTGTGTTTCCGGAGCAATTGATCCCGGATCGCAGTCCAGAGGCTTCGATCGTCACTCTTCTTGATCTCAACTGGGACATTGAACCCGTCACACGACACCCGAATATCTGCGCGCTTGTCGTCTGCGTACCGGCCTTCCGGCTCAGCATCAATTAGATGGCCAAGTTCTAGTCGAAGGTCAGATAGCAGAGCATCCCGGCACAGATCCTCGTGGCGGGGCTTCGCTAATGCCCCGTTCTTGGGTTGGTCCCAGTATTGCCGCCAGTCCGATGTGTTGCCGTGCCTGATTCTCTTGGCGAACGCGTCCAAGTGATCCGTCGTCAAGGCGGCGAGGTCAGCGGCGCTGCCGGGCTTGCCGTTCTCTAAGGTTCGAACCAACTGACGGGTGGCCAGATAGCGAAAACTCACGGTTCGCCGGGTTGCTGCCTGGTCGTGCTGTCCTTGCTGAAGCAGCCGGCGCCAAGTCTTCAACTCCGGCGAGTATAAGAGCCTTGAGAACGACTTGGTGGCGTTCTCGGAGGGATCCTCACCCAGTTGGCGAATGAGGGCTTCGACCAAGACCGGTCCTCGCTGCCACATGTTCCGGATGCCAGGCGGTTCGAATAGCTTGCCCACCAGCAGGATCAGGGCTTCCACAGAGTCTCGGTCAAGTCGGTCTAGGGAAGGCTCCCTTGGGACCACAGAAGGAGACCCCACAAGGAAGTCGAGTATGTGGCGGGTCAGAGACTCCCTCTTGCGAATCGCGGCGACCAGATTCTGCCTGTATCTCTCCGGAGAACAGAACAGTCCAGCTGTCAACCAGTAGACGCGCTGGCCAGCATGGATGCTGGCACAGCCAATCTTCGAGTCAATCAGGTCTTGGAGATCATCTTGGTCACAGTTGACGATTGCAGATCGCAGGAGACAGGCCAGACCACGCATCTGTTCGGAGTTCGATCGGACGGGCATCGAGCGCAATAGTTGGAGGCAGGCGAGCCGTGCCACCCGTTCATGGTCGGGGGACGTCTCCAACCTGTCCAGAGCATCGAACAGGACGTTTCCTTTGGAGAGTTCCGCCCGAGCGATCTTGACAAGGACATCTGCCACTACCTCGGCGTGGGACGTGAGCAGTCGCTGGTACCAAAGCGGGGTGCCCGGGTCGAGACTGTCACTGGCATGGATTCGACTGGGCTGGGTGTTGATGAACGGCGTCCCGAAGTAAAAGGCTAGGCCTGTGCGGAGTCTGTCGGTACAGGGGAGATCTTCAACTCTGTCCTGCACTTGTTCGATCTCAGCCAGGCCCGCCAAGACCGGTCGAGCGAGGGGATGGATCAAGTCCTGCTTCAGGAGATCAGCGATTTCTTCCGGGGTTGGGACATCGGTCCGGTGGACAGCACATCGCAGCCCTTCCAGAGCGGCTTTGACCAAGGACTCGTCCGCCAGGAGTTCCAATAGACGATCTTTGGGAGTCTGACCGTCGAGCGAAACATCAAGATCCCAGTAGGCGCGCGCAAAGCGGTCGAGGAAGGCTACGGGACACTGCTTGGACGCCACTACACTCAAGTCCCCACGAACTCGGTCTCGCAATTCCTGGAACTGTGACGAGACGCAGTTGTTCCCGTCATTACCGGGCAGGTCCGGACCCGAGGCAGTAGCCACATCGGGCCTCGGATCGTCCAGTTGTCCGGGGTCGGGTGCCCCCACTTCGTCCGTTGGAGGCTCTGGCCCGGCTGCCATATCAGACTGACCAGCCGCATCGACTCCCCGCTGGGACAGCTGCCGTAACGCCCTCGCTGTGCTGGGATTCGGGGCAACCGAGGATTGCTGTCGCAACCAACCGGTCAGCCCCGCTGGTGCGGCGTTCAGTTCGTCGAGCGATCTGCGGAGTGCCTTAGCCTCCGTGTCGGACTGCCGAATCGTAGCGCAACGCTCGAGCCCGTAAGCAATGACTTCCTTGAGATCGTCAGGGTGGCCAAGGACCCACTTCTGGAACTTGCCCCAATCACCGGAACGACTCGGATAGTGTGGATCGGACAACAACCCAATCCATTTGTAGAGCCGTGCATAGTCAAGGACAGTTCGATTTGCCGCCAAGTACTGTGTGAACAGAGTACCGTAGACCTTGCCCAAAATATCTCGAACCGGCTTCTGATCGACTGACTCCGCATCGAGTTCATCGCTTCTTTCCCGGAGAGCATCGAGGAGGCGTCCTATCTCATCCGGGTCCAACCCAGCCGATGGCAGCCGATACCAAAACCCAACGTACGCTCCAATGAGGGTCGGATCCTTGGGATTCTTGAGATACTGAACCAAATCGGCTGCGCTCAAGACTGACGGGTAGAGCGATCGTAACACTAGGCCAAGCATCTCGTCATCTTCGTCAGGGATCTTGGCGTCCGCAATGTCTTGGACCAGACCCTTCAAATCCGATGCGGCTAGATCACCATCCAAGTAGTAAGTGATTACTGCTAAAAGGGAGTAATACCTAATTCGCGCGTGCCACTGATCGCTCCCGACAATGCGAAGCAGATCAAGTTCCAACCCCTCAACGGCAGGACTGCCCGAGAGTGACCGCACGACAAGGAATGCTCCACGTAGTGCTGCATCATCGTTCGCCGGACTTCTCAAGTATTTGCGGAACGTACTGACCATATCGTGGGTCGCCAGATCGTCCAACCTCGCATCAGTGTTCGCAATCAGACGATCGTAATCATTCCATTGCCACAGACTTGCAGAAACACATTCGATTAAGTGAGCCTTCTCACCGGAAGAGAATTCCTTGATGTCACCATCGAAGAGAACACCCAGCGGGTTTCTGTCATTAATCTCGAGTCGGCTCTCCTCGCACAACGCTGCGAGCCATGAAGTCAGTCCAGAGAATTCCTCGACGACCATCCCATTGAATCCGCACACTAGCGAGAGGATTCTCCGGACGGGCAATCCCTTGCCGACCCTGTGGGCAAGATAACGGGCGGCCAAGAATTCGGCAATCTGGCGGTGGATGGGGAAGAAGCGGTCGTCGGCATCCGGCGACTCGAAGATGCGCGACCGAAGGGCGAGGTTCGCTCCGTTGAGTTCACTGTCGCCCAGTTCGCCAAGATAAAGGCAATCTTGGGCAGTCGGAGGCCGGATTCGACAGCATCCCATTTTTCCCGACAAGAGCAGGAGTGCGCAGAGTTTCTCGGCTGTCCGCAGGACCGCTGCTCGATCACCCGTACCGAACGTGGCAGCTTGATGCTCATAGCCGATCTCCATTGCCAGCTGTTCGCATGCTTGTTTGAAGGCGCCTGCTTTGGTCAGGTGAGGACCGGGATGAGAGGAGACCTCAGCCAGCATCCTCAGCGTAAGCGGGTTCCCCAGCAGACCTTGAAGCGTTGGTTGAATTGAGTGATCCAAGAATTGCTGCGACCCGTCCGAATCGAGGAAGGCGTTCAGCAGCTCTTGGATTACTTCCGGTCCCAGTGGATTAATCCTCAAGACCGGAACGTCGCTGCCGTCTGTCAATGCTGCGAGGGCCCTCCGGTCGTTCTGTCCTAGCCATTCCCCGTCGCGGCAGGAAATCCGGAACTTAGGACACTCGAGCTGGCTGAGTTTGTTTCTGATCTGATCCAACGGCTTGTGTGGGTCCCCCGTGCCAATCCTCATTTCGTCTAGGCCATCGATGAAGACCGTGCTCGTTCCCAACTCAGCCCGACATAAGTTAATGAAGTCCCGGGCCGGGACATAGCACGCTCCGGTACGGTCGACTTCTCGACGAAACTCGGTCGTCTTACCACTGCCCGGTCCGCCCAGAAGCACGTATGCTGGTTGCTCCCGGAACTGTTCAAGGTGTTCGACAGCCTCAGGTGTGGCTGAGCTACCCTCCCGAACCAGGGTGAATGTCCGCGGAACGTATTCCATCGGGCTACTGCTCGGCCCAATAGCTGGCTGGGGCATTCAGGAAATCGAACAACGGTATGCCGGTGGCTCCGACGACGAGCGTCTTGGCCTGTGGAAACCTGCGCATGAATTCGGCAAGGCCTCGGGCGCTTCGGAGTTGCCGCCCACTCTTGACTTCTACCGCCACCAAGTGATGGCCTCGCTCGAGAACGAAGTCCACTTCCGAAGTGCGGCCTTTCCAGTAATGGACGCGGGTCTCGTCGATAAGCCCAGTGTTCAACAGATGTGCGCCGACCGCACTCTCGAACAGATGGCCCCAGAAGGTTCGGTCGGCGCGAGCTTGAGCGAAGGTTCGGTCCGAGAGAGCCCCAACATAAGCGGTGTTGAGCACATTGAGTTTGGGGCTGGACTTCCTCGTCTGGATGACGCTCGTCGAGTACTTCTGAAGGCCCGCCAGCATCCCAACGGTCTGGAGCAGCTCCAGGTAGCGAGCAAGAGTGGTCGTGTTGCCGGCATCCTGCAGCCGACCGAGCATCTTGTTGAAGGACAGAATCTGTCCCGAGTACCGCACGCCACACTCGAACACCTGCCTAAGCAGCGCCGGTTTGTCGACCCGAGTGATGTCGAGCACGTCCCTTTGGATTACAGGTTCCACCAGCGCGGTCCTGACATATCGCCTCCAACGGACCGGGTCGCGGAAGGGTGCCGCGCCGGGACTCCCGCCGAAATACACGTATCGCTCAAGGTCGTACCCAAAAGCGTCGCGCATCTGCGGATACGACCAATGAGTGAACTGGAGGCTCTCGAATCTTCCCACCAGGCTCTCGCCCAAGTCTTTCTGCATCAAGAAAGGAGCAGACCCTAGAATCGCGACCCGCAAGCGCGAGCCGCTGTGACGATCTTGGTCCCAGAGCCCCTTGACGGTCCGTGCCCAGCCGGAGACCAGTTGAATCTCATCGACTACTAGCACGAAGCCGGTATCGGATCGAAGGGCTTCGCGTCGCGCCCCCTGCCAGATTCGGTACAACCACCGTGCATCCCGCCTTCCTAAGGGGGACAACCTAGGTGACACGCCGTCACGAAGCGACTGGAAGGCCGAGTCCTCGGGCTCATCAGCGGCCACGTACATGCTTGGAAGCTCGACGGCCTCCAGAGCTTGGCGCACAGCTGTCGTCTTGCCTGTCTGCCGGGGACCGGTCACTAGGACTAGGAACCGGGGCTCCTCGCGCAGTCGCTTCACGAGTTCGGCTACATTCGGATGGCGGTAGTCAGCCACAGACTCAGAATACCATCCCGTGCAGTTTTACTCAGTACAGTAATCGAGCGCATCTTGATTCCCTTGTGCCAAGACGTAACGCCACCGATCGACTCGCATGTTCGTTCGTGCGGCGGGTGGCGCATCACCTGCGAGTGCCGGTCGTGAATGACTAAGCCGAGCGGGACCTGGGGACGATTCAGGTGAGGATCTCGAATGGGCCGCCCTTGGCTCGCCGACCAAGAGTCTCGCCACGATTCGGAGCGTAGCCTCGCCTCCGCAGCAGCAGAGTCTGATTCGCAAACTGCGACAGGTCGAGGCGCTCGGTTTGCACTGTGTCTTGCCGGTCTGGAAGAGCCAGAGCCCACGGCTCTTGAGACGCCCAATGACTGTAGTTCGCCATGCTATTCACTACAGGGCCTCGACGGCGCGCCGGGTTGCATCGAGAGACGCACGATTTGCCTCAGCGGGGAGAATTGGCCGCGACCTGTAGGCCGTGGATCTGCGAGCAGACTCCTGCGGAAGTCGCTGCATGCGCTCGATGAGGCCATCGAGCCGCTGCTGGTGCCCTCAACCAAGAGGGGATTGTCGAATCCGGTACGGACCTGTGTCTGATCTACGCATTCGCAGACCCCGACACTGGCGCGACGGACGGGCCTCAGTCAAGAGTGCGCTTCCGGGTAATGGCGGCGACCTCCGGTCTGGCGGTCTCGTTCGCGCGTCGGATGTAGGTCGACTCCGTCGTCGGCCAAGTGGAAGAGACTCCGATGACGGGCCGAGGCTGTCATGGCAACGCTCGCGCCCTGAAGTGGGCTACGCTGCACCGTCAGCGCTCATGCGGCTGAAACCTCAATGCCCGCGCGTATCATCCGAATCGCCCAACCAAGCCTCGCCAGCCAGCCGACGATTGTCCGAAACGGCGAGCACCCTCCCCAGCAACCTTCCCGATTGCCGCTCTATGTGTCACGGGACGGCGTCGGAGTTCCACTTGGGCTCTCGTCTAAGTACTCAAGTTGCCTGGCGTTGGCAAAGGTCTCCGCACCCTCTCGGTACGACCTTAGTCGGCCGTGGCCGTATGACTTAGAATCCACCCATGGACCCCCGTGGAGCCGATGATCCAGCATCGGCTCCCGACGAGGCCGGGACCTCGGGTGTTGGGCCGTGCTCGCTCCCGCAGGCCGGTACCGCTGGCCCCAGAAGCGTCGGCTTTCGAAAGCCGCGGGGGCACTGCCTACGGGCACTGGGTGAATTAGCCACGAGGCCCGTCCTCCATCGAACGAATCGCTTCCGGTTCCAGAAGCCCCTGTGCCCGATGCTGCCAAGGTTTCGCGGATGGGTGGCTGTTGCGATGCTGGCCGTCCTCCCAAATGTTGCAGGATTGGCTCGGGGGCAGCCGACCGGCGGCGCCGTCAACCAGTTCGTCGGGGATCTGGTTTGCATGGGCTGCCACGGGGAGCTGAGCGCCGAGTTCCGCGAGAATCCTCACCACGACCCGTCCGCGCCCGACCAGCCGGCGGGCCGGGCCGGCTGCGAGAGCTGCCACGGCATGGGAGCCCTCCATGCAATCTCGGCGGACACGTCCAAGATCGGCGGGTTCACGGCCAGCCCTCCAAGCGAGGCGATCGACCGCTGCTTGGTTTGCCACGGTGGGGACTTCGGGAAGATGCACATCCGCCGGTCCGCGCACACCACTTCCGACGTGGGTTGCGTTAGCTGCCACTCCATTCATGCGGCGCATCCGGAGGGCCAGCTGCTAGCGGGACTAGAGCGCGAGGTGTGCTACCGCTGCCACGCGAACATCCGGGCAAGGTTTGAGATGCCGTTCAAGCACCGAGTGAACGAGGGCGCCATCGCGTGTTCCGACTGCCACAATCCCCATGGAGCCCCATTGGCAACCTGGGCTTCGGCGCATTCCCCGAGGATGGTGTCGCACGGGATGGGCAATGACCAGCCCTGTCTGGGGTGCCACGCGGACGTGGCCGGTCCATTCGTCTTTGAGCATCCGCCGCTGCGCGTCGAGGGCTGTGCCGCGTGCCACGATCCGCACGGGAGCACGAACCCGCGGCTTCTGGCCCGGCCAGCCGTGTTCGTCATGTGCCTCGAATGCCACAACGAGGTCGATGGCTTCGGCCCGCGGTCAGAGGGAATCATCGGTCCCACGCCCGGCTTCCACAACCTGTCAGACCCGTCGTTCCGCGAATGCGTCCTGTGCCACTCTCGCATCCACGGGTCGAACGCAGATCCGCTGTTCCGCAGATGAGGTTCGCACCACTCGCCCTGTTCGGCCCGGTCGTGGTGTTCTGCCAGCAGCCCGTGGCACCCTTGGCCGAACAGGCCACGGGTTCCCGGGAGGTGGGCCGCTACGCCGTGTCTAGCCTCCTCGAGTCGGGTTATCGTTTCGCCGAGGTCGGGGGGAGCCGTGACCTCTACCGCACCGGCCCGAACTACGGTGACGGAGTTCGGCTGTTCAATGCCCGCTTCCGGGCGACCTCGCTCGACCGGATCTCCCGTATTGACCGGGTCTCACTGCGCTCTTCGGGCGCACCGGGAGATCCATACCAGACACATGCCCTTCGGGTCGAGGCAGATGGGCTGTTCCGCTACGACATGCAGGCCCGTTCCGTCGAGTATCACAACCGGCTGCCTGCCCTGTGGAGCGGCGAACACGGGCTCCGCACGAACCGGAACCTGCAGTCCCACGAGGTGACCCTTCTGCCGGGGAGACCGTTCCAGTTTCTTCTCGGCTGGGACCGGAATCGCCGGTCGGGTCCTGGCTTCTCCTCAGCTGCAGCTGCGCCAGCGGACGGCGTCTTCGACGACCGCAACTTTCTGCGGTTCCGGCACGATATCCGGCAGACCAGCAGTGTCTATCGAGCCGGCGTGACCGCCCGCTTCGCCGGGCTCGCCTTGACGCTTGTACGAGCGGTGGATCTCTATAGGGAAGAGGCCGCCTACGAGGACGGGTCCGGGCTGCCCTCGATGGCGCCGAACGTCCAGCCGATAGACCGTCTGGACCGATCACAGCCGCACCACGGCCGGATGCCCGTGACCAGCCTCGCGATCCGCACACGAGGCAATCGCAGGCTCGGATTCAACGCCCGCCTCGTCTACACGGGCGGGTACCGCAGCAGTCGCCTGATTGAGGGAGTCTCGGCTTCGAGCCCGACTGTCGGCGCCAGCTACCGGGAACTCTTCGTCGTCGGCGACGCTGGGCGTCGGCAAGCTTCAGGAGAGGTCACCGCAACTTGGCTGGCCTCGCCGCGCCTCACGCTGACCAACGTCACTTCCTTCCACAACACTCGCATTGATGGCCAAGCCTCGGTCGTCGAGATGACGTTCTTTCGGGACGAGTTCCTCCGCGTCGACCATCTCGCCGTCCGCCGGCTGTCCAACGCCACCGAAGCCCGGTTCCAGCCCGTCAGGCAGGTTGCCCTGTTCGGCGCCTACCGCGCTTCTGACCGAAGGGCCCGAGCGAGCGATGCCGTGCGCTACCCGGAGTTCGAGTTCGGACGGGACCTGAAGGGCCAGGACAACAGCCTCCGCTCCGGCGCGGCCGGAGTCCGGTGGCTCCCCGCAAGAGACGTCCGCGCGTCTGTCGACTTCGAAGTTGGGCGGGCGGACCGCCCATTGGCTGCGACCAGCGAGCGCCGATTCCAAAACCAGTCGGCCCGTCTCCGCTGGACCCGCGGATCGCTCTCCGCGGGGGGCTTCTTCCTCCGACGGGTCAACGACAATCCGACCGACTTGGTGTACTTCAGCTCCCAGAGCCGGTCGCACGGCCTTCAGGCCAGCTGGGCGTCGCGCGAGACCGGGACCGTCGTGGACGGCTCGTACACCGTGCTCAACATGCGAGTCAGCTCAGCCATCCTCAACTTGTTCGAGGTCTCGTACCCACCGCAACGGTCCCGGGCGGCCTACGCGGCCAAGATCCACATCGTCACGGCGGGTCTGAGCTTTGAGCTCGCGAAGAGAGTCGGCCTCGTGGCACGGTACTCGCTGACCAAGGACACGGCAGGTACAGTCGGCGGATTCTCGCTGGAGGGCCAGCGCTTGACCACCGGCCTGCCAGTCAGCTACCACTCTCCGCAGGTCCGTCTCACCGTGCGGATTGCGCAAAGGCTCGCATGGAACGTCGGCTGGCAGTACTACGGTTACGCCGAGAGGTTTGCTGGCACGCGCGGGTACCGCGCCCACATCGGCTTCTCCAGCTTGACGGTTAGCCTCTGAGCGGACGGTCCGCGCTCCCCGAGTCGCCTTGGTGTCGATCAGCCCTTGCCCTGCAGCAGGCAGAGTTCACGGCGCAGCTTGGCGAGCGTGAGCGACTGGAGCACTGCCTTTCCGGGCCCTGTGAGTGTTGCTAGGAACAGGCCTTCGCCGCCGAACAGTGAGGTCTTGATCCCTCCGGCCATCTGAATGCTATAGGTGACGCTGTCGTCGAAGCACACCACGGAACCGGTGTCGGCTTGGAGCGTCTCGCCCGCCCCGAGGTCGAATTCCACGAAGTCGCCTCCAGCGTGGATGAACGCGGTCCCAGGTCCGCGGAGCCTCTGCAGGACGAAGCCCTCGCCCCCGAACATCCCGGCACCGAGCTTCTTGGTGAACGCGATGTCAAGGTGAACGCTTGACTCGGCGGCAACAAATCCGTCCTTCTGCACAAGCACGGACTGTTGTGATCCTAGGTGCAACGGTCGGATGCGACCGGGAAAATCTCCTGCGAAACCAACCTCCCCGGACTCGGCTTGGCAGGTGAAGTGGGTAAAGAACAGCGATTCCCCGGTTAGCTTGCTCTTGAGCCCGCCGATGAGCTTTCCGGCCAGCCCCTTGCCGCGCATTGCGGTGCGCCACTCTACCTCGGGAGTCTTGTAGACCATCTTGCCGGCCTCGGCGTAGATCTGATCCCCGGGAGCGAGAATGATCCGCACCACCTCCAAGTTGTCTCCTTTGATCTCGTAATGCACGTTGCTCCGCCCCGGATCTCAATCTAGCAGCGAGGTCCCGCCTAACTTCGAGATCCGTGCAGGACCCCTGTGGGCTGATTGTGGAAGTTGCCTGCATGCGCGTGACCCTTACACTCCAGCCGGTATTCGGGACGGTGGCTCCTCAAATCGCTCCCGCTGTGGCTCAGACCGGCCCTCGAAGCCCGAGAGTATGGCACGGGCGGTCCGGCTGCTCTCTGTCGGCCGCAGCTACCCGCGTCGCCTCGGATGCGAGTTGCGATTGCTGTTTGGGACACTCAAATCCAATGGCTATCCGGCCTCCAGCAGTCTTCCATACAGGACCATAGGCTGTGCTGGGCCGTTCGTAGTCGCGGCGGGACTCTGGTGGCGCGTAGGCCTACCTCCGCGTCGCAGAAGCCTGGCATTGGCCCGGAAGTGGTCCGACCATTGCCACTCTCTATGAGGCATATCTGGCGATACAGACCTGTCCGGGAGTCGCCAAACGTCCGCAGAATTCCATCGCGGGGATAGAATGAGCCCATGGCGCTGGCGATGCGGCTGTTGCTGTCGGCTCTCTTGGCGTCAGCCTTGGCCGCGCAGACCGGCCTGACCTACAGCCAGCTCCGCCAGTTCATCCGATCGTCGGTGGACCAGCGTCTCAAGGACAAGGAGGTGGCCGCGTATCTCAAGCGGCAAGTGGTCCGCTTCTCCATCTCCGACCGGCTGATCGAAGAGTTTGTGGGCTGGGGCATCGGCCCGCGCTCGCTGAAGGCGCTCGAGGCGCTTCAGGAGACCACTAGGGGCCTGCCGCCGCCGACAGTCGAGCCAGCTGTCCGGAAAGTCGCGCCGGCCCAGCCGCCTCCGCCCTCCGAAGAAGCGCAGCGAGAGATCGTAGAGCACGCGCGCAGCCAGGCAGAAGCGTACACGGAGGACTTGCCGAACTATGTCTGCCTGCAGATCACTAGGCGCTTCTTCGACCCGACCGGCACGGAGATCGACTGGCTCAAGCTCGACGAGATCAAGACGCGCGTCAGCTACATCGAGGGCAAGGAGGACTACGAGAATCTCAGCGTCGACGGTAGGTTGACGGGCAAGAACTTCTCGGAGCTCGGCGGCACCACAAGCACGGGGGAATTCGGCACGATTCTGGCCAGCCTGTTCGACCGTTCCACCGATGCGGAGTTCCGCTGGGCCCGCCACTCGCTGCTCCGCGGGAACCCCGTCTACGTATTCCACGTTGAAGTGCCCAAGCATCGCTCAAGCTGGACGCTCACGAGCATCGGCACCAGCGGCGAGCGGTCACGGACGATCCGGTCGGGGTTCACCGGGCTCGTGTACGTCGGCAAGGAATCCGGTCGTGTCCTGCGAATCGTGATGGAGGCCAAGGACCTTCCAAGCGACTTTCCCATGCACGAGGCACGATCCCGGTTGGACTTTGATTTCATCGACCTCAGCGGCCAGGACTTCCTTCTGCCGCTCAAGGCGCAAGCCTTCGTGAGGACCGGTCGCCTCCTCACACGCAACGACCTGGAGTTCCGCCTCTACCGGAAGTTCACCGCCGAAGCCACCATCACATTTGAGGGGGTCGATGATCTCGAGCCGCTCCCGGAAGATGATCCGGAACCCCAGCAGTAGACGCGGTCAGTATCGGCGCTACACTCGGCAATTCATGCGCCACGCGATTGCTGTATGCCTTCTGGGAATCTCCTTGGCCGGTGCGGATGCTTCCGAAGGGCGACCGAACGTTGTGTTTCTGATGGCCGACGACGTCGGCTACGAGTGCTTCGGGGCCTACGGGAGTCGCCAGTACTCGACGCCTCGCCTGAACCGTCTGGCGGATGGAGGCGTGCGGTTCACCAACTGCTACTCCACGCCGCTTTGCACTCCGAGCCGTGTTGCCCTTATGACCGGCATGAGCAATGTCCGTAACTACGCCGATTTCGGGTCTCTGCTGCCGGACCAGTACACCATCGCGGATCTCTTCCGCGATGCCGGCTACGCCACTGCGGTAGCCGGGAAGTGGCAGCTGCAAGGCAGCCAGAACGCTCCGGGCGTGCCCTGCCCTTGCCCCATAAGTCACGAGCGGGGCTCCTGCTGAGACGCGGC
>JAPPMC010000176.1 GCA_028819235.1 Bryobacterales bacterium
GCGGACCCCGGAATAGCAGGTCTCTCAGCACATTTCATGACTCAGCACATATTGGTTCTGCGCGCCAAGAAGCCGATCGAACTTGAGTCAGGCCTGCGAATCACGGCCTGGCCGATAACCCTACTACGTGGTCGCAAGCTCAAGTGCTGCCCACTCCTTAGCGGTCGGGAGATCACCTTTGGGCCGATGGACCTCTCGTCAATCACCCGGTTCATCGCATTCGAAGTTACGTTGGTGGGGGACAGGCTCAAGGTGCCGCCTCAGACCTTCGTCCTCCGTGTGCCGGCGGACAGGCTGCCGACGCAGTTGCGCGACGAAGCTGTGGTCCGGCAGGTTGTACGCAACCGTGACGGGTTCCTTCGCTATCTCCTTTTTCTGCTCGGTGATTTCGACGCCTTCGCGGACGGCGAAGGCAGCGGAGCCTGGTCGCCGGGAACTGGTGACCAGAGTCGTCTCGGGACACTACCGCTGCTGGAACAGATGACCCGTGCCTTCTGCCGCGAACCGTCGCGGCTGGATGCGGTGCGCCGCCTCGTCGAGCATCTCCGGACAGCGAGTGCCAACGGCGAGGACGGAGAGATTGTTCCAGACGACTTCGTAGAACTATGGGAAGTCTTTGAGTCGGCACTGCCGGGAGGGGATCGTGACAAACCCGCGCCGTAACGCCGAAAAGGCTCTGAGCGCGCTCAAAGACTTCCAGCGCCGAACGGTGGACTACGTATTCAAGCGGATGTGGGAGGATGATCCGCCCGCACACCGCTTCTTGGTGGCGGACGAAGTCGGACTCGGCAAGACCCTAGTTGCTCGTGGAATCGTCGCCAAGACGCTGGAGCATCTCTGGGACCGGGTCGGACGGATCGATGTTGTCTACATCTGTTCCAACGCGTCCATCGCCCACCAAAACGTCAGTCGGCTTAATGTCGGCGGGCTTCCGCACGCGGTGCTGCCAACCCGGCTCACCCTGTTGCCCGCGCATGTTCGCAATCTGGATGGCAATAAGGTCAACTTCATCAGCCTGACGCCAGGCACGTCCCTCAACACCACCAAGTCGAACCGGGGCGGAATACTTGGCGAGCGCCTAGTCCTATGGGAGATGCTGAAGCAATTGACCCATCCGCGTGATGAGGCTCCAATTACCTTGACACGGCCCACCAAGGTGGCTCCACCCAGGACTTCGACTGCGCGGCCCTGTCAGCCGCTGCCGAGCCTGGTCCCCACTCTGAACCGCGACGGCCTGTACAGGCTCCTTCAGTGCCGGGTCTCGGACGGGAGTTACGAATGGCACATGCGCTATAGACTGCCGTCTGTCGACACGGCCCTGACCGACGCGTTCCTCGGGCGGCTGCTGGACGATCGCAAGCTCTACGACGACCTGCTAAGCCTTTGCGAGCGTTTCGCCGACCGAGGCTGGGCGGACGACCAATACGCAATGGTCGGAGACCTTCGCAGGATGCTAGCTAGTGTCTGCATCGAGGCACTCGAACCCGACCTGATTATCCTCGACGAGTTTCAGCGGTTTCGCGACCTCCTCAATTCGAACAGTCGAGCTGGGCACCTCACCAAGCAAATCCTCGACTTCAAATACAGACAAGACGCCCCCGAAGCAGGGCTCAGGGCACGAGTCCTTCTGTTGTCTGCCACACCTTACAAGATGCTGACCCTCTATGGCGACGAGGGGGAGGACCACTACTCGGACTTCCTCTGCACATGCTCGTTCCTCTGCGACGAAGACGAGGATGTGATGCGTGGGCTGTGCGCGGCAATTCGACGCTATCGCCTTGGCCTACTTGACGGCCAGAGCCGAATCCAGGATCTCCCCGAGGCTCGACGGGACCTAGAGGCCCGCCTTCTCCGGTTCATGGTACGAACGGAACGTGTGCGCGTCTCGGCGGAGCAGGACGCCATGCTCGAACAGTGCTTATCCAATCCGCCCCTCAGGACGGAGGACCTCAGGCAGGCCCAAGTCATCGACCGAGTAGCAGCCACAGTCAATGCCCGCGATCCAATCGAGTACTGGAAGTCGGCACCGTATCTGCTTAATGTCATGCGGCGATACCGCCTCAAGGATCGCTTCATGGAGTCTTGTGACGATCCTCCTATCGACCTTGCCGCCGCCGTCCGCGACAGTGAAGCTTGGCTTCTCAAGCAAGAGGCAGTCGAGCAGTATGGTCGAATCTCGCCCGCCAACCCCCGCCTGCGCCAGCTGCTTGGAGACACAGTGGAACAAGACCAGTGGAAGTGGCTCTGGATGCCGCCTTCACTTCCATACCTGGAGCCGGGGTCGCCCTACGCTGGAGACGTAGTAGGCTCGACCAAGTCTTTAGTGTTCTCATCCTGGGTCGTAGTTCCCGATGCCATCGCGGCATTCTGCTCCTACGAGGCAGACCGCCGCATGCTGGCTAAGGAACCGGAGTTGCCCAAGTACTCGGATCTGCACCGATCCCGTGCGCGTCTGCTGGACTTTCGCTTGCAGGACGATCGCCCAAGCGCGATGAACAATCTCCTGCTTCTATATCCGAGTCCCACGCTCGCGGAACTCGGTGACCCACTCCGGCTGGCTCTAGAGCGCGGAGGAGGACCCGTTCCCGTAAGCGAGGCGCTGGAGCGCGTCAAGAAGCGGATACGGCAGCGGTTCAGTGAGAGTTCAACGACATCAGGGTTGAGCATTCCTGATGGCGAATCCGGCACGGCAGATCAGAAGTGGTACTGGGCCGGCCCCGCACTGCTTGACGGAGCCCGATATTCCGATACAGCCACTTGGGTCGATGGAGTCGAGCACTGGCTTCCTCCTTCGGAAAAAGGTTCGGATCACAGAGGGCTCGCCAAGCATGTTGCCGAGTTCCGTCGCGTGATGACGAATCGTCCTGATCTCGGAACTCCTCCTGATGACCTCGTCGAGATTCTGGCCATTGTGGCGCTTGCAGGCCCGGGGGTGTGCGCACATCGTGCGCTCCGGCGGATCACGAATCTAGACCCGACTCATCCAACGCTGCTTTCTGGTGCGGCTCGCGTGGCCCAAGGCCTGCGTTCGACCTTCAACATGCCGGAGAACACTGCACTGATCCGCACGCTCTCATCGCAATCGCGGACGAGATACTGGGAGCTCGTCCTACGGCATGCTCTGGCCGGAAACCTCCAAGCGGTCCTCGATGAGTACGCGCACACCTTGGAGGAGTCGCTCGGGTTGATGGGCCACACGACGGAGAAAGTGGCCAAGGACATCGCGAGTGAGATGCTTGAGGCACTATCGATCCGCACCTCCCCGGTTCGCATGGACAACATCCACTGCACCGGGCCCAGTGCTCCGATTGAGATCAATCCCTTCAACATCCGCACCCGCTTCGCGCTGCGCTTCGGCGACCTGCGAGACGAAAGGGGAGAGAGCATTCAGCGTGCAGACAGCGTAAGGAAGGCATTCAACTCCCCTTTCCGGCCGTTCATCCTCGCGTCGACCTCGATCGGCCAGGAAGGATTAGATTTCCACACCTATTGCCATGCCGTGTATCACTGGAATCTGCCCCACAATCCTGTCGATCTGGAGCAGAGGGAAGGCCGAGTCCATCGCTACAAGGGTCACGCCGTGCGCAAGAACGTAGCTGAGTGCTACGGTCTTGGGCGAATCCAAACTGACTCAGCAGACGGCCTCGATCCATGGAAAGTCCTGTTCCAGAGAGCCAAGGATGATCGGGATTCCAAATCGAACGACCTGATCCCGTATTGGATCTCTGAGAAGGGGAGCGCTCGCGTTCAGCGCCGCGTGCCGCTGCTACCGTTCAGCCAAGAGGTAGATCAGCTCCGCCGCTTGGTCGGTAGCCTCGCAGTGTACCGGCTCGCCTTCGGCCAGCCCCGCCAGCAGGATCTGGTGGAGTACCTACGCGGGCGGCGTGCCGAGGACGCGAACGGGCTTGATCTGGAGCAATTCCGGATTTCATTGCAGCCGCCGGACATCACTGCTCCTAACACGGGCTAACAAGCACTATCCCGGATTCCCGGCCAGCAGATGCATCCTCGAATGGTCGGTTTGCCCTCGGGTGACGATCTCAAGAACGTTGACGAACATTCTTAGCGCCGAGACAGCACCGTGGGCAGAAAGTCAAGACGGCGCCTTTGTCTCTCACAATTCACTGAGTGTGAGGGGCAAACCCGATTGTCTATCATTGGTGATCGACAAACCGGGTAGGCTCGCCCAGGCCGTCGGCAGCGGTGGCGGGTCTGCCGGCAAGCCGGCTCCGATGCGCTTGGGATCTCCGGCAACAGGCCACGGTAGCAGCGAAGCGTGGTCGGTTGTGCCTCATCGGACAACGTGCATGAGTGAGCACCGCCATTGCGCATCGTCTGTGAGAGACAATCTCGATTGTCAATCACTAATCTCAAGAAGTGAGAAACGTCCTACCGCGACGGGAGTTGCAGGCGCCAGGAACTGTGGCGTCCGTCGGCAAGCAGTAGCAGACGGTTGCCCCTTCGCCACTGGGGTCAACGTGCCCAGCAGTGCCACAATGCCGGAGTGCCACCAGTGGAAACCGCGCGGACCCTAGGAACCCGGCCCGGTCGTGCCATGAGGCTTTCGAGGGACCTTCCGGGCCCATCAACTGCCCCATTCCCGTGGAGCATCTCTGAAATCGCACGCGGAGTCTCCGCCGGCGAACTCTCGGCGTCCGACCTTGTGAGAGCCTCTCACGAGGCCGTCGACCTGCTGGAGGAGCGTGTCGGTGCCTGGGTAGCTATGCGGCGCGAGGACGCCCTGCGGGCCGCCCTGAAACTGGACGATCGGTTTGAGCGGCATGGTTCCCTTGGCACACTTCACGGCGTTCCCGTCGGAATCAAGGACATCTTCGACACGGCGGACCTCCCCACCGAGTGGGGCACCAAGACGCAAGAGGGGCGGCAGCCGGATCGCGACTGTGCCCTTGTGACAGCGCTGAAGTCGCGGGGATGCGTTGTCATCGGCAAGACAGTGACAACCGCCTTCGCCTACTTCGACACCGGCCCCACCAGGAACCCGGCGAATCTGGACCACACTCCGGGAGGATCGTCCAGCGGGTCCGCTGCGGCGGTGGCGGCCGGCATGGTCCCGCTTGCCGTCGGCAGCCAGACACAAGGCTCTGTGCTGCGGCCGGCGTCGTTCTGCGGCGTCACCGGCTTCAAGCCTGGCTTCGGTGTGCTTCCGCTGGAAGGAGTGATGCCGTTCGCCCCGTCCCTAGACCATGCCGGCCTGTTCACAGCCACGCCCGGAGGGATGCGGCTTGTCTGGAGGGCGCTCGGCTTCGAAGCCAGATCAGCGGCCGCTGATTCGGTCACAACTCTGCCGTGGCCGCCGATCGGCAGCGTGACACCTGCAATGCGGGAGGCAGTGGAATCTGCCTTGGCCGCCCTCGAGGCCGCGGGCGTTGCCGTCCAGCGCGAAAGACGCCCGTCGTTCTTCGACGACCTGCCACCGGCCCTGTTCACGGTGATGGCGAAAGAGGCGGCGCAAGTGCATGGGCGGCTGTACAGGGAGCACGGACGCCGGGTTGGAACAAAGCTCGCGAACCTGTTGGACGAGGGGATGCGCATCCCGGACGGGGACTACCGCGCCGCACTGAACACGCTGAAGGCCTGCCGCACTTCCTACGCCCGATGGGCAGTCGACCACCCGATCGTAGCGACGCCTTCGGCGCCGGGTCCCGCCCTCCGAGGCCTGGAGTCCAGCGGTGACCCATGCTGCAATGCGCCGTTCACCGCGCTGGGGGCTCCCGCGGTGTCAGTCCCGATGCCAGTGCCAGAGAACCAGCTTCCGATGGGCCTTCAGCTGACTTCGACTTCCGCTGGAGAGGCAGCCCTACTGGCCTCGGCAGAGGCTTGGCACCGTCTGCTCCACCGGAGCTACGGCGGGCCCTGTCGCTAGACCACACGGGGGCATACACGTGATAACCTCAGTCTGCAGGCCTTAGGCTCCGTGCGCATTCTCCTTACGGGAGGGGGGCAAGGTGCCGCCCTCATTGCTGCCCGCTTGATCGGCGAGGGCCATCAGGTCACGATCGTCGAGAAGGACGCGGCGCGCTGCGTCGAGCTGGAGGAGCATCTCGACGCCAAGATCGTTAACGGCAGCGGCGGGAGCGTGCGCACGCTCAAGAAGGCGGGCATCGGCTCGGCCGAGATGTTCATCGCCGAGACCGACTCCGACGAGGTCAACCTCCTCGGGTGCATGATCGCCGAGGCGCGCTCGAACGTCCGCTTCAAGGTCGCCCGCGTCCGCACGCATGAGTTCCGCCATTGGGACGCCGTGCTGCAGGACCTCGGCCTGAAGGTCGACAAGATTATCCACCCGGAGACGACCATCATGGACCGGATCATGCGCGTCCTCCACCTGCCGGGCGTCTCGGACATTCTGGACTTTGCCGACGGGAAGATCAAGCTGTTCGGCATGAACGTTGACGCAGACAGCTGGTACGCCGGCAAGACCGTCGAAGAACTCGACGCAGCGGGGCCGCCCAAGAACAGCATGATCTCGATGATCTTTCGCGGGCCGGAAGTGATCATCCCCCACGGGGCGCAGAAGCTCATGGCGGGCGACCACCTCTACATCTGCACGACCTCGGACGATATCGATGACGTCCTTGAGTTCATGGGCATCCAGCAGAAGAGGACGCTCCGGCGGGTGGTCGTGGTCGGCGGAAAGCAACTCGGCATCTGGGTGGCGCAGGAACTCGAGCGCCGGGGAATCCATGTCAAGCTCATCGAGCGGGACGCGGCGCGCTGCCAGCTGATCTCGAGGATCCTGGCCAGAACGGTGGTCGTTCAGGGGGACCCGACCGACCAGCAGACGCTCGAAGAGGAGAACATCAGGGGCGCCGACGCCTTCCTGGCGCTCACTAAGGACGACGCCGCCAACGTTGTCGCTTCGCTGCTCGCCCGACGCCTCGGAGCCCACAAGATCGTCGCGCTCATCAACCGCACCAATTACCTGCCGATCGTTCAGCGGCTGGGCATCAACACCGCCATCAGCCAGCGCCTGACCGCCGTGGACATGATCCTCGGCTTTGTGCGCAAGTCCCACCTTCTGTCGGTCACCACGTTCCGTGAGGAGGAGGCGGAGGCATTGGAGTTCATCGCGTCGCCCGGTTCGAGGATCGTGAACCGCAAGCTGCGTGAGATTCGCATGCCACGCGGCGCGGTCGTGGGGGCGATCGTGCGCGACAACGGCTACGTGAGAGTGCCGCGCGGGGAGGCAACCGTCCGCGAGGGCGACCGGGTGATCATCTTCTCGCTGGCGGACACGGTCCAGCAGATTGAGTCCCAGTTCCTGGCGAAAACGGGGCGCCGCAGGCTGTTCGGGTGATCCGCTGGACGCAGATTGGCCGGATCATCGGACTGTTCCTGATCGCGCTCGCGGGCGCGATGATGATCCCGTGCGCCTACTCGATCGCCACTGGCGGCGATGACTTAGCGCCGCTGGCCGCAGCAGTGGCGGCCACGGCGGTGGCGGGCGGATTGCTAGCAGGAAGCTGCCGAAGCGCGCGGAGAGAGCTAACGCAGCGAGAGGGCATCCTGCTCACCGTGGCCGTGTGGCTCGCCGCATCCGTCTTTGGCGGCCTGCCGTTCCTGTTCGCTCCCGGAATCGAGACCTTCACGGACGCGGTCTTCGAGTCCGCTTCGGGGGTGACCACGACCGGCGCATCCGTTCTCGTCGAGGTGGAGCGGCTCTCGCGGCCGCTCTTGCTGTGGCGCGCGCTCTCCTCATGGCTGGGGGGAATGGGCATCGTCGTTCTGGTGATCGCGGTCCTGCCGCTAGTGGGCCACGGCGGGATGCACCTGTACCGCGCCGAGTTCTCCGGCGCGTCCTCCGAGAAACTGTCGCCGCGCGTTGCAGAGACGGCGGGCTCGCTGTGGGGAATCTACGTCGCGCTTACCGGCCTGCTGGTCGTTTTGCTGGCGGTCGCCGGAATGGGGCCGTTCGACGCGATTGCACATGCGTTCGCGACCATGGCCACGGGCGGATTCTCGACGCGTACGGCCAGCATTGGCGCCTTCGACAGTTCGGCGATCGAATACATCACGACACTGTTCATGGTTCTGGGGGGCTGCAGCTTCATACTGCACTACCGTGCCCTGATCGAGCGTCGACCCATTGCAGCGCTGCGTGACTACGAACTGCGGAACTTCCTCGGCCTAGTTGCGCTGGCTACCCTCGTCGAGGCTGCACTGCTGCTCTTCGAGCGCGGCTATCCTCTCGAGCGGGCGCTGCGGACCGCTGTCTTTCAGGTCTCTTCGATCACCACAACCACAGGATTCGCAACCGACGACTTTGAGGCATGGCCTCCGTTGGGCCAGCTTCTCCTACTGGCACTGATGTTCACTGGCGGCTGCACAGGCTCCACTGCAGGAGGGATGAAGGTCTCGAGGCTGCTGGTGCTGGTCAAGGTCGTCGGCCGCGAGTTCAAGCGCATGGTTGAACGCCACGGAGTGTTCGTGGTGCGCCTTGGAGGCTCGGTGATCCCGGAGCCGTCGATCCAGAGCCTCCTCAATCTGGTCTACCTTGCCTTCGTAGTCAATTTTACGTCCTGCCTGATGCTGGCTGCGGTGGGTGTCGACGTGTTCACCGCGATCTCCGCGGTGGCCGCGACCATGTTCAACATCGGCCCGGCCCTCGCCGGAGTCGGGCCGACCGACAACTACGCCGGCTTGCCGGCTATCGCCAAGTGGGTGCTGTGCTTCGACATGATTGCCGGTCGCTTGGAGTTCTACACGCTGCTCGTGACCGTAACGCCGTGGTTCTGGCGTAAGTGACCGAGACACAGGCCTGACGGGACTCCAAGCGCGAGTGCCCAACCACAACGCCTTGCGGAGTCTCCGATAGGCCACATTAGATTGCGCAGTGCATTGACTTGGCAACCAGCCCTCAACCTCTATGCCGAATGCCTTCCGCGCAAGTCTTGCCGTTGGTCCTGCATCGGAACGAAATAGCGATTGAGGAGACTCCAGCACTATCGTCCGGGGCAGCGCAACAGGAGCCGTCCGGGGCAGCCGTTGCTGACGAATTCCGATAGCCTTGCGTGGAGGAGTTCGAAATTCGCGCCAAGCGTCTCCTTCTGACGCAATCGCCCACTGGCGTCGGAGTGGAACCCGACACGAGGCGGATAGTCGGGTCAACGGATAGTCTATCGTCCGGGATCGAATGTGGGCTGGATTGGCTCGGGAGAGACTCCAGCCTCCTATAGTCAGGATGGCGGTGCGAGCAAAGCGAGCGTTGAGCAGTACTCAGCGAAGCCCGTTCACCCCCGGCCAAGGGGCGTTTCCTCCCTACTTGGCCGGGCGCAAATCGAAGCAGGCCGTGATGCGCAGTCGCATGGAGGCCCTCGCTGACAACGACCCGCTGGCTACGAACATCATCCTCTATGGACCTAGAGGCAACGGAAAGACAGTCTTGATGGATTGGGCCTTGCGCCAAGCACGGGCACGAAAGATCTACACGATTTCGCTCTCCGCGGCTGAGAGCCAAGCGAAGTGGGGCTTGCTGAACGAGCTATCAATGCTGCCCAACTGGCTCGGAGAGATTCTGGGGAGGTTCCGCAGTGCCTCCGCGCCTGGGACCGGGGACCAGATGCACGCCAAAGCTGACGGACCCTTAGCTGGAATGCTGAGGCGGAGGAGTCGACTGAGCCCAGTGCTGCTGGCTCTGGATGAGGCCCACATGATGGACGCGGAGTTTGGTCGGGACCTCTTCAACATTGTTTGGAAACTGCAGCGTGAAGGGTGCCCCGTAATGCTGATCCTTGCTGGGACTCCCGATCTACCCCGGCACCTCAGCACTTTGGAGGCGTCCTTCTGGGACCGTAGCGAGAGACTGCCTATTGGTCGCCTTGGCCCCGAGACCTCGGCCGACGCCATCCGAATCCCGTTGGAAGAGGGTGGCCGTTCCATTACGGCTGCCGCGCTCGAGGCGGCGATCGGGGAGAGCGACGGCTACCCCTACTTCCTTCAATTGCTAGGGGAAGCGATCTGGGACGCCGGTCCAGACCCCCCTCAATTCCGGTCTCACTGGCCGACGTCGACCGCATATGGCCATCTTTCCGGTGGAAGCAGAGCCAGTATTACGACGATCGCCACGAGGAACTGGTGAGGGTTGGGCTGGCCCACGTCGCCGCCAGCCTGGCTGCAGCGTTCTCCGCCTCTGAACGACAGACCGTCGAACAGGTCGAGCGCACGGTCGGCACCTCTCTGGAACACTTGGGACACCCTGCGGACGCAGACTCTGTCCAACAGGCTTGCGATCGACTGCGCGATCTCGGCTACATCTGGCGTGTGATCCACCGGTCTAAACCTTGGTATGAACCAGGCATCCCTAGCCTGATGCGCTACGTAGCGCGAATCGAGTGGGACGGATCTAGCGACGCGACCGCTTGATCGCCGTGCGGGTGACGATTCCGCCAAGCGGTGTGGGTGGGTCCAGTTCATCCGCTCTTCATCCGGCCGTGCAAAGAAGTCCGCACTGGCCAGGCCGGTCAGATTCAGGCCCCCAGCAAGCCGCAGGCGGTGGGGAGATCGGATTGCGAGAGCCGCAGTGTTCAAGGGCGGATGTGAGTTGCCGATCGTTGCAGGGAGCCGTCAGAAGTACCCGGTTGCGTCGTGACGCCTTGGAATCGGCGAGGACGAGTGCTACTTCGGTACCACCACATGATCACCGCAATGCACGCTCACCCGGTTGCCGCGAAGTCGGCCTTGATCGTCTGCCACGGGGGACCATGAAGATCTGGCTAGTGGCCGTACGTTCGGACTCGACAGTGCCGATTACCGCGTAGAGGACCGTGTTGTCAATCGTTTCGCCCGGGTTGCGACGAGGGTCGGCACTAGCACACGTGCGACCTCACGGTCCCTTGATCCGAAGATTCTCGTAAACATGCGCCTGGTCCCGGCAGCCCACGGCCAGATCAAGATCTCCGTCTTGGTCGATGTCTCCAAGGACGGCCTCGTGGGCCGGACCGGTCGTCTTCACGGACCATGCAGGTTCTGATGCAAGCCGCCCATCGTTGTTGAGATAGACGTAGAGCCAGCCACCGTCCGCGTAATCCGCCGCGACCATGTCGGCATCGCCGTCCCCGTCAACATCGCCGAACTCGAAACCGTGAAACGCTGTGTTGGCCGGGCTGCTCCACAGGACCTCTGGTGTCTCGTCTCCGTCTCGAATTACTAGCTGCAGGCTCCGCCCGACCTGATTCCTCCAAGGGCCCTTAGCGCAGAACAACTCCGCCTGGCCATCTCTGTCCAGGTCCCGCCAATAGAGCCTTTGCGTCCACGGGCTTTCCTTGTCCTCGAAGATCGTCGTCCCGTCGTCGAACTCCCCGCCTGAGTTTCGAAACACGGCGATCACGCCGTCGCTATACGCGCCGATGATGTCCAAATCGCCATCCGCGTCAAAGTCGGCGAATATCGCGCTTTCCGCGTACTCCTCCCGCCCAAGCTTGCGGGAGACCTGCTTCGAAGGGGTGCCAGAGTCGTTGGCGAAGATGGCGATGCCGTTGATGGGCTCGCCCGCCGCCATCACCATGTCAAGGTCCCCATCCAAGTCGTAGTCGCCGAATTCGATCTGGTTGGCGTTCGCGATCAGCGCGGTCTCCCAGTCGGGTGCCACGCCGAATTCGCCCGTCCGGTTGAAGTACAGGGTGCAGTAGGTCTCGTGGGTCCCCGCAAGATCTGCCCAGCCGTCTCCGTTGAAGTCAATGACATCGACATGATCGCAATCTGAAGTCTCATTGGATTCCCAGACTGACTCTCGGGAGAGTGCCCCGTCAGCATTGCGAAACCCAACCCACCGCCGGGGGTCGGGCGCACTGGTTACGAAATCAAGGTCTCCGTCGCGGTCGAAGTCGATGAATCGGGCAATGCCGTCACCGCCCGAGACTGCCGAGCCGCTGCTCCACACTGGACGGCCCGAGAACAGCGCTTGGTCGTCGGTATTTCCGGAACAGGTTGATTGGGCGAGCAGTGCAGCTGCCAATATCAGCACTAGAGCGCCAAGTCTCATCTGAAGCCTCCATCGTTGCTCATCTTCCGTGTCGCTGAATCCGCCGACCGAGCGCGGATCGACGGTTGGTGACGATTGTAGGGGGCATCGATCCACAGCCGAAACGGCCGCTATGGTGGCACCTTCTCGGGGGGGCGGGTCTCTCGTCACACGGCATCCAGCAACGTGCCCGGCAGAACTGGCTCAGGCCGGTGCCACGCGCGGAGCGTCAAGCGCTCCGAAGGCCACCGGCACAACGGGGCTCCCACGAGCATGCCAACTGGTCGCTGGGGCTGCTGCAGCGAAGGGCCCTCAAACTGGGGATAGTGGAGTCGATCAGCCGTGAGACGGTCGGCCGGACAGAGCCTGGCGGGCACTCACCCAGCGCCGAGCCGCCTCGGAATCACCGCCAAAACGCCTAATCGCGGCCTCGAAGGCTTACTCCCTCCATGGCCGTGGGTTGAGAGGCAGGATCTAAGTGGTCTGGCCCTTGAGGGATTGCAGGCCTCGGCTGGTAGGCTTGTTGCAGGCAAGCTCTCAGCGGCGTTCCCCTACCGAGGGGCCTGACCGCAACTGATCGGGGCGGAGAGCTAGCTGAGACGGCAGGTGTGGAGGGCTATCCCTCCCGAGGACCTAACGATGGATCTGGACTATTCCAAGTGCGACGGGCTCGTGCCGGCGATTGTGCAGGACCACGCGGACGGTCGCGTGCTGATGCTGGGCTTTATGGATCCCGCGGCCTTCCGCAAGACCGTCGCGACAGGCAGAGTGACATTCCTCAGCCGGACCCGTAACAAGCTGTGGACCAAGGGCGAGACCTCTGGGAACGTGCTCCTGGTCAAGCGCATGGAGGTCGACTGCGATTTGGACACTCTGCTGATCCAAGCCGAAGCCATTGGACCCGGGGTCTGCCACGAAGGCTACAGGAGTTGCTTCTTCCGGAGGCTCGACAACGGCGGGTGGAGTGTCTCCGAAGATCCCACTTACGATCCGCGCGAGACCTACGGCAAGTAGGCCAAGACCCGCCACCGCCTGAGCGATGCTGCGCATCATCCCGAGCCGCGATCGGGCTGGACTGCAGGAGTTGCTGGAGGCCCGTTCCCGGCGCCAGCAGAGCGTGGAGGACGTGGTTGGCCCGATTCTCGACTCCGTGCGGCGGCGGGGCGATGCGGCCTTGGTCGAGCACGCCCGTCAGCTGGACGGTCTCGAAGGCCGCGCGCTCCGCGTAGTCCCGTCCGCGATGCGAGCGGCCGAGGATGCCCTGCCCCGAAAGCTCGCAGCGGCCGTCAGGCAGGCCGGCGAGAGGATCCGGGAGTTCGCCCGTCGTCAGATGCCCCGGGAATGGATGGCACCTTCCGGCCAGGGAATCGAGACCGGCCAGCTTGTTCGGCCGCTGGACTCGGTCGGCGCGTACATCCCTAGCGGTCGGTACCCGCTGCTGTCGACCCTGCTGATGACCGCAATCCCCGCCCAGGTGGCAGGCGTCGGCCGCGTCGCGGTTGCTTCCCCACGACCGCACCCCAGTACGCTCGGAACGGCAGCAATGCTCGGCATTCGAGAGTTCTACGCGGTTGGTGGCGCCCAAGCCATCGCGGCGTTTGCCTACGGAACCGAGTCTGTGCGCCGGGTAAGCCGGATCGTCGGTCCTGGGAACGCCTACGTCGCAGCTGCCAAGAAGCTGCTGGCGAGCGAGGCCGGTATCGACTTCGTAGCCGGGCCGACCGAGATCGTCCTGATCTTCGAGCGCGGCTCCGCACCTGCGCTAGCAGCCGACATGCTGGCGCAGGCTGAGCACGACACGGACGCGGCCGCCATCCTGCTCACTCCGTCGCGCAGGTTGGCCGAATCCGTGGCCGCCGAAGTGCAACGGCAGCTGGCATCGTTGCCAGCTGCCTCCACGGCCCGCGAGGCCATCCGGACCAACAGCGCCGCCGTGGTCACGGAGAACCTCGGCCAGGCCTGCGAGATCGCAAACCGAATCGCGCCAGAGCACTTGGCAGTCAGCGAGGATGTGCCATTGAGCGATATCCAAAGTGCAGGCAGCGTCTTTATCGGAGAATGGACGCCTGAGGCCGCCGGGGATTACGTGACCGGCCCGAATCACGTCCTGCCGACTTCAGGCCAAGCGCGCCTCCGGGGTGGGCTCAGCGTTCTCGACTTCGTGAAGATCATCTCGGTCCAACGCCTGGAGGAGCGTGGGTTGCGGGAGCTCGCGCCAGCGATCACCACCCTCGCGAGGGCGGAAGGGCTTGAGGGCCACGCCCGATCGATTGAGGCCCGCATCGGACCATCGGAGGCCGGACAAAATGCCTGAGACACCGGAACCCAGCGTTGCAGTGCGCCGGATGTCACCGTACAACCCTCCATTGGAGGGGCGCTCCGAGAAGCTCCGGCTGGACTTCAACGAAAACGTCAGCGGATGCTCTCCCAGGGTGCTCGAGACCGTCCGCCAAGCCGCGAGCCGAGGGTTCCTCGCAACGTACCCGGAGTACGCGGAGATGCTGCGCCGACTCGGGGCGCACTTCGGGGTGGACAGCGATCAGGTGACCATCGGGGCGGGCACGGACGAGGTTATCAACGGCATCCTGCACGCCTTCGTGAATCCCGGCGACGAAGTGATCATGCCGAAGCCGTCGTTCGCGATGTTCCGCTTCTACACGCAGCTGGTCAGCGGCGTCCCCGTCCAAGTGCCTTACAAGGGCTCGGAGTTGGCATTCCCAGCCAAAGAGATCGCGGCGGCAATCGGGCCAAACACCAAGGCCGTTTGCATTGCTACGCCCAATAACCCGTCCGGGGGAGTGGCCAGCCGAGATGAAGTGCTGCACATCCTAGCTGCCGCGGACCGCCGGGTTGTTCTGGTGGACGAGGCGTACTTCGACTTCCACGGCGAAACGATGCTGGACCTAGTAAAGGACTGGCCCAACCTCTTCGTGACGCGAACGTTCTCCAAGGCCTACGGCATGGCGGGCATGCGGGTTGGGATGGCGGTATCGCAGAGTGGCAACATCGCGATTGTCAGGAAGGGCCAGTCCCCTTATGGGGTCAACTCGCTGGCCGTGCGCTGTGCGCTAGCAGCTATGGAAGACACCGATTATGTGCGCCAGTACGTGCGCCAAGTGCTTGAGGCGCGCGAAGTGCTCTGCGACACCTTGGAACGGCTTGGTATCCGCTACTGGCCAAGCCGCGCCAATTTCGTGCTCTTCGAACTCGGCGAGGGCTGCAGTAGGGCCTGTGAGCGGCTCTCGGCAATGGGCATCCTGATCCGCGACCAGTCCGCATACCTGCCCGGCACGGCCCGGGTCACGGTAGGCCCGCTGGGCGAGACGGCCCAGTTCGTGGCCGCATTCCGCGAGGTCCTCGCGAAATGACGGCTGCGATGGTGGTCTTTGACATGGACGGCGTCTTGGTGGACCCGTCCCGAACCTTCCGGCGGGCCCTCATCGAGACGGTACGACACTTCTGCGGTGCGGAGTTCACGCAGGACGACATCGTGCGCATCAAGAACGAGGGCGGGTTCAACGACGACTCGCACATTGCGCTGCAGGTGATCCGCGACGCCGGTGTCGTGGTGGAGGATTCCGAGGTGCGGCGGTTCGGCCGGGACCTCTACTGGGGTCGCAATGGCGACGGCTACATTCGCGATGAACGTTGGCTGGCTTCAGACGGCCTGCTGGAGCGCCTTGAGCAGACCCGGCGGCTGGCCATCTTCACAGGAAGAGGCATGGAGTCCGCCATGCACTCACTGCGGCGCTTCTGCGGCGGCGTGCGCTTCGACCCGATCATCACCCACGAGCAGGTCCCCAACCTCAAGCCCGCTCCCGACGGACTGCTCGAGATCGCGCGCCAAGCACCGCGGTCGGAGATGGTGTACGTCGGCGACAATGTGGATGACCAGCGGGCCGCGATGGCCGCAGGCGTGCGGTTCATCGGCATCGCAGCCCCGGGCACCCCGCGCTATAGGGAAACGGCCGACCTGTTCCGGAGGCGGGGCGCCGACGCAGTCCTTGAGAGCGTCAACCAAATCGAAGACGTCCTGACATGAAACCGGCGCGCACAGCGAAAGTCACGCGCGACACCCGCGAAACCCAGATCCGGGCCTCGCTGGCAATCGACGGTCGCGGGACGTATGACATCTCTACCGGCATCCGCTTCTTCGACCACATGCTCGAGTCCTTCGCCAAGCACGGGGGGTTTGACCTGCGGCTTCAGGCCAAGGGCGATCTGGACGTGGACCAGCACCACACGGTTGAGGACTGTGGGATCGTCCTGGGCCAAGCCTTCTGCGAAGCGCTCGGATCCCGTGTTGGGATCCTTCGCAGCGGGTACTTCTTGATGCCCATGGACGAGTCTCTAGCGGCAGCCGCGGTCGATCTCAGCGGACGGCCAGCCCTCGTTTACCACGCGCCATGCCGCTTTCGGCTCGTCGGCGACCTCCAGGCCGAACTGCTGCACGACTTCTTCGACGGGTTTGCCGTGCACTGCGGCGCGAACCTGCATTTGCGCGTCCTGTACGGACGCTCGAGCCACCACCGCATCGAAGCGCTCTTCAAGTGCTGGGCCAAGGCGATGCGCTTCGCCTGCTCCACCGACGAGCGACTGAGAGACCAGCTGCCGAGCACCAAGGGCGTGCTCCAACGGGGGGTCTGACATGACTGCCGTGTTCGACTACGGGGCCGGCAACCTGCGCTCGGTCGCCAACACGCTGGAGAGCATCGGGGCTCCGTTCAGGATCGTAAGCGATCCGTCCGGATTGCGGGAGGCCAGCCGGATCATCCTCCCGGGAGTCGGCAACTACGGCCAGCTCCTGCGGTCCTTGGACCGCCTGGACTCGCGCTCGGCCCTGTGCGGGCGAATCGCGGCGGGCGTCCCATTCCTCGGCATCTGCCTAGGCCTTCAGGCCCTGTTCGACAGGAGCGAGGAAGCGGAGGAGCGGGGGCTGGGGATCTATGCGGGCAGCGTTGTGCGCTTCCCGGACAGCGCGCGCGTTCCGCACATGGGATGGAACTGCCTCCAAGTCCGGCCCGAATCGCGGCTCCTCGAAGGGATAGGCGACGAGCCCTACGTCTACTTCGCAAACAGCTACTACGTTCCGACTCAGGCCGCGGGAGACAGGGCGGCCGCGGTCTGCCGCTACGCGGGCCAAACGTTCTGCGCCGCGCTGGAAAGCGGCAACACATTCGGCGTGCAGTTCCACCCGGAGAAGTCCGGGCCGCTGGGACAGCGGATTGTGCGTAACTTCCTCGAGGTTCGGCCGTGCTGACCAAGCGAATCATCCCCTGCCTGGATGTCACTGGCGGTCGCGTCGTGAAGGGCATCAACTTCGTGGGCCTGCGCGACGCCGGCGACCCAGTGGAGCTGGCGGACCGCTACAACCGGGACGGAGCCGACGAATTGGTGTTCTTGGACATCACCGCCTCCAGCGACCATCGCGACACCATGGCGGACGTCGTGGACCGGACCTCAAGAAAGGTTTTCATCCCCCTGACCGTGGGCGGCGGGATCCGCGCCGTCAGGGACGCCCGCAAGATCCTCATGGTCGGAGCCGACAAGGTCTCGGTCAACACCGCGGCTGTCGAGCGCCCGGAACTGCTCCGCGAGCTTGCCGAGGAGTTTGGCGCCCAGGCAGTGGTGCTGGCGATCGACGCACGGCGGGTCGCGGATCGGCGTTGGAACGTGAACACCTACGGCGGCCGCCGCGACATGGGGATAGACGCCATCGAATGGGCGCAGCGCGGCGAAGCGCTGGGTGCGGGTGAGATCCTGCTCACCTCAATGGACGCGGATGGGACGCAGGAAGGCTATGACTGCGAGCTGACGCGGGCTGTATCGGAGGCGACGCGAATCCCGGTCATCGCCAGCGGCGGGGGCGGCAAGCCTCGCGACTTCGTCAGGGTCCTGACCGAAGGCCGGGCGGACGCAGCCTTGGCCGCCTCGATCTTCCACTACGGCACCTACACCTCCAACGGCCTCAAGCGCCTGCTCGCGCAACAGGGCGTCCCAGTGCGGCTGCTTCCCGGCGGCGACACGGGCTGAGGAGGCGAAACGCGAATGGCCCCACACGCACCCGCTCGCCGGCCCAAGGTGATCCCCTGCATTGACCTGATGGGGGGCAAGGTGGTCCAGCTCGTGCGCGGTCGCGAGAAGGCACTGGAGGCCGAGTCTCCCGAAGCCATGCTGGAGCGGTTCCGCCGCTTTCCGGTCGTGCAGGTGATCGACCTGGACCAAGCCTTGGGCCAAGGTTCGAACCTGCCGATCGTGAGGCGTGTCGCGGGCCAAGCCCGCACGTGGGTGGGCGGAGGCGTGAGAACTGCCGCCAGCGCGCGGCACATGATCAGCAGTGGAGCGGAGCGGGTGATCGTGGGGACCTCGGCGTTCGGTCCGGACGGGCCCGACTTCGAGTTCCTTCGCCGGCTCGCCGACGAGGTCGGAGCCAAGCGGGTGATCCTGTCGCTGGACTCGATGAAGGGCCGAGTCGTCGTGAAGGGATGGCGCGAGGCGACCAGCCTGCGGGCCGAGCGTGTGATCTCCGATCTGGAACCGTACTGCGGCGCATTCCTGTGCACGTACGTCGACAACGAGGGCACGATGCAGGGCACGGACTTGGACTGGTACCGTCGGCTGCGGGCCGCAACCGCCCACGAGATCACGGCCGCGGGCGGCATCGCGTCGTTGGCAGAGGTCGAAGCACTGCTCGGCATGGGGGTCCACGCTGCGCTCGGAATGGCCGTCTACTCGAATCGGCTGAGCCTGGACGACCTTGCGGACATGCTTTGAGAGACGATGCCGGTCCCGGTCGGACGGCGGTTGCGCCGTTCCGAACCGGGCACGGCGGCAGCCAAGGGCCCTAAACGGGCAAGCGGCGCGCTGGGGACCCCGCAGTGGGATCGGCCTGCCATACGCCATGGCGCCATGGGCACCCTCGGCCGGTCTGCGCCCGTGCTGTCGTAACCTGAGTTCATCCGAGTGCGCCATTGCCTGACAGGAGGGCAACAACTGGAGTGTAGGCGTGAGCGCAGCGGGCCTGTGTTGAATGCTGATTGACCCCGAGATCGTGGTGAAGGCCCAGTCCGGCGACGAACTGGCCTTCGGAGTGATCATCCGGACCTACAGGAAGCGCATTCTGGGGACGGTTTATCGGGTCATCGGGCGCAGCGACGAGGTGGAGGACGTCGGCCAAGAGGTCTTCATCCGCCTCTACAGGTCGCTCAAGCAGCTGCGGTCGCCGCAGGTGTTCGAGCCGTGGCTCTACAGACTCACGATCAACGCCTGCTACGACCACTTGAGACGCAAGCGGCGCAACGTCGTCTCCAGGATGGCTGACCTCAGTGAGGAGCAGGTGGTTGCACTGGACGCGGCGCTGAGCAAGAAGCGGGCCATCGAGGACGGCCACAAGCAGTCGGCGCGGGAGTTGCTGGACCTGGTGCTGAGCCGGGTGTCGGACGCTGACCGGAAACTGCTGACGCTGAAGGGAATCCTCGGGCTTTCGCTGAAGGAGCTGAGCGTCGAATACAAGGTCAGCACGAATGTACTCAAGGTGCGCCTCTTCCGGGCCCGCAAGCGCGCCTTGCGAGCCTATGAGGCGCTGGTGGCCGAAGCGAAGGAACGGTCAGCACAGCAAGGGGGTGAAGGCGATGAGAGCTAGACGCTACTGGGTCTTGGATGGCCTATTCGCGGCATGCCGGGGCGCGACTCCTTGGACCGGACGGAAGCCGTCCCTAGTGGCAGCCGCACAGCTCTGGGGGGAGGCTTCCCCAGAACCCGAGGACCGATGGAGTCCCAGCTTCGTCGCGGAGGTCTGGGCACGGATCGACGCCCGTAAGCGCCGACAAGAAGGATGGGTCGGGTGGCTCAGCCGATGGGCCCCCAGGACAGCCGCCTGCGCGCTCGTGGCAACTGCCATTCTCGGCGTCCTGCTGTGGGTTCAGGCTGGGCGCGAGGACGACGCCGTGATGCGCTCGTCGAACTACGTCGAGGTCCTGATGGTCGACTCTTTGGACGAGCATGAGGGGGTCGTCTGGATGGCGGCTTGGTCAGGGGAATGACGGACGTCCAAGGGCGCAGGCGAGCCGCCCTGACGCTGGTTTCGGCCTTCGTGGCGGGCGGGCTGGCAGGCGCCGGAGTCTCTTGGTGGAGAGTTCTTGCTGGTGGCCGCGGCAGGCGGCTCTCGCCAGCCGAGTACCGGCAGTGGCTACTGCAGGACCTAGGCCGGAGGCTGGACCTTGACGGCGAGCAGCGCGAACAGATTGAGGCCATCCTGGACCGCTACGAGGAACGCTTCGTCGCGGTGAGGGAGGCGATGGAGCCCGAATTCGAGGCGATCCGGGCCGACAGGGCGGACCGGATCATGTCGGTCCTCCGGCCCGACCAGCGCGCCGAGTACGAGGCCATACTGGAAGAGCGCCGCTCGCACCGCCGGGACGGCCGCTGGAGAGGCTCATCTAGGGGTCACTAACCCGGGCCGCCCTGCGCCCGATGCACTCGCGCAACACGCGGCGCTCCCCGGCGTAGGAGAGCGACTTGAGAGCGTCTTCGGGCTTGGCCCATCCAGAACTCTTGACCTCGCCTGACGGTTCTGGAACGCCCACTTGGTGGGCGACCATCTCGAAGAACACTACAGTCTTCGGGACTCCGTTGACGCGATAGTGCAGCACATCCGCGACGTGCTGGATGCGCGCCACGCAGCCTGTCTCCTCGAGGACTTCCCTCCGGGCAGCTTCCTCCCAACCCTCGCCCGGTTCCAGCTTTCCCTTGGGCAGTGAGCACTCGTTGGGGAAATGCCGGTCGCGGAAGACCACCGCGAGACGGGCGCGGCTCAGATCCTCCCAGACAACCCCACCCGCCGCGCGGATTGGGCCCTTCGGAGTGTCGCGCACGACGCGTCAGCCGGTCTCGCGCAGGTCGCGCCCCGTCATCTCGGGCGGCTGCTCCGCTCCAAGGCAGCCAAGCACGGTTGGTGCAATGTCGCGCAGCGAGCCACCCTGCGCCAGCGATCCGCTGTGCTCGCCCACTAGGATCAGGGGCACGGGGAAGGTCGTATGGTACGTGTGCGGCGTCCCGGTGTCCGGATCGACCATCAGGTCAGCATTGCCGTGATCGGCGGTAACAATCCACTGTCCGCCGCGCCGCTGCATTGCGGCTTCGATGCGGGCCAAGCAGCTGTCGACCGTTTCGCAGGCCTTGACCGCAGCCGGCAGCACTCCGGTGTGCCCGACCATGTCGCCGTTGGCAAAGTTCACCACGACCAAGTCGTGCGAGCCTGAATCAATGCTCCGCACCACCGCGTCGCAGACTCCCTCGGCACTCATCTCGGGTTGGAGGTCGTAGGTCGCGACCTTGGGCGAGGGCACCATCTCTCGGTCCTCGCCGGGGAAGGGCTTCTCCCGACCGCCGTTGAAGAAGTACGTCACGTGCGGGTACTTCTCGGTCTCGGCAACGCGCAGGTTGCGCCAACCACGGTCTGCGCAGACATCCGCAAGGATCCGATCGGGAAAGTGCGGCTCAAGGATCACCGGGTACGGATAGTGGCGCTCGTAGCGCGTCATGGTCGTGTAGCGCAGGCTCTCGGGCATGGGGCCGCGGTCGACGCCCTCCAGCGTCTCGTCGTTCAGCGCCAAGGTCAGCTGACGCGCGCGGTCGGAGCGGAAGTTGAAGAATATGACCGAATCGCCTGCCTGAATCGTGCCGACGGGTGAGCCATCGGGCTCGGTAAGCACGACTGGCTCGACGAACTCGTCCGTCGTTCCCGCCCTGTACGAGGCTTTCATCGCCTCGTTAGCGTCGCTCGCCTTGGCGCCCTCACCGAGGACCAGCGCCCTGAAGGCCCGTTCGGTGCGCTCCCAGCGGCGGTCGCGGTCCATCGCGTAGTATCGGCCGCAGATCGAGGCGAGGCGGCCGCACCCGATCTCGCCCATTCGTTCGAGCAGGTCCTGCAGATGGCCCGCGCCACTCGTCGGGGGCGTGTCGCGGCCGTCGGTGAAGGCGTGCACGTAGACCCGCTCGAGTCCGGCATCGCGGCAGCACTGCAGGAGCGCGTGCAGATGCGTCGCCTGGGAGTGGACACCACCGTCGCTGACCAGTCCGAGCAGGTGCAGCGCCCTGTCCCGGGCGCCTTCCAAGGCGTCCCGCAGGGCCGGGCTCGATCCCAAGCGGCCGCTGCTGACCAGCGCATCTATGCGGGTTATGTCCATCTGGATGATGCGCCCCGACCCTATGTTGAGATGGCCGACCTCGCTGTTGCCCATCTGCCCGTCCGGCAGGCCGACGAACGGGCCGTCTGTGCGGATCAGCGTGTGCGGGAATGCCCTCCACAGGCGGTCAAAGGTAGGCGTCCGCGCCATGGCGACGGCGTTGTTGGCGGGATCGGGGTTGTGCCCCCATCCGTCCATGATCGTCAGAACTAGCGGCCCGCCGGATGCCATCGCTCTCCCAACTAGACGATTATGACCGAGCGAATGGGCGGGCCAGCCCGCCCCATTGCGGGACCTCTCAGCCCTTGCGCCGGAGGATTCGGTCCAGTGCGTCGGAGGTCTGGTGGATGAGGGCCTCAGGGTAGTGCTGGTGTGGGTGGAAGTATTCGAAAGTCAGGTACCCGTCGTAGCCGATGTCCTCGAGAGCCCGGATCACGGCCGGCCAGTCGGTCGTGCCGTCCAGCAGTGTGCGGAAGGTGTTGAGGTTGAACTCGTGCGTGCGCTTGTCCCACTCCTTGAGGTGTATGTTCCGGATGCGCTCGCCGAGAATCGGGATCCAGTGCTCGGGGAATTGGTATTGCATGATGTTCCCCGTGTCGAAGTGGACGGCGACGGTGTCGCTCTGGAAGCTGTCCACGAACGCCGCCATCTCCTGCGGGCTGAACAGGAACCCGTTGGCGAAGATGTTCTCGATGTTGATGGAGACTCCGGCTTCTCGCGCGCGGGGTATAAGGTGGCGGACCGCCTCTTTGGCGAGCCTCTCGCACTCGTCGTTCGGCACCGGCACGGGATCTTCCAGCCAAGGCGCGTAGACCGCCCCTGGCACAACGAGCAGGTTCCTCGTCCCCAACAGCTGCGCAGCATCGACCATGCGGCCAGCAAGGTCCAGGCCTCGCCGCCGGCGCTCAGCGTCCGGATGGGTCATCGAATAGGGCCAGAAGAGGAATGAACAAACGCCGCTGATGGCGATGCCCGCGCGGTCGGCCATGCGCCGGATGGAGCGTATCTCGTCGTCGGTGGACTCGTCCGAGAACTCGCCCTCCAGATTGAAGTTGATCTCGACGCCGTCAAAGCCTGCATCGGCGGCGATCTCGAAGCACTCCTGCAGGGTCCACTTGTCGGGGTACGGGAACGCCCACAGGTTGATCGACTTGCGCATTCCCTCCACCGGCCCGTCGCTCGCCGCGGCCTGCGCCGCGGGAGCGGCCGCGGCGGCAGCGCCCAATCCTTGGCGGGCAACGAACGCCGGCCCGAACAGGGCCGAGTATGCCAAGAGTTCGCGGCGGTCCGGCCCGCGGCTGCCTCGACTGCGATTTGCCATGGAGTGTCCTCCTCCCTCGGTCAGGGCTGTCTCACTGGGATGCCAAGCGGTCGCCGACCTGCGCCATTCTCGCCAGCAGCCTCGAACCCATGCGGTCAACGATTCGCCGCGCCCTTGGCTGGCGGATGAGGTTGGTCGTCTCGTCGGGGTCCGCGGCAAGGTCGTAGAGCTCGTCCCTTTCCGGGTTGAGGAAGTCGCGGACGAGCTTCCATCGCAGCGTGCGCAGCATGCGCATGTGCGTGCGGGACTGGTGGTGCGTCGAGTACTCCCCGTAGAGCTCGTCATCCCACGCGACGGCTTCCCCGCGCAGCAAGGGAAGAATATTGCGGCCCCGCACGACAGTGCCGGCGGGAATCTCGACGCCAGCCGCCGCTGCCAGCGTGGGCAGCCAGTCAAGGTTCGAGACCGTCCCCTCGACGACCGAGCCCTCTGGCACCTGGCCCGGCCAGACCACGGCGGTCGGTACGCGGATCGAGCGGTCCCACATGTTCGGCCGCTGGCCGTCGGGAATGTTGGCCGTGGCTGGAGGGTTCCTCGTGAGCACGTAGTGCCCGTTTCCCTTGTGCCAGACGCCGCTGTGGCCCATGTTGTACCCGTGGTCGCTGGAACATACGATCAGCGTCGTGTCCGCCAGTCCGAGCTCGTCGAGCTTGGCGAGGAGCCTGCCGATGTTGCGGTCAACGCTCTTCGTGCTAGCGAGGTACTCGCGGGTCATGCGCCGCACCCTCTCCACGTCGAGGTAGGGAAACTCCGGATTGGGGATGATCGGGTTGAGTCCGTCGAACGGGGCCCAGTCCGACGGCGCGACAGGTAGCCAACGGGTGTGGGGAGCCCGGTAATGCAGCGACAGCAGAAAGGGCCCGGCCCCTGCAACGTCGTCGAGGTAGTCGAGCGCCTCCTGCGTGAGGATGTCCGCCGTCAGGCCCTCGAACTGCCGCTGCTTGCCGTCCTTCTCGAGCACAGGGTCGGACGGCGTCGTCCCGCCGCCCCGGAAGCCCATGAAGTGTTCGTACCCGCGCTTGGTCGGATGCTGGCCGTCCAAGAGCCCCAAGTGCCACTTGCCGACCAGGCCCGTGCGATAACCCGCGTCGTGGAGCAGCTGCGGCCATGTCAGGACACCGTCCGGCAGTCCGAGGAAGGGCTCGCGCCTAGGATTGATCCAGTCGGTCACCCCCAGCTCACTGCCGTAGCGGCTCGCGATCAAGCTAACCCGAGAGGGGGAGCAGACAGGCGTGACGGTGAAGGAGTTCGGCAGGTATGCCCCTCGCCTGAAGAGCTTGTCCATGTTGGGGGTGGAAGCGTGGGGATGCCCGGACAGGCCCAGCGCCCAAGCGGCCTGATCGTCCGTGTAAACGAAGAGGATGTTGGGAGGCGCCGCGCTGAGGCCCCAAGAGGCTAGAGCGAGGGCGAGCAGCAGGCGCGGCACGCCCGCCAGTGTATACCTTCGCGGCGCTCGCCCGAACGGACCGCGCAACTCCGGCAGAGCCGCAAGACCGGCATTGGAAGTCCCGCATGCAGTGCCGCCTTGGGGCCGGCGATCCCCCACCCCAGTCCCCTAAGGCGAAATCAGGAGAGGCCTGCGCTATGATTCGAGCATGACAAGACTCGCGCTCCCACTTTCGCTCCTAGCAGCGGCACTCTTACTGGCGCCTTCGCCTGCGGCTGGCGGCGAAAAGGCTCTGATGCACTGCTTCGCATTCACCGAGATCGAAACTGCCACCGACGCTGACTGGGCAGCGTTCATGAAGGCCACCAATGAGTTGCCCAGCAAGATAGAGGGCCTCGAGCGCGTTTGGGTGGGCAAGCTCCGGCGCCCCCTGAGGCAGTATCGGCGCAACCGAGACACGCCAGCAGAGCGGCAGTCGGGTGTCTGCATGGAGATGAAGGATGAGGCAGCACTCGAGGTCTACGCCAAGCACCCGGCCCACGACGCGTGGGTCAAGGTGTACGAGAAGGTGCGCGTGCCGGGGACTACGACCTTCGACATTCTCGGCAAGTAGGCTCCTGCCGGCATTGCGTTGATTCTGGGGCCCCAAGCTCCCGCCGTCGTTGAACGGCTGGGCTGGGGCCTTTGCTTCCGCTTGGGCCTGCCCCCGACCCGGGCGGCGCGCTGGGCATGGCTGGCCGACACTCACGTGTCCGCCGACCCGACCGCCAACTGCCACGGAGTGCGGCCCGTCGCGCAGCTGGAGCGCTTCGTCGCGGAAGTCCGGGCGAGCCGGCCCACGGGAGTACTGGTTAACGGAGACCTCGCGTGGGAATCAGGTGAGCTGGGGGACTACTCGCGGCTCGCCGACCTCGTGCAGCCCCTCCGCGCGAGGTTTCCGCTCGTGCTGGTGCCCGGGAATCACGACCGCCGCGCCAACATGCTCGCGCAGCTGGGGGGAATGCCCCGGCGCGATCCGGGCCGAATCGCGGCCATTGTGGATCAGCCGCCATTCAGGCTTGTCGCCCTAGACTCAGTGGCCGAAGTGGGGGACGTCGGCGGCGAGATCGGCGCCGACCAGCTCGAGTGGCTGGATGGGCTGCTCGCCCGCGCCCAAGGGAGGCTCACGTTGGTGTTCGTGCACCACCCCGGGGAATCCACCAGCGAGGGCTGCCGCGACTTCCAAGACCTGCAGACGATTGCTCTCTCGCACGGGACCGTGCCGGCGATCATCACCGCCCACGACCACGAGTTCGCGGTCGCTCGGGCGGGCGGACTCTTCCTGATCGCGCTTCCCGCGCTGGGTTTCCCCTTCGACCCGGCGACGCAATGCGGCTGGATCGAGGCATGCTGTAGCGCCGAGGGCGCGCGCCTGTATCCGCGCGGGGGCCTGTCGGGACCCGTCAGGAGCCTCTTCTGGGAGGAAGGCGCACGGGCCTTCCTTGCTTCCCGAACGCGGTAGGCAATATGATGTGGTATCAGCGGAGCCCAATAATGAAGAACTTTACAGCCATGGCCTTGTGCGCCCTTCTGTGCGTAGGCGCACTCGCCCAAGATTCGATCGACATCCGGGACGTCGAGATTGACTCCTCGTCTCCAGAGGGATCAGTGCTGACGTCCGCCGGCATCGCCGAGGAAGCCGAGGAGCGCATCGAAATCCTTGAGGGCTTCTTGGGAGAGTTCCCGGAGAGCACTTATCTGGGGTACGTGCTTCACCAACTGCAGGGCCTTTACACGCAAACGCAGCAGTGGGACAAGGCCGCCGAGGTGGGCGTCCGCCTCCTGCAGTACGTCCCTGAGGATCTGGAGGTCCGCCACAACCAGAACCAAGCGTTGCTGAACTCCCAGCAGTGGCCCGACCTGCTGGAGGGACTGCGGATGACCAAGCCGCTGGCCGATAAGGAGGCCGCAACGCCCGAGCCGGAGGATCCGACCGAGGATGAAGAGATGCTGCACGCCAGCGCGGTCGACTACGCGAACGGCGTGATCCAGTACACCGAGTGGGCCGTCAATGTCGGGATCAGCCAGAGTCCGCCCGCCGAACAGGTCAAGTTCATGGACCTCCTGCAGGAGCTGTATCCGGAGAGCCAGTACGCAACGGGCATGGACGACAAGTACGTCATCGCCTACCAGCAGGCGGGCGACATCCCCGCGATGGTCGGGGCGATGCAGCGGGCGCTCGCCAACAACCCCGGCAACGAGCAGTACCTGTACTTCCTGGCTGAGTACGCCCTCAGCCAGCAGGACCACGACAACGCCAATGCGCGCTCCGAGGAGCTCGTTACGCTGATGGAGGAGAAGGCGGCGCCGGACGGGACAGCACCCGAAGATTGGGAAGCCAGCAAGAAGCGGTACACGGCGCTGGCCCAGTACGTGATGGGCACGAGCGACTTCCAGAAGGGCTCTTGGCGCAACGCGCGCCGGCACCTGCTGCAGACTGTCGAAGTGATCAGGGCAGAGGGGGGCGAGCGCTACGGGATCCTGTCCTACATGCTAGGGTTCTGCTACGTCAAGCTTGACATCGCCGGCGACAACATCGCTCAGGCGACCAGATGGATGGGCGAAGCCGCTAGGGTACCCAACCCCATGCAAGCGCAAGCTGCACAAACGCTGGAGGCGATCAGGGCCGTCCAGTAGCAGCAAGAACTCGAGACAGCACCGCCCGCAGCGTCGGCGGACGCTCGGCGATCAGCCGCAGCGCAAGACTGCGGACCGTCGCACGCGTCTCAGCCCGATGCAGGTACTCTACGGGCGACTTGCCGTCCACGCGCGCCAGCATCAGGAGCGCCAAATGGCGCATCGCCGCCCGCTCGAACCATGGCAGTGCCTGGGCGGGGAGCATGGCCAGCGTCCAGCACAGCGCTGACCGCGCCAAGTCCAGATAGGCCGCCGCAGATCCGGGCCGGTGAAAGGACTTCAGGAGCAGGTGGTTCAGAAGGAATCCCGCGTCGTAGCTGGGATCCCCGAAGTGCGCGCACTCGAAGTCGATGCAGACGATGTTCCGCCCCTCAACTAGCAGGTTCTTCGGGCTCCAGTCTCCGTGGACCATTGCGACTCGCCGGCTGGAGGACTCATCGATCCACTCCTCGACCGCTCCCGAAATGTCCGGATGACGCCTTGCGATCGTGCGGTAGTACGGGTCGGTGCGCAGTTGCCAGAAGGCTCGCTGATCACCGAAGCGGGACGCAAAGCGCGGATCGCGCCACGTTCCGCGCACCATTAGGCCCAGCGTGGCCCCGGCGCTCCGGGCGATGGCCGGATCGCAGCGGCCGGCCAGCAGGTGGGACTTCCAGTCCGTGCTGCCAAGGCCCGTCGCATCCATCGCGTACAGAAATCTGCCCGCGTCGAGGAACCGCAGCGCGGGCAGCCGGCCGAGCGGAAGCACGGAGCACAGCTCGCGCATCGCCTGCCACTCCCGCACGATTCGGGAGCGGTCCGCAAGCCACCGGTCGCGGACGCGGAGCTGCGGAAGGGACTGCTTGACCACGATGCGCGTCCTGCCGTCCTCGACGAGCACGACGATGTTGGACACCCCTCCGCCCAGTACGCGCGCCTGCGCCGAGGCATCCACGATGCCCCGGCCAGCAATCTCAAGGCCATGCTTGCGTCCAGCTCGGCTGGCGCCGGCATCAGCGGGACGGCTGGGCGGTGGGACCCACCGGGGGAACCTGCCGGTCGGGCTTTGGCCTGACGCGAAGCAGGGACCACGGCTGCTGGCGAAGGTCGGCGCTCAGTGCCGCGATCTCCTCCGACGCGACCCGGAAATTCTCGACGATGGCCGTTACGTTCCCCTCGTTCACCAACAGAAGTGCGCGCGCTTCGTCCAGGACTTCCTGGGTCTTCCCGAGCGTGGCGGTGAGCTCTGCCAGACCCTCGCGGAGGGGCTCGCGGGTCTCGTCAACGGTCCGGTTCAGGTTGAGCACTGTCGTGTCGGCATCGATGGCCAGCCGCGAGAAGTCCTCCGCCATGTCGTCGATCGTGATCAGCGTCTCGCTGATTTGCGTCGTGACGCGGTCGATCTTCGGCGACTGCGTCTCGAGGAACTGGTTGGTGTTCTCCAGCATGGCCGCGACATTGCGCTGGTTCTCCTCACCGGTGAGCTCTTGGAGGTTGAGCAGCAGCACGTGCAGGTCCTCCGCCACCATGCTCACCTTGCCGTCGACGCGCTCCAGGACAATTGCCGCAGAGTCGGCAACTTCGGCCACTTTGTTGGTCAGGTCGGAAAACGTCAGCGCCTCCCGCGACGGCACGACTCCGCCGGGCGGTATGCGCGCGGCATCGATCGAGCCGGGCTCGATCTCGAGATAGTTCTGCCCCAGGGCGTTCAGGCTGGCGATGGTGGCGGCCGAGGCTTCATTTACCGGGATGTTGGCACGCAGGTCGAAGACCACCTCGGTCCTTGTCGGGTCCTCCGGCGACGGCTGCAACGTCCGGATGGTCCCGGCCTTCCGTCCCCCGTAGCGCACCATGCTGCCTTCATCGAGACCGCCGATGTAGTCGAAGTAGGTCCGATAGCGGATTGTCTCCCCCGTCAACTGGACGTTGGCGACGGTGAGGAACGTCGCGACGAATACCACCAGCGACGCGAGTACGACCAGCCCTACCTTTGCTTCGTTCGTCACCTAGAACCCCGTAATGTAGTGGTGCGAGGACGCCTCAGGCTGGGACGGGATCCGGTTGATGAACTGGTGGATCCGCGGGTGGGGATGGCTGCGGATCTCGTCGACAGTACCGACCGCAAGCATCTTGCCCTCGTAGAGCATGCACATGCGGTCCGCGATGCGAAAGGCGCTCGACAGCGCATGCGTCACCACAATGATGGTAATCCGAAACGCGCTCTTTAGTCTGAGGATCAGCTCGTCGAGCCCGGCCGCTATCACCGGGTCGAGCCCGGCCGAGGGCTCGTCGAATAGCAAGATCTCCGGGTCCATCGCCAGAGCGCGCGCCAATGACGCTCGCTTGCGCATACCTCCCGAGAGCTGCATCGGGTAGAGGTCTTCGACCCCGCTGAGCCCGACCTGCTGCAGCTTCATTCTGGTCATCAGGTTGATGGTGGACTCGGCCAGATCCGTGTGCTCGAGCAGGGGCAGGGCCACGTTCTCGCCGACGGTCATCGAGTTGAACATGGCCGCGCTCTGGAACGAGACGCCCATCATTCTCCGCAGCGCGAACAACTGCTGGTAAGTGGCCTTGGCGAGGTCGATGCCGCAGATCCGCACGGACCCGCCTGCGGGCCGCTCCAAGCCTTCAATGTGCCGCAGCAAGGTGCTCTTGCCGGAACCGGAGCCCCCGAGGATGACCATCGTCTCGCCGCGCCGGATATTGAGGTCCACTCCGTCCAGCACGACCGTGTCCCCGTAGCACGCTTTGAGGCCGCTGACCTCGATGATCGGTTCGCGCTGGTGCTTGGCCAGCAGCTCGCGCGGCGAGAACTTCATTGCCATTCCGGTCACCGCCAGTAGAAGTAGAAGAACGCGGTGGAGATCAGGTCGGCCAAGACGACGAGGAAGATGGACTTCACGACAGCGTTGGTCGTCGCACGTCCCACGCTAACCGGCCCACCCCGGACCAGGAATCCCTCCAGGCAGCTGACATGAACGATGACGGTAGCAAAAATCCCGGCCTTGACCAGGCCGCTGATGATGTCGCGCATGAGCAGGATGTCGCCGGTGCGGAGAAAGTACTGGATCAAGGTGAGGTCAAGGGAGTAGTAGGTGAACACGCCTCCCGCAAGGATGCCGGAGAACACGGCCATCACCGTCAGGCAAGGCAGCATTACGAGCATCGCCAGATACTTCGGGACGAGCACGAAGTCGACTGGGTCGAGGGCCATGGCGCGCAGGGCGTCCAGCTCCTCGGTCACCGCCATGGTTGCGACCTCCGCCGACATGGCCGAGCCTGACCGCCCGATGACGACAATGGCTGCGATGAGGGGCCCCAGTTCCCGTGTCATCGAGGTGCCGACCAGGTTTATGACGGCGTCCATCGCCCCGAATTTGCGCAGCTCCGCACCGCCCTGCAGCGCCATGATCAGGCCTGTTGCCCCGGAGACCAGGCACAGCACGGGCAGCGAATGCACGCCGATCTCCGCCATCTGACCGACCACTCGCTTCCAGCGCAATCGGCGCCGCCCAAACGGGTGCGCCCGAATGGTGAAGCGCAGGCACCGCCAGAGCTGGATCGCTAGGGCGCCGAGGTACTCTGCCTGGCGTACCGAGTAATGGCCGACCGCATCGAGGAGAGGCATCGCGCCGCGCCGGCCGCGGGGGATCAGGCCCGCAGGGCCTCTTCCTCCGACGCATGAACCTCGAAGACGTCAATCAGCCGGGTGAGGCTGAGCACCTTCCTGGGCCCTTCGTTGAGCCCCGCCAGCCGGAAACGAACCTTGCCGGAGGCAGCGTGCCGCAAGCACTCGATGAGGGTCGCGACCGCCGAGCTGTCAATGTACTCCACGCCCGACAGGTTGACTACCACCGTGCCAGCCGCACGCTCGCGCAGCACGTCAAGGACGGCCTGCCGCAGTTCGGGAGACGTGGCCATGTCCGCATCCCCCTCCAGCCGGACTACCGCCGCGTCGCCGAAGTGCAACGTGTCTACACGCATCAGACTCTGATCACCGTTCCCGTCGGGCTCCCAACGGCTGCGGCAAGCGTTTCCTCAGATGCAGCCGATTCCGCCCGTCCGCACGCACGAACTCGTACTCGTCGACCAGTGAGCGGATCAGGAAGAGGCCGCGCCCGCCGCTCCTCAGTTCATCCGGAGGCTGAATCGGCTGCGACACGAGATCTGCCTCCTTCCCATGGTCGCAGATCACCACCTCCAGCATGTCGCCGTATCGGCGGCACTGAATCCTGATCGGCTGTGTCGTGTCTCCGCCGTAGGCGTGCCGCATCACGTTCGAGACGGCTTCGTTGACCGCAACAACGACGGCGTCGGCCACCTCTTCGCCGGCGCTCAAGGCCCGGCAGGACTCCTCAATGACGAGGCGCACGAATCGCAGCCAGCGAGGGTCGCTCGCGATCCGAACCTCAACCGCCGCGTCCATCCGTGCCCCCGGGACGCGCCGCCGCCGGACGGAGAAGGCGTATTCTACCACGCGGCGCTCTGGTATCGTGGCCCCAAGTGGCGGCATCCCCCGCACGGTGCGCTGCGTTCGACATACTGCTCCGGACGGAGCGCGACGGGGCTCACTCGGATACGCTCCTGCACTCCGGACACATGTCCGGGCTCAGCCGAGGCGAGCGGGCCTTTGTGACGGAGGCCGTGCTGGGCTGCCTAAGGCGCCAAGGGGAGATCGACCACCTCGTGGGCAGGGCGGCGCGGCGCGCGCCGACACGCATCGACCCCGAGGTCTTGGTGGCGCTGCGAGTCGGAGCCTACCAACTGCGCCACATGCGCGGGATACCGGACCACGCCGCGGTATCGCAAGCGGTCGACCTCGTGAAGCGCGCCCGCAAACGGTCGGCGGCCGGCTTCGCGAACGCGGTCCTGCGGCGTCTGCCCCCGAAGCCAGCCGCTGGAGACGCCGTCGCCCTCAACCATCCCGAATGGCTGACCCGGCGCTGGGCCACGAACCTCGGACGCCGGCGCTGTGCGCGCCTCTTGGAGGCTAACCTGCGCAAGCCCGAGACATACTTCCGGATCCCTGCGCCAACGGACGTGGGACCGATCCTGACCCGCCTCCGGCACGCCGGCCTCGAGGTTATGGCGACCTGCCTGCCGCGAGCCTACCAGTTGACCCGCGGCAACGTGCCGTCAGCAATCGCCGCAGCCGGTTCCCGGCTCTGGTTCCGGGACCTGAACTCGCAGAGGGTCGCCGCGCTGCTCGCCGGCCACGGTTCCTCGACCGTGCTGGACGTTTGTGCCGCACCGGGTGGGAAATCCCGCCAGCTCGCCGAAGAGGCACCCGTCGTGGCGGCCGACAGGCGGGCCGCGCGCATGCGGATGATGCGCCGCCTTGGCCGGTCGGGCATCGATCTGGTCGTGCTGAACGCCGAGATCTCGCTGCCGTTCCGTCGCACCTTCAGCCGGGTACTGGTGGACGTTCCATGCTCGGGCACCGGCACGCTGTCCCGCAATCCCGAGATCAAGTGGCGCCTGCGGCCAACCGACCTAGCAGACCTGCAGCGGCGCCAATCGAGGATATTGGACAATTCCCTCAATGCCGTGGCGGCCGGCGGCCTGGCCGTGTACGCCACGTGCTCTCTGGAGCCAGAGGAGAACGAGCATGTCGTCAGAGCCGCCGTCTCGCGCCGGACCGGATGGACGGCCCGCAAGGCGATCTCGTCCGTTCCTGGCTCGGATCCGGGTGACGGCTTCCAAGCTTGGACCATCCGCCGGCCTGCGGACTGAAGGGCGCGCGCACTGCTGGCTGGTGCTGGCCGTTTCGGGAATCGCCTTTCTGGGCACGGTGAGCAGCCCGCCCGCGCTGCTCGATGACGTGGACGCCGCGTACGCGCAAGTGGCGCGGTCCATGCTCGAGTCGGGAGATTGGGTGACGGCACGCCTGAACGGCGTGCTCTACTTCGACAAGCCCCCCGGGCAGGTCTGGGCCATGGCCCTGTCGTTCTCGGCATTCGGCGTGCACGACTGGGCTGCTCGCATTCCCGCCGCGCTGGCGGCAATGGCGCTGTGCTGGCTGGCCTGGTACGTGGCACGGTGGGCCTTCGGCCCGCAAGCCGGCATTCTGGCCGGCGTCGGCCTGGCAACGTGCTGCGGACTCTTCCTTTTCACGCGGGTTCGGATGCCCGACGTGTATGTGGCCTGTACCACGCTAGGCGCGCTGGCCTGCTTCCTGCGGGCCCTGGAGAGCCGTCGGCCACGGGGGCGGTGGGGCGTCTTCGCCGGCCTTTGCGTGGGCCTCGGAATCATGTTCAAAGGTCTGCTCGGCGCCGTGCTGCCGCTCGGCGCACTCGGAGCCTACATGGCGGCGAGCGGGCAGTGGAGGGATCGCGGGATCTGGAAGCGCCTTGGCCTTCCGGGCGCACTCGCCGCGGGAATTGTCGTCGCCGCTCCTTGGCATATCGCCGCCATTGTGCGGAACCCCCCGCATTTCGAATTCGGGCTTGACAGCGGCCCGGGGCTGTACCGCGGCTTCTTCTGGCGCTACTTCATCAATGAGCACGTGCTGCGGTTTCTAGGCATGCGCCATCCGCCCGACTACGCGCGTGTCAACCTGGCGTGGTTCTGGGCCGCCCACCTGATCTGGCTGTTCCCTTGGAGCGGCCTCCTGGCTGGCCTGCGGAAGTGGAGGATCGACATCTCCGGAAGGGGCGGACGGACGCGGCTAATGATGGCCTGCGCCTGCGGCTTCACCCTACTGTTCTTCTCTGCGTCGACGACCCAGGAATACTACACCCTCCCCGCATACGCGCCGGCCATGCTCTTGCTGGCCAACGTCGGAGCGGACCGCCCGGACCTCCTGCGGCGTGCCATGCGAGGGGCATCTGCTGTTTTCGCGCTGGCGCTGGCCGCCGCACTCGCGATCTTGGCGATGTCCGGGCCCCCTCCTCAAGGGGCCGACATTTCCACCGCCCTGACAAGCAATCCGTCCGGGTACACGCTCTCGCTCGGCCACTTCCGAGACCTGACCCTCGAGGCATTCGCCCATCTTCGCGGCCCGCTGCTGGCTGCGGCGGCAGCCTTCGCGATCGGTGCCGCTGCCGGGTGGCTCCGCACCCCGAAGGCACGCTTGGCGGCACTCGCCGCGGCCTCGCTGGCGCTGTTCCACAGCGCCCACTGGGCCATGCGCGCCTTCGAGCCCCACCTTTCCTCCAAACCTCTGGCAGACGCCTATCTGGCCGGCCCGCCAGGCACGCTCGTGCTTGACCACGAGCTCTACGCGTTCTCGTCTCTGGCCTTCTACGCCAACCGGCCCGTGCTGCTGCTCAACGGTAGACGCAACAACATCGAGTACGGCTCAAATGCCCCCGGTGCTCCGGACGTCTTTGTCTCGGATCGAGACCTTTCCGAGCTGTGGGTCTCCGCAGGCCAGGTATATCTGGCAACCTACGCCTCAGACCGCGCCCGCATCGAGGCCGCTGTGGAGGGACAGCGAGTGCACGTCGTCGCGGCCAGGGGCGACAAGGTCCTGCTGTCCAACCGCTCACCGCAAGGTGGGCCGCGCGCCCCCTGACTCCGCTATATTGGGAATTGGCGGCGGTCGTCCGGGCCGCCGTCTAGGACGGCAGAATGAAGAAAGGCATCCATCCCACGACCTACCGCCCAGTGGTGTTCCGCGATATTACGACGAACGCGGAATGGATCACGCGGTCGACCGCCAAGACGGACAAGACAACCGTTGTGGACGGCAAGGAATACCCGTTGTACGACCTTGCGATCTCGTCTCACTCGCACCCCTTCTACACGGGCAAGCGCAAGCTGGTCGACTCCGAGGGCCGCATCGAGCGATTCAACAAGAAATACGGCCGCACTACCAAGATGTAGCCGCGGCCGTCGGCCTTGCGCCGCGGATCACCACGTCACCGTCAGGCCTGCGGTGACGGATCGACCCATTTCCGGAATCCGTTGTCGCGTGAAGGGGTTCAGCGAGTTGATGTGCTCGGCGTAGCGGGCGTCGCCAAGGTTTGTGATCCCGAAGTGCAGAATCGCGCTGTTGCTGACGGTCGCGCCCAAACGTGCTCGGTGGAGGGTGAATGGAGGGGAGGGCGTTTCAAGCCTACCAGCGGCGACGCGGCGCTGGCCCCAGACCCGGCGCGTGCCGAATTCGGCCCAGAAGCGCCGCCCTCCAGGAAAGTAGCGCACGGAGCCGTCCGCCTCCAGAGGGGCGATGCCCAACACGGGCTCGTTCCGCTGACGGTCATCCGCCAAGATCTTGGAAGCGCTTAGATCGATCTCAATGCCCTCCGCGATCCAGCGGGCGCGCAGGTTCCAGCCGCGAAAAAGGGCGCTTTCGCCGTTCACGTACCGGAACACGACCGGCGGGCTTAGCGGAAGGCGCTTGGGAAGGGTGGGATCGGGCTCGATCGTGATGTAGTCTTCCAACGCGCGCACGAACCCTCCAGCGTCCAGCCTCAGACGGCCGACAGACCATTGCAGGGCCAAGTCCCCCTGCATGCTTGTCTCGGGACGGATGCCGGGGTTGCCCATGAACTCCGCCGCCACCTGGAAGCGTGTGCTGGGGAAGCGGTCCGAGTAGCGCTCCAAGGCGCTGGGCATTCGCGCCACGCGCCCGAAGCCCCCTGCCAGCGTGAGCCCGGCGGCGAGTTCCTGGCGGGCCGCGACGCCTAGACTCGGGCTCGCACGGCTGACGGCCAGATCTCCCGAAGGCGCGTTCGCCCGATAGAAGGCGCTCGGCCGACCGGCTTCGGCACGCTCCATGTCCAGCCGCAGGGCCGCCCACACGCCGCCGCCGTTGAAGGCACGCTCAGCCTGCGCGTAGAGCCCGGTGTTGCGCTGCGTGGTGCCGGCCCATACGGCGTCACTGAAAAGGAGCCTGCGGTCGCGTGCCCGCGAGATGAAGCGCTGGGCGTCCTGCCTGAGGTCGAAGTGGTCAAATCCGGTAATGACCCGCCAGCCGCGCGAACCGGACAAGAGCAGCCGCCCGGCCAGCCCCGCCGTGTCCGACTCGGTCGGGAGTGAGATGTCCAGCGCGAACGGAGGCATTCGGCCAGGCATGTCCATCGCGGTCGGCTTACCGCGGTTGCTCATTCGGTGGCTCTTGCGGTTCAGGTAAGCGGAGAGCTTGAGACCCTGCAGGAGCCCCTTGGGCCGTTCCAGACGGTACGTGCCGGACCAGCCACGCAGGATGAAGTGCTCTGCAGTGAGCAGACGCCCAGGAAAGTCGACCCCTGTCTGCTCGTTGTACCGAGCCGACGCCGAGATCTCTTGGGCCTCGTCCGGGTTGAACCGAAGCCTGGCGCCAAATTGGTGCGTGGCGGCATCGGCCGGAACGAGGCCCGGCCCTGGCCCGGCACCCGCGCGGTAATCGTCCTGGAGACTGCCGCTGGCGCTGATGCGCAGGCCGAGCGCCGGGCCGCCGGCGTCCAGCCGCATGTGCCCGAGACGCCCCGATCCGTTGCTTTCCCAGCCCAGGCCGCCCCGACCGCGCACCCGCCACGCCGCCTCCCGCGGAATAGGGTCGGAGTGCACCACGATGGCTGCCATCGCCCCGGCGCCTTCGGTCAACGCGTACGGCCCGGTGACGACCCTGACGCTGGCGACTGTTCCCGGGGCGACGTGGCTCAGATCAGAGTCCATGCGCGCGGGCCCGGCAGCAAACGTGCGCGTGTCGTCGACGACCATCGCGACCTGGCCCTCCCGCAAGCCCTGCACGACCGGCTCGAAGTTAGTGCCCCCCCGGCGCAGGACGTGGACGCTTGGAGATTCCCTCAGGCTCTCCACCAGGTCCCGCTCGGCGACATCGCGCGGGATGACATGCTCGGTGGCCACAGCGCCGGCCGCAAGCAGCGTGCCGATCACGTCCATGGTCACCGCCCCCGCCTCGACCTCCAGCCATACGACGGTGCTGGACTGGCCAGCCAGATCGACAACGACCGTCCGAAAGCCTTCTGCTCGGACAGACACTGAGGGGGCGGAGCCGGAGAGTTCGGCTACGCCGCTGGCCGACGTGCGTGACTGCTCGATCAGTTGGCCCGAGGCGCTCCGCAACTCCACGATTGCCGACGGAATCCGAGCCCCTGACGGATCGAGCACGGTCACGCGCACCTGCGCCCACGACGAGGCGACGGCCGCGCAAGAAATGAGTGCTAGTGTCGCAATTCGGTTGGTCACGGTTCCCTCCTGTATCTGCGCCCGGCCCGGAAAGGGGCTCCTGACGCATCCGATCAGTACTGAGGCGGCGAGCCCTCTGGAGACCCACGCGCTTCGCCCGCGGGCTCAGCGTCCCTTGGCAGTGCCGCGGGCAATGGGGCTAGTGGCCAGAGAGCGCCTGCATGTCCGTGAAGGGCAGGCCTCAGCAGTCGTCTGCCTATAGGTGGAATCGCAGTGCCGGGATATGGCACTGCGGCACTGCGATGCGGCCCGAAGGCACGGATCTGCTTACCGATTCAAGTTGCTGGGGATCTCGGCGGAGGGTGAGGAGGCGGTTCAACGGGCCAAGGCTGGCGCTCGTATGAGGGCGCGCTGCTGCACTGGGAGCAGGCCGGCAGCCCGTCGTCTGGTGCCCCGGCCCTCAAGCGGGGCGGATCTGCGGCATTGTCGACATCCACCCGATCGTCCTGACCGCAGCGCAGCTTCACAGCCCCGGCCGCGGCCGAGCCGTGGCGCGAACAGCCTGCCGGGGAATCCGTGTGCACGTAGTCCCCGGGGGGCTCTTGCGCGGGCCTGCGCGAGCAGGCCATGCCGCACTCTCCGCCGGCCATCCGGCAGTGGCAAGACGCGCCCGACAGGGCTTGGAACGCGATGATTGGGGACCACGGTAGCAGCGCCAAGCAGATCACGATGGAAAGAAGTTGCACGTGCGTGGATCGTCGGCGATGCGGTCCAAATCCAGTATACGGGCGCGGAGCCGGCCCCCTGCGAACGGGCGGCCCCCCAGCAGGCAGATTCAATGTTTGATGCGGTTTAACGCGGCGCGTCGATTGAGCTGGT
>JAPPMC010000076.1 GCA_028819235.1 Bryobacterales bacterium
CGCTACCAGCGGGCCGCCGGGCCCGTCGTGACAGGGGTTTTGGCTCAAGCACTATCTCGGCCCGCGGAGGGATTCTGGCCGCAGGGTCCTTGCCCCTTTTCTGAGGACTCGACGACTTGCCAGTGGAGCACCCTCGACTCCGGGGTCGGCACGTCTCCACACAGTCGTTTCTGGCAGCGTGGGCCCCATGCAGCGCGAAGGCGCTCTCGACGACGGCTTTGTCGTGCCGTTCAGACCGATCCGGAGAGCCTGCGGAGCAGACCACCGACCGCTTGCTCGATTCGCTCCGCATCGACTGTCTCCGGCAACGGAATCGCCATCACACGACCGTTCGTGTCGGGGTCCACCTTAACCAGACCTGAGAGTCCACCCTGACTGGGACCGGACGACTGCTTCCGCTGCTGGGGCTCCTGTTCGGTCGCCTGTGCCGCCACCGGAGCTGGCCTTGGGGAAGAGAACGCTTCTAGGAATCGAAGGCCCGCCTCAAACAGGCCCGCGACGGCATCCTCCAGTGGATTCGGAGGCTCGCTTGACGGAGCGGCGGGTCTTCCCGGCGGTTCGGTTGGAGGAGAATCAGCACCTGGCGCCCGAGAGGCACTGGGTCGCCCTCCGCCTCCAAGATCGGGCACGGCGGATTCTCCTCGGTCACTCGTGTGGGCCACCGTGTCCTCTTCGAGGGCAACCGGCTCCGGCTCCGGCCGGGCGTCGCGCTGCGCGGCCGGTGTGGGTCCCTCGTCCATCACTTCCTTGACGACCTTCATCATGTTCGATCGACCGAGCTTCTCGAAGCTGACCTCGTCCGCAGTCGAATCGAAGAGTCCGGAGAAGAGCGCCTTCTTGAGTCGCATGGTCCGCCATACGCGCTCCTCGATGCTGTTCTCCGTGAGCACGTGAATCACTTGGACTGGACGGGACTGCCCCATCCGATGGACACGGCCGATTCTCTGCTCCAACCGGGCCGGGTTCCAGGGAGGCTCAAAGTTGATCACAGCGGATGCCGATTGAAGATTAAGGCCGACACCACCAGCGTCGGTCGACAGGAAGACCATGCACTTCGGATCCTCGCGGAATCGTGCCATCAGGTCGCCACGCTTGGGAGTGGGAACGCCGCCGTGCAGGGAAACGTACTCGATGCCAATGTCATCGAGTTCCTGCGCCGCCAATCTGGTCATCAGCTGGTACTCACTGAAGACGACGACTTTGCGATGCTCTTCGACTGTCAGCTCGCGGATGATCTCGCGAAACTCCACCAGTTTGGGCGAGTAGTTCGTCTCCTTGTCAAACAGAAAGGTCGAGTTGCAGAGCATGCGCATGTTCTGAATGCAGCAGGTGACCCTCCGCAGGTCCACTTCAGAGAGCCAGCCCTGACGACTCCACTTGGCCATAAGCCGGGCGAGGATTTCATTCTGCTCCCAGTAAGGTTCCGCTTGCTGGTCGGTGAGCGGGACCCGAAAAACTTGATCGGTGCGCTCAGGAAGCTGTTTCAGGACTTCTTCGCGCGTTCGTCGAATGAGGATCGGCTCGAGTTGTTTGTGGATCTCCCGCAAACCGCTGTAGCCGATCAGCTTGCCTGTCTCGGTCGTCTGGATGTGGTCGTGCAGGAAGCGGAAAGCGGGTCCGAGCACCCGTCCATCGACGAACTCAACGACCGAATACAGTTCCTCGAGCTTGTTCTCCAGTGGTGTTCCGGTCAGAACAAACGCGTAGCGGCTCTTGAGTTGCTTGACTGTCCGCGCCGTTCTGGTCTCCCAGTTCCGAATCCGCTGGGCTTCATCCAGGACGATCAGATCTGGACGCAGATCCTGAATGAGCCGCATGTCATGCGGGATCAGCTCGTAGTTGATCAGGTTGAAGAAGGTGGGTCGTGCGTATAGCTTCACCCTCCTAGTTCTTCTGCCATCGATCACTTGGGCCGACAGGTCGCTAAAGCGTTCGATCTCGGTCTTCCATTGGTACTTCACCGATGCTGGGGAGATCACCAGGACGCGCTCGATACCGCGTCGCTCCCGCAACAAGGCCGCTGCCGCAATGGTCTGGATGGTCTTCCCCAGACCCATATCGTCGGCGAGGACTATTCGCCCGCGGCTCGCCGCAAAGAGCGTGCCCTTCACCTGGTATGGGAACAGAGGGACCTTCAGCAGGTCGTGGAGGACCGGCTTGCCGGCAGCCAACTTCTTGAGCTGACGCTTCTCCCAGTCGAGCCCTTCGTGCAGTTCGTTGACCCGTTCGACATAGTCGAGAACATCGGTATAGATGACGGCAGCAGTGTCGGCCCTGCGAAGCTCGCCCATCACCCGGCTGAAGTTTTGGTACTCGTCCCGCCGCAGGAAGCCTGCTGAGTCAAAGTAATCCGACCGAATCCGGTAGAGAGGCGAATCCGCCCTGTCCGGCAGGTTCAGCTTCACCTCGAGACTGTCGCCGTAGACGAGCGATACCGAAGCACGATCCCTTTCGAAGTGATGCCGCGCAAGCTGGGAGCGATGCCTCTTGCGAAGGCGGGCCAGAATGCTCTCGATGTGCTTGCACGTTCCCAACGTGTTGTGGGCAAAGTCCGGACAGGTGCAGAAGTTGTCGAAGAGGCCGGGCCCCCGCATCGCGACACGGTACTCCTTGCCGCTTGTGGAGAGCACAGTGTAGTCACCGAACGGCTTGCGGGGCCTCTTCAGGATCCGGTCGATCGCCTTCTTGGCCCGCTTCTGCCGCGCTTGAATCTGTTCCTCGACTAGCAATCCTCGTCCTCCCCTGATTCGGCCACGCGAACTCCACCCTCAGCGGGCGCAGGACCCGCCAACTCCGCTCGGCTTGCGTTCAGACCCTGACCCTCTCGGCGTGCGCAACCGTTCAATGTGCTGGCTGACACGGTCCCTTGGAGACCCCGGGGGATGAATCGCCCCACTCTCGGTGACTGGCTCTCTCGGCGAGTGTCCTAGTTTCGACAACTGCACTCGAGTGTCCTCAAGGATTCTAGCGCCCTCGCATGCTCCGATCTGCTTGCGGCGACGGTGCCTTCCCTGCTTCTCGACGAGTCATGGGCACTGGGTCGCGTGGCGTAGCGCGAGGCTTGGACAGTAGCGCGGCTGGCGAGGGCGAACGACCTGGTGCGATTCGAGGCGGAGCGCTGGGAGGGAAGAGCCGCGACCGGGACGACTCCCCGAGGACCGGACGCGCACAGCGGCAGCGGCGAGGGCCCCCTGCCTCGCCTCGAGTTTTCGCCGATGGCCTAGCGACGGGCTATGGAGCGTACGGGGCATTCAACCCTAGATTCGGCCACAGGTTCCGACGACGCACGCATTTCCATCCATCGCCTAGCAGTCGAGTGCGGCATTGTCCGCAAGTATCCGTACTCGAGAATTCAGTCGAGCAGTAGATAATCAGGTTTCATGGGCGGCAGGCGTGCCATGCCTCAATTCCTCTAGTGTGGATGACGTTCCCGTTCTCATTCGAGTGATTAGATGTAAAGACTGGGAAACACTTCCGATCTCTTCCTCCAAAGGGGCAATTGACTGGACTCCTAGCTTGGTCTCACTCCAAAGACTCGTACCGAGCGTGAGCATCCCAACGACGTGTACGTCACGCTTGAGGTTCTGAACCACGACCTTCTCCTGCGCGTCATTAAGACAGCACTGGACCGGACGACCAGTTGCGGAATGTACGCGGCAGACTCTTTGGTCCTTTCCGAAGACCCCAACCGAAAACCCGACTCGGCCCAAGGCCAACTGGTTGCGTGTACTGACTGTCCGGAGGTGATCAGAACACGTACTTCAACCCGAGCTGGATGATTCTCGGGCTGCCTGCGCTCGTGATCCTGCCGAACCGCCTGTTCACCATGGTCCGCTGTGGGCTATTCAGATTAACGTTGTTGAGCATATTGAAAAACTCAGCGCGAAACTGAATCCTGTGTCTTTCTGAAAGAAGGATTTGTTTCTGCAGACTCGCGTCCACTTTGAAATCCCCGGGGGCGTGAATGAAGTTCCGCGGCGTAGTGCCGAACGTACCGAGTGGATTCACAGTGAAGGCATCGGTGTTAAAGTACTCTAGAATAACTTCTGATCGAGGTCGATCGGATGGCAAGAAAGGATTGATACCGGCGATCAAATCCGGTCGATCGTCGTTTGTGCCTGCAAGGGATCGATCTCTCCCGGTTCGGATTCTAATCGGGATTCCACTTTGCCACGTCCAGATGCCGGCGAAGCTCCAGCCACCCGCCACGTGCCTCAGCAGCGCGTTTTGACCCACGAGCCTCGGTAGGTCCCATATGAACGACTGTCGGAAGTTGTGTGGCACATCGAAGGCGGACAATCCTCGGTTCGCACTTCGGTCAAACGGATTGTGAGGCTGATTAAATTGAGGATCCCTAGAGTCCTGATCGATGGACTTGGAAAGGGTGTAGAACGTCAGGAATGACAGATTGTCCCTATATCGCTTCTCCAAGCTTATCTGCAACGAGTGGTACGTCGAGAAGTAGTCACTGCCAAGCTGGACAAGAGAGGCGAAATTGGGATACAGCGGGCGTCGTCTGTTCGTGCTTCCGAGGGTCGATCCAGCTCCGAAGATGGCCGGGTTAAGCTGGTCAGTGCTGACCAAGCGCGTGCCCTTTGAGCCCACGTAGGCCGTTCGCAGCAGGAGATCTGTTACGAGCTGTCGCTCAATCGTAAGATTCCACTGCTGGATGTAGCCGGTCTTGAAGTCTGGACGAATCGTGAAATTGTTCCCGACAGATGCAAAGGTTACGTCGGATGGCGGAGTGTAGGGAGCAAAGGCCTCCGGGAAGGGATCTGCTACACCTTTGGATCCATACGGATCCATGAAATCCACGTCCCGAAGTTCAAACGACGGAGAGAACGGCGCTGCTTCGACGAAGTTGTTGTACATGACGCCGGGAAGCCGCGAAAAGAAGACACCATAACCTCCCCGAACGCTAGTCCGATTCTTCCCGCCTACGTTCCAAGCAAATCCAAACCGTGGAGCTAAATTCAGTAGGTTGTTGTTCGTACCAGCCTCCGGGAAGTTGCGATCACCGGCAAATACAAGGCCGGGCGGAGCATTCCCGAATCGCTCCGACTGAAGTCCCGGACGATAACCGGTGACCTGGCCGAGTTCGTCGGTGTAGGGCCACCAGGGGTCCCAACGCAGTCCGACGTTAAGGCTAAAGTCACGGGCGACATTAAACTTGTCCTGGACGTACAAGCTCATCTCGAAACCTCGCATGTCCTTGGCTTTGCCACCGCTCTGCCGGAAGCGCGCCGCTCTACCGGTCAGGAAATCTGCGAAACCATCGCCGGTTGCACGACCGCTGAAATCAATGCTGGGGGCTTGGCGGAAACCCGTGTTCGACTCGAACTTGATCCGGGGAACAAACTCTGCCCCGAACTGTATCGAGTGCTTTCCCTTGATGTAGCTGACCGTGTTCGAGAATTCGTGATTCTGCCGGATCCAATTGCTGCCTGGAGGCCCGGAGCCGCTGCCCCAACCGCCATATCCGGTGATCCTGAGCAAGAGTGCGCGGCGCTCAGGTGCAGTCGGCGCGACGTTGACGCCAAAATCCGTGAGGTCGAATGGTGTCGTCCGAATGTTGAATGAGTCGAGGAAGAGTGTTTTGGCAATAAATGTATTGACAAGGTTAGGGGATGCAGTCCAAGTCCATCGACCAGTGAAGCTCTTGGTCGTCTGCAGCTGAGCCATTCTCGAGTTGAGAAGAGTATTTTCCCCGTCCCATCCATCTTCCGTGTGCCGGACATAGAAAAAGCTTCCCGAGATCATATGGGGCCCACGATTGTAGTCCAGCTTGCCCAGATACTGGTTATTGCTACGGTCATCTGGACGAGCAAACAAAACTCTCCCATCCGCGGATTGAGGCGGCGGCAAGAATTCTAGGAGTGCCACACTGGCGGGCGTAAGGAGTTCCTCAGGTATTCGATTGTTAGGGAACAATTCTCCGGTGAACGGGTTTTTCAGTTGTTTCGATAGTTCCGAAAAGTCTCCTTGGCGCATCTCCAGCGAGGGCACAAAAGCCGTGTTTGACAGCGAGGTGTTCTTGATCTTATATCCTTGATAGCTGCCGAAGAAGAACAACTTGTTAGCGAGTACGGGTCCTCCGAAAGTGGCTCCGAACTGGTTGCGCTTCAGATTGTCGTGTGATCGAGCGAAAAAGTTGCGTGCATTCATGCTCCCGTTGCGCAGGAAGTTGAACAGTGCTCCGTGGAACTCGTTGGTTCCGGACTTGGTGACGACGTTGACGATGGCTCCAGCGGAGTTGCCGTATTCGGCATTGTAGTTGCTTGTCTGAACACTGAACTCCTGAATGGCGTCCGGGTTGGGGAAAATCGCGTTGTTGCGCCAGATGACATCCGAGTGAGTGCCGCCATCGAGCTTGTAGCCCACCTCGCTCCCTCGCGCTCCATTCGCCGAGATCGCCAGCGCCTCGTCGGTATTGGCGTAGCCCGCTCTGCTGGTCCTCGCCCCGAAGACAATTCCAGGAACAAGGTAGACCATCGAGGCAACATTGCGGCCATTGAGTGGAAGCTCTTCCACTGCCCGCGTATTGACGATCTGGCTCAGAGTGCCAGATTCCGTTGCTGTCATTGGGGCTTCGGAGGTCACGGTGACTACCTCAACAATCTCGCCAACCGAGAGCTCCACGTTGAGGCTGTGTGTGGTATCGACGTTCAGAGTGATACCCGTCTGTTGATAGGTTGAAAACCCGGGCGCGCTGGCCTCTAAGCTGTAACTCCCGATGGGCAGGAGGGTAAAAAGGAACCTCCCGTTGGCGCCGGTCTCAGAGGTCCTTGCGAACTGCGTGCCGCGATTCGTGACAGTTACCGAGGCATCTGGCACGACGGCACCCGAGCTGTCGGTAACTGTGCCGGCCAGTGATGCGGTTGGAGCCACCTGGGCCCAGGCGGATCCGCTGCTGAGTATCACCATAGCCAGGAGGCCAAGCCCGAGAAGGGCTCTTGGTGTTCCCGATGCTCTGTTCATGACGTGACTCCTTCGTCGTGTTCCCTGCGATCGAACAACGTTCGCGACCTTAACGCAATCGATTTCGCGTCCAGAGTCGCATATGTGCTTGATCCTGTCAAGCAGGTTTTGAATTCCTCAGCAATTCTCAGAATGGGATTTTGACAGGCGCCGCGTCGAACCGACGGACGTGTGTGCGCCGTAGGGAGGGGGTGTTGGGCAACCGGGGCGGTTTGGAACGCGGGCCGGGGAGTCCCGGCTGCATGGCAATGGCCGAAGCACGATCGCAGACCTTGCCAAGCGCACGGCCGCTGCTCGCCCCCGCAGGAGCTTGTTGCTAGCCGGATAGCGGCAGTCGGCGTCAGGACGGCCCGAACACGGCGGCCCCGGGATCGGTCGGTGGCGGGCGCCTCCTCGACAAGGTCTCGAACAGGTCGGTCCAGCTGCGGAAGCAGAACCACTCCGTGAGGAAGCCTAAGGTCCCGAAGTAGCTGCGCCGGGTGCCGGCCCAAGCCTGCCTTGTCGCCACATGTCCGAGACGCAGTCCAGGACCGCATGCAGCGCGAAGGCGAACAGGTTCAGCGTGGCGAGCAGATTCGTCAGACCCTTGCTGCCGTGCCCGAAGTTGCGGTTGATGTTGTAGCCATGCCGCGCCAGGCAGTTGAAGCCCTCATTATCGATCAATGTGAACTTCGGGGTTACGTGCACTTGGGGTCGGAAATAGCTTGCTGGCGGGGGGCTGGCCCGTTCCTGCGTCACATGACCCTGCGTGCCTCAGAGGGCCTTCAGGAATGCCAACAGGCCTGGGGCCTCCTTCCAAGGGGCGGTTGGCCCCCCTTCCGCCGACGCGCAGCAGGCAAGCGCTTTGGCCTTCGTTGCGAGGTCGACCTCTGCGTAGATGTTCGTGGTGTCGAGGCCTGCATGGCCGAGCCAGGCGCGAATCGTGTTGAGGTCCACGCCCATCCGCGGCAGATGGGTTGCTGTCGGGTGGCGCAGGACGTGTGGGCTGACTCGCTTGGTTGCCACTGACGGCTCCGGCCGGGCCGCCTTCCTGGCGCACCGCCGCACGAGCGAGAGCACTCCGAACCGCGTGTAGGGCCGACCGTGCCGACTTAGGAATACGCTGGCTTCCGCTGGGCGCCCCGCAACCATCTCCGCCAGCGAATCGCTCGTTTGCCGCCAGAGCGGAACGTTCCGCGTCTTGCCTGCCTTCCCGTGAAACACAGCCAAGGCTGTCGCCCCTTTCCTAGCCTTTCCTAGCCAAGTGCAAGTCCCGCACTCTGAGCCCGGTCGCGTCCGAAACTCGCGCGCCCGTGTTGTAGGAGGCAGGAGCACGGCGTGGTCGCGCCGCCCGCTCGACGTGGTGCGGTCCGGCACCGCGAGCTGCGCGTCCACTTCGGACTTCTCCAATTGCGTGACCGGCGGCGGCGAACACCGCTGCAGCGGGAGTGAGCGCACCTGACCGGTCCAACCGAGATGCTCGGGGCTGGGGCTGGCCACGAAGCGCGCGAAGGCTCGCAGTGCGCACAAACGCTGGTTGCAGGTCTGGGGAGAGCAATGCCGGTCGCGAGCGAGATGGCAAAGAAACTCCCGCACCAAGTCGGCGCCGACGTCCATGACGGCGAGGCGTTCCGCCGGCTGGCCCACGCGGTGCGCTGCGAAGTCCACCAGCAGAACCAGCGTGTCACGGTGGCTCTGCTGCGTGCTGCGAGCTAGGTTCCGCTCGGTGACGAGGTGCTCGACGAGGAACCGACGCAGCCAAGGTCCAAGCAATTCCCAGTCACTCACGGTCGCCTCCCGTGCTTTGCACGAAGTGCGCGAAGCGCCGCAATGCGGACCGGAGCAGATCGAGTTTCTTGCGACCCGTCCGCTCACTGCTGTCGACAGGGGTGGCCGAGGTTCTTGGCGGCAACCGGCACTTGGCCTCGCGGTACGGTGACTGGCAAGGACTCGCGAATCCTACTTTAGGCATCGACGGTTACGGGTAGGCATCCCCGTGCTTTAGTCAGCGTTTCGCCTCTGCCGCACGATGGGCCAGCGCCGTCGCTGCCGTCTGGATTCGACGGCAAGCTGCCGAGAAGCCACGAGGGGCCTCCCACGCGCTCGGCAGACGTAGGCGGCCTCATGCAGCAGCGCAGATTGCGTATGGGATGGGCCAGTGGGCCTAAGCCGCCGCAGTCGATGCCACAACAAGGACTGGGTCCCGCGGGAACGGGAGAGCCCGGTGGCCCGGCTTCAGGCCGCCGCTGCGGGAATGCTCGCCGGCTCGTAGCTGCCCAAGATGGCCATGAACTCCGTCAGCTCCGAGAGGTGCCGCAGCGCGTTCGCGCACTCCTCCTGCTCGGGCGCGGCGCTGATGTCTACATAGAAGCGGTATTCGAACGGCCTCCCCTTCAAAGGACGTGACTCGATCTTGGTCAGGCTGATGTCGCGCAGCGCGAAGGCGCTGAGGCAGCGGAAGAGGGCCCCGGAAACGTTCTTGGTCACGAATACGAGCGATGTCTTGCGCATGCCTTCGGCACTGGCGTTGCGGCCATCCCGCGGACCCAGCAGGAAGAATCGCGTGTAGTTCTCGGGATCGTCCTCGATCGATTCCTCCAGTACGATTGCGCCATAGTAATCCGCCGCAGCGCTCGAGGCCACGGCCGCCAGCCGGAGGTCGGCACGCTCCATGACCGTCTTCACGCTGCCGCCGGTGTCGTAGTGGCTCTCGGCGCTGATACCCGGGTTGCGCCGGAAGAAGTCCAAGCACTGAGCCAGCGCAACGGGGTGCGAGATCGCCCGCTCGATGCCCGCCCGCGAAGCAGCTGGGTGGCCGATCAGGTTATGCACAACCCGCACATAGGTCTCTCCGAGGATCTCGGGATGGTAGTGCAGCAGGTGGTCGTAGTTCTCGTGCACGGAACCGTGGAGTGTGTTCTCGATCGGCACGACAGCGCAGTCCGCACCGCCGTCGCGCAATGCCTCGAAGACCTCGAAGAACTTCTCGCAGGGCTTGAACTCCACGGTCCGCCCCGCCACGAGCTGCCGGCTGGCCTGCTCACTGAAGGCGCCGCGCGCTCCTTGAAACGCAACTCTGACGCAGTCCATTCAGCTCGTCCGAACGAAGCTGCCGGAGAGCAGGGTTACCCACCGGTCAGGTCCGACCGTAGCGATTATAGTGCGGTCCGGTCCGAAGGCGCCGGAATCTAGCGCGGGAGATCAGGCGACCCCGACCAGCTGCCGGCCTCTCGAGCCGGGCCCCCGGGGTCCATGCAGCATGTGCCCGTTCATCCGCACTGAAACGAGCTGCGAGACGCCCGCCTCGGCCATGGTCACCCCGTACAGCGCCTCTGCTACCGCCATCATCGCCTTGGAATGGGTGATCACGACGAATTGCGTCTCTGGGGCCATCTCCTGGATCAGTCCGCGCAGGCGAATGGTATTGGCTTCGTCCAGTTGCGAATCCACCTCGTCCAGCACGCAGAACGGGCTCGGCTGGTACCGGAACGTCGCCATCAGCAGTGCCATGACTGTGAGGGACTTCTCGCCTCCGGACAGCAAGGCGACGCTCTGCAGCCGCTTGCCCGGGGGCTGGGCCACGATGTCGACACCGGACTCCTCCGGATTGCCGGGATCCGACAGGCGGAGCTCCCCGGTGCCTCCCCCGAATAATGTCGCGAACGTGTTCCGGAAGTGCCGGTTGATCCCCTCGAGGGCGGTGTCGAACCGCACCCGACTGGCCTTCGCCAACTCGCCGATCGCCTCGTGCGTGTTGGCCATGGACTCGAGCAGGTCCTCCTGCTGCGCCTCCAGGAAGTGCTTTCGCTGTGACACTTCCTCGTACTCCCTGGCCGCCAGCACGTTGACCGGCCCAAGGCGCTCGATCTTCTCGTGAAGCGTTTTGCGGCGCTCGGCCAGTTCGTGCAGAGCTTCGGGGTCCAGTTCTTCGCCGGCACCGGAGGTGACCGCGCCCAGCGGATCTCCGAGCTCAGACAAGCAATCGGAGGCGAGGTGCTCAAGGTCCGCCTCGACCCGCGCCAAGTGGACCTCAGCAGTTGCGCACGCCTCGCGGCTTGACGCCTCTGCCGCCCGCGCCTCCCGGACCTCGCGGACCAGAGCCTTGACCGCGTCTCGGCACGCGCCAAGCTCTTCGACCGCTTCCGAGATGGATTCCTCGATGACCCGCCGCTGCTCCTCGCCCTCCGCGATGCGCCCACCCAAGTCGCGCATGCTGGCTTCCAGGCGGGCGTTCCGCTCCTTTAGGGCGTCGATGCGGGCATGTAGGAGGGACACCCTCTGCCCGTGCTCCCGCAGGCTGGACTCCGCCGTGGCGAGAGCGGCGCGGCCGGCGCGCAGTCTCTCTTCAGTGGAGGTGACGGACACCTGAACCAACGCGCGGGCCTCCTGCATGCCGGCAAACCGCTCCGCAGCCTCGGCGGTCTGCTTCGCGAGCCGCGAGTGAAGCGTCTCGAGGCGCGCGCGCTCTGCCTCCAGCCGCCGACGTGCATCCACGGCCCTACGCTGACCGGCCTCGGCCTGTGCCCTCTGCTTCCGCAGCCTGTCAATCTCTTCCGACGCAGCCGCGCGGGCGCGAGCGTGGTCGGCCACCAACTTGTCAGCCTGACGGATCTCGTGGACAGTCTCGATCGAATGCTTCTCCAGACGCCGCAACTCGCCGCGGGCGGCGTCGAGAGCCGCGCCGTTCAGTGCCGCTTCCTCTCGTGCCTGTTCGATCTCCGCCTCTGTCGCGCGGAGCGCCCGCTCGGCTTCGCGGACCTGCGGATCCAGATCCTGCAGAGCCTGCCGCAGGACAAGTGGCCCCTTAACGGCCCCGTTGCCGCCGTGCACCGTCCGGCCGTGATACCACGTTCCGTCCGAGAGCACGAAGTACTGGTGCGGGTTGGACTCCGCGAGCGACTGAGCTTGCGCACCGCTTTCGACCACGAACCCTTGGGACAGCTTGGGCACGAAGCTCGGGATCGCACCGCCGTCCGCATCCCTAACACGCACGTGTTCCGTCAGGGGCGTCGCGCCGGGCGGGCATTGCCCGCTGGCCTCTTCGGAGCCATCCGTCCGGGCTCCTGCGAGCACGAACGCGGCACGTCCACCGAACTCCTCGCGGACCATCCGGACCCCGCGCGCTGCCTCATTCCAACCGCCCACGACGACCTGCTCCAAGTCCTCGCCGAGGAACTGCTCCACGGCTCGGGCGTAATCAGGCTCGACCTCCAAGTAGTCAGCCAAGACCCCCAAGGGGCGGAAGCGCCGTTCCTCGGGAGACTTCCCTGCCGCCTCGAAGATGTCCTTGACCGTCTCGGCGCTGTACGCCCGGTGCCGCAGCACACCACGGATCGAGTCCCGCCGAGCGACAAGACGCGAGAGTTCCGCGCCCTGCCCTTCGCGCTCGCCAATTAGGCGTTCGATTTCGGCTCCAGCATTTTGCAGCGACCGACGCAGCACCTCCACTGCATCCCGCTTGGCCTCGACCGACTTGGCCAGACCGGAGGACTGCACACCCAATGCCCGTTGGCGGATCGATGCCTTGTTCAACGCTGCCGAGGCATTCCGGAGTGCGGCCTCCCTCTTTTCCATCGAGGAAGCATGCCCCGCCAGCGTCGCCTCGAAGCGCCCCAGCGCCCCTTCGGCGTCCGAGCGGGCGTCCAGTGCCGCAACCATCTCTCGTCGGCATTTCTCTGCAGACTCCGCAAGCCGGTCGATTGAGACCTGCTGGGCTGCGCAGTCCGACTCGCGCTGCCGCAGGATTCCGCGCTGTTTGCCGGCCTCCCGCTCGAGGCGGGAAGCATCCGCCCGCCTTTGCTCCACTTCCCGCTCCAGACTCTCGGTGTCACCCACCAGAGCTCGGAGTTCTTGCTCTCCCTGCCGCGTGGCCTCCTCCGTCTCAAGCACTGAGGCAGACTGCTGCTTGACCCGCTCCCGTCGCCGTCCGAGAGCGACGCGCACGCTGGCCAGCTCCTCCCGGTCGGCCACAAGGCGGAACTCCAACGAATTCTCCTGCCGCCTGCGTGCCGCCAACTGGCCCTCCAGCCGCCCGACCGCGGTCTCAGCGGCAGCGACACGCTTTCTTGCCGCGGCGGTCTCTGCCTCCAAGGCCTCGCGCCTGCCGTCCAATTGCCGATGCTTGCCGGTGAACCACTGCTGCAGAACCTCCCGCAGCTCGCCCCGCAGTTGGCTGTGGCGGTCGGCCCGCTCAGCCTGCCGCCTAAGGGACCGAGACTGCCTTCTGACCTCCACCAGAATGTCGTGGACGCGCTCGAGATTGAGATGGGCGTTCGCCAGCTTGAGCTCGGCCAACCGGCGGCGGGATTCGAAGCGAGTTACTCCGGCGGCCTCTTCGACGAAGGCCCGGCGCTCAAGGGAGCGTGCGGAAAGGAGCTGCCCGATGCGCCCCTGCTCGATGATCGCGTAGTGATTGGGCCCGAGCCCCGTTCCCAAGAAGAGATCCCGGACGTCACGCAGCCGCACCCTCTTGCCGTTCAGGATGTACTGGCTGGCCCCGTTGGCGAAGAGCTTCCGCGCCACCTCAATCTCCCCCGAAGATTGCTTGGGCGGCATGTCGGAACGGCCCGCGAAGAGGCGCTCGAAGTCGCCGTCGGAATCGTGGAGCGTCAGGCTGACCTTGGCCATGCCTGCGGGCCTCCGGCTGCGTGTGCCCGAGAAGATGACGTCGCTCATCCGCCCGCCACGCAGCGACTTCGCCGACTGCTCCCCGAGCACCCAGCTCACCGCGTCGCACAGGTTGGACTTGCCGCAACCGTTCGGCCCGACAACCGCGGCCACGCCTGTGCCGGAAAAGCGCAGCCGCTCACGGCTGCAGAAGGACTTGAACCCGACCAGCTCTATCTGCTTGAGCCTCAGCATCCCACTGGACCTCGCCGACGGGCGGGCCTCAAAGTCCAGCGGCCAGCCCAGCGGATCCCAGACTAGCGGAAGCTGGGCAACAACGCAACTATAGGTAGTAGGGCTGCCTCTAGGGAGCTCAAGTTGTAGTAGGCGCGTGGAACATTCCCGGACTGCCCCGACTGGTAGAATTGCTGCGTGATGGGATCCGCGGCCACGACGCGGCCATGGTTGGCCGTCCTTCTGCTTGCGGGCTGCGGGCCGCAGGAGCCGCCGCCTACCGAGGTCCCTCCTGACCCGCAGGACTACCTTTCTGACGTTCGCCAACTGACCTTCGGAGGCCAGAACGCCGAGGCCTATTGGTCGCCCGACGGCGAACGGCTTGTGTTCCAGGCAACTCGCGGCGACTCCTCGTGCGACCAGATTTATGTCATGAACCGGGATGGCTCGAACCTGCGGATGGTCTCCACCGGCCGCGGCGTCACCACCTGCGGGTACTTCCTGCCCGACGGCGAGAGCGTGGTTTATGCCTCGACCCACCTCGCGGGCGACGCTTGCCCGCCCCGCCCGGACCGCAGCCAAGGCTACGTCTGGCCGATCCACGCCGGGTACGACATCTTTGTGGCGCCGCTCGACGGCTCGGCGGCCGAACCCAAGCGCCTGACCGACGAGGCCGGGTATGACGCGGAGGCCACCGTCAACTGGAAACTCGGCAGGATCGTGTACACGTCAAAGGCGTCCGGAGACCTGGATCTGTGGTCCATGGATCTGGACGGAAAGGGCAAGCAGCGCCTAACCCAGGCTTACGGCTATGACGGCGGGGCCTTCTACTCGCCGGACGGCAGCAGGCTCGTGATGCGTGCGCACCATCCGCCGGAGGGTCCTGACTCGCAGCGCTACGCCGAACTGCTGGCGCAGGACCTGACGGCCCCGATGAAGATGGAGATCTTCGCCGGCAACGCCGACGGCACGGGGCTGCGGCAGCTGACCGACTTCGGCTGCGCTAGTTTTGCACCGCAGTTCACCCCGGACGGCTCACACATCATCTTCTCGTCGAACCGCAACAATTGCGACAGCCGCGAGTTCGACCTGTTCCTGATGCGCGCCGACGGCTCCGAGCTGCGCCAAGTGACCGACTTCGGCGGCTTCACATCGTTCCCCGAGTTCTCCCCGGACGGCTCGGAGCTGGCGTTCTCCTCAGATCTCAACGCCAGCTCTCGCTACGAGTTCAACATCTTCGTGGCAAGCTGGACAGGGCCAGGGCTGGCCCTATAGGGCTTCGGCCACCGGTCCTGCGCCTCACTCGCCGACCTCGCGCTGCAGCGAGGCGAGGTCGTCGGCCAGCTGCAGCGCCTGGCGGCGCAGTCCGGCCAACCGCTGGGCGATCCGGCGGATCTCCGGCGAGATGCCCGGGACAGTCACCGCTTCCGCTTCGGGCTCGGCCGCCATAAGGGCCTGGGCCTGAAGGCGGTCTATCCCGGTCAGGGCTGCCAAGGCTTGCTCGAAATCGTCCTCGTATACCAGCATGTCGCCCATCGCCAGCACTACCTTGCGCAGCTGCGGCATTCGGGCCGACTCGGCCTGGATGTAGATCGACTCCACATAGAGGAAGGTGTCCCCCACCGGAAGCGCGATCATCTCGCCCCGCAACACGCGCGAGCCCTGCTGGTTCCAAAGCGTGAGGTCCCGTGCAATCTGCTGCTCTTGGTTGATCTGGGCCTCGATCTGGTTGGGCCCGTAGGCCAGCTCCTGCTTGGAAAGCTGGTAGAAGATCAGCTCGCCGAGATTGTCCCCGTCGCAGCGCGCTGCCATCCAGCCGTTGAGGTTGTCCTTGTTCCGGGGTGTGAAGGGCAGCATCAGCAGGAACTCGGGGTTCGGCTCACCGGGAAGCTGCGCCACGATGTACGTCGGCTTCATCCGCTCCGGTGCCCCCGTGTCCCCAGCCAAGCTCTTGCCCACGTCCCAGATGTCCTCGCGGTTGTAGAACACGGTGGGATCGCGCATGTGGAACGTGCGGTAGATCTCCGCTTGGATGTCGAAGATCAGCTCGGGGTAGCGCGCGTGCGAGCGAATCCAAGGCGGCATCGCCTCGCGCGGCTGGAAGAGCTCGGGGAAAATGTTGGCGTAAGAGAGGATTATCGGGTCGCTCTCGTCAAAGAGGTACAGGGTCGTCGTGCCGTTGTAGGCGTCGACGGTGGCCTTGACAGAGTTGCGGATGTAGTTGATCTGCGACCCGAACTGGCCCACGCGAAGGGGCTGGGAGTACGGGTGCACGTCCGAGACGGTGTAGCCGTCGAGGATCCACACCAAGTGGCCCTCGTCGGTGATGGTCAGGTAGGGGTCGGGATCCCACTCGATGAAGTCTCCGAGGTGCTGTAGCCGCTCGCTGACGTTGCGGTGAATCAGCATTCGGCTGGACGGATTCGTCAGGCCTGTGAAGAGGATGTTGTAGTCTCCCAGCCAGACCGCCGCCATCAGCCTCGTGGCGAGTGAGTGGATCGGGAAGCCACCCTCGCCGGCGTAGTGCGACATCACGTTCTGGTCTTCCTTGGGGTAGTCGAACTCTTCCTGCTCGGTGCTGGCGAAAACAGGGTGGTCCGTCAGCTCTCCGTAGTAGATCTCGGGGCGCGTGATCTGGATGTCCGGAATCGCGATTTCCGGGGGCGCGTCCTTGATCAGCAGGACAGGCAGGCCCTCCGACGTCGTGCGGTTGACCTCTGAGACCACGACGCCATAGCCGTGGGTGTATACCCAGTGGCGGTTGATCCAGTTGTCGGCCGCGTTGTCGAGCGCGCTCACGTCGATCTCCCGCGGCGAGAGCAGCAGCTGCTTGACCTTTCGCTCGATCTGGTAGCGGTCGATGTCCATGTCGGCGAAGCGGTAGTAGAGCCGCAGCGCCTGGATCTGGGTGATGGTGTCGGTGTACGCCATCTCGTCCCACAGGCGGATGTTGTCGATCAGGGTGGCGTTGGCCTCCACATCAAGGGTCGGGGTCTCGCCCAGGGTCAGGAACTCCTCCTCGCCGCTGGCCAGCCCGTATGCCTGGCGCGTCGATTGTATGTGCCGGCCGATGTACTCCTGCTCCAGCTTGAGCTCGTTGGGGCTGACGTACAGGAACTGCACGGCCAGCGGGACCGCGGCGTGCAGGGCGATGGCCCCGCCGGCGAAATATGCCATTGCCTTGTACCGCGATGTGAGGATCAGCGGGATCGCCAACAAAAGCGAGATCACGACCAGCCAGCGCAGGGGCAGCCGCCAGACCTCGTCAAGGTAGTCCATGCCGACCATGAAGTCGTGACTCGAGAGCAGCAGGCCGTACTGCCCGAGATAGAACCACGCCGCACCGCCTGCCAAGGCGATGCAAGCGACGATCTTCGCGAAGTTGGTCCTTGTCGCCCCCTGGAGCAGCAGTGGCTGCGGCCCTAGGTCAAACTCCTCCACATTCCCGCCGCCAGCGCGGAACTTCCTGAAGTGCAGGAAGATCTGCCAGCCTCGGCCGGCGGCCCAGAACACGACCGAGCCCACCAGCGCCAGTCCGAACACATACTGCACGAGCAGCCGCAGCAGAGGGAGATCGAACAGATAGAACGCGAGGTCCTTAGCGAAGATGGGGTCTGCCCACGCCTCCGCGCCGGCGGCCAAGCCGCGCGAGCCGGAGAACTTCATGACCGTGACGGGATCGACGCGAGAAGCAATGAAGACCGTGCCGACGATCAGGAGCAGGACGGCAACGATCCTGCCGTAGAGCGGATAGCGAGACCTGTCGACACCAGCAAATGCGAGGCCCCGGCGATGGGCCCACAAGAGGGCCGCCCAGGCCAGGAGCGCAGCCACCACTACCGGCGCGATCCTGTAGGTGAGTTTAGTGAGCCAAGTCGAGATCTGGCCGATCTCGCTCCACCAGAGGTACTCGATGGCGAACTCGGCCAAGCCGCGGGCCGTTCCCAGCACAACAAAGATCGCCACCGCGGCGATCAACATCCGCAGCTGTCGGGGCTCCATAGTCCTTCTAGGATAGCCGCCCGCCGGCACTGCTGAACGGTGGGCAAGACCTCTGCCGCAGCCAGCCGCCTGGATGGGGCCCGAGTTGCGGGGCGTTTCGGACGGGCGACCGGCTGGCGAGAACAGGGGTGACGGGCGGTGCGGGGAAGGCCACCTCCCGGCCACGCGCCGAGCCCCGACCGGCTACAATCGCCTCTTGGCGGGGCCCGCCAAGCGCGGCGGTTGGCCGGAATGCCCGACAGCGACGGAACCGGATCCAGAGGCCCGCCAGAGCCCGTCAATGGCTCGACCCTCAAGCGGGCGTTCTGTGCGCTGGCCCTAGCTTTGGTGGCCTGCGGACCCCAGGGCGGGGGGCCCACGGCGCGACCGCAGCCGAACATCGTCCTGATCATGGCCGACGATCTGGGCGCCGAGACCCTCGGCTGCTACGGCAACACCGCATACTCGACGCCCCGGCTAGACGCGATGGCGTCTGAGGGAGCCCGCTACGAGAATGCCTTCGCCACCCCCGTCTGCTCTCCGACGCGGGCGATGATCCTTACGGGGCTGCACCCGAACCGTACCGGAGTCCTGGAGCGCCTGGACAGCCCGCTGGATCCAGACAGGACCAACCGGCTGCCGGCCCACATTCCCACACTGGCTGACGCCCTCAAGGCGGCCGGATATGCCACGGCCATCGCCGGCAAGTGGCACTTGGGACACTTTCAGTCCTACCCTGACCAGCCTTCGTCGCACGGCTTTGACGAGTACAGCCTATGGGTCCAGTACTGGGACGGGGAGCGGCGGAGCCGGTACTACGCCCCGCACATATGGGAGAACGGCGCCTACCGGGTGCACGACCGCCAGACTTTCGGTCCCGACCATTTCAGCTCGTTCCTGCTGGACTTCATAGGCCGGAAGCGTGACGGGCCGTTCTTCGCGTACTATCCGATGAACCTTGTGCACACGCCGCTGGTGACGCCGCCCTCGCTGGGAGAGCTTGCCGATCAGCGATACCCGGACGACTTGGGCGCGGACGAGCGGAAGGCCGGGCACTTGATCACCTACATGGACGCGATCGTCGGCAGGTTCCTCGACAGGATCCGGGAGCTCGGGCTGGAGGGGAACACCCTAGTGCTGTTCACCGGCGACAACGGCAGCGCGGTCGGCCTGGAGAGCCGGCTCGGGGACCTGCGCGTCCAGGGCGGCAAGCGCACGATGAACGAAGCCGGCACGCGGGTGCCGCTGATCGCGCGCTGGCTGGGCACTGTCCCGCCCGGCGTGCGCCACTCCTTCTTCTCCCTGGTCGACATGAAGCCGACGCTCTGCAGCCTGGCGGGCGCTCAGCAGGCAGGCCAGGTGGACGGTCTGGACCTCTCGCACACGCTGCTGGGAATTCCCGGCCGTGAGCGCGAGTTCTTTCCCATGGCGTTCGAGGGCGAACTGTTCTTTGTGCGGGACGGCAGGTTCCGGCTTCACGAGGACGGCCGGCTCTACGACGTGCCGGTCGGGACGACAGCGGGCCGCTACAGCATGGACGCCCTTGTCCAGCCTCCGCGCCACGCTGCCGAGAAATTGCGGCTGCAGGTCTGGCTGGAGGACTTCAAGCGGGTGCGCAAGTTGGACGAGTCATACCAGGTGATTCCGTTCGGCACCGGTGGCGACCGGTTCAAGAACGCCCAGGACGCTGCGCGCAGGGCCACGCCCGTGCCATAGGTGAGGTCGAGGCGAGCCATCGTCCTATGATGGTCCGCTGTGGTCCCTGCCGACGAGACATTTGAGGGCACGTTCCCGTTCCAGCCGCGCTTCAGTTTGGCGCCCGGCTTCCGCATGCACTACGTGGACGAGGGAGAGGGCGAACCCATCGTCTGCCTCCACGGCGAACCGACCTGGGGCTATCTGTACCGCAAGCTCATCGGCCCGCTATCGCGCCACTGGCGCGTGATCGTGCCGGACCATATGGGATTCGGCAAGAGCGAGACGCCGCAGGACCGCGATTACACGCTCCAGACTCACGTGGAGAACCTGACTGCCCTGATTGATGATCTCGGACTGCGAGGCGTCACGTTCGTCGGCCAAGACTGGGGAGGTCCGATGCTCGCCGCCTACACGGTCCGGCACCCCAGCCGGGTCAGCCGGATCTTCTTGGCGAACGGCTTGTGCGGCTATGGAGGGGTGGTTGCGCCGCGGGGATCCCCCAAGCCCCCAAGACTGCACGAGTCGGAATGGTTCCGATGGGTCCGGTCCGGGCTAAAGGACGGCACTTACCAAACCACGATGCGCGACCTAGGCCGCAATGTTCGGGGCATCATGGAGCGCCTGGGATGCGAGGAGGGGCTGGACGACACGGCCGCGCGCGCCTACGCGTCGCCCTTCTCAAGCCCCGCGGAATGCAAGGGGGCCATCGAGTTCCCGCTAGACGTGGCGCTCGGCCGCATCGTGGACTACGTGCGAAGCGGGATCCCAGGCATCCCCGCCCTAAGGTCCAAGCCATCCATGCTGGCGGAGGGCATGCGCGACCGCGCCATACCTCCCGCGCTGGCAATCGCCGACTTCCGGGCGCTGTTCCCGGACGCCCCGATCCGCGAGATTGCCGACGCCGGCCACTTCTGCCAAGAGGACGCCCCCGGAAGGCTGGCTGGCCTGATCGCCGGGTTCATGCGGGACACGCCGGCTTCCTGAGCGCGCCCGGCGTCAGAGCTCGCGCCGGCCCGCAATGGACTCGCTCATGGTCGCTTCGTCCACGAATTCGAGGTCCGTGCCGATCGGGATGCCGAGGGCGATGCGGGAGACCTTCACATCCAGCGGCTTTAAGGTGCCCTTTAGGTAGGCGGCTGTGGCCTGCCCCTCCGTGGTCGGGCTGGTCGCCAGGATTATCTCCCTCAGAGTCACTTCCTTCATGCGCTCCAAGAGACTCTTGATCATCAGGTCCTTGGGGTAGATGTTCCGCGAGGGTGCGAGCGCACCGTGCAGGATGTGGTAGACGCCGTTGTAGCTGCGGGTGCGCTCGACGAGCACGATGTTGTTGGGCTGCTCGAGCACACACACCAGGCTGTGGTCTCGGCGCGGATCGCTGCAGATCGAGCAAAGGTCGCCGTCTGCGATGTTGTTGCAGCGGCGGCACAGCCGAATTCGTTCCCGCATCGAAAGGATCGCCCTAGCGAGCCCCTCGGCCTTCGCCCGGTCTACGTTCAGAAGGTGAAATGCCAGCCGCTGGGCCGACTTGGCACCGATCCCCGGCAGGCGCTTGAGCTCGGCGACGAGGCTCGCCATCGGGGCCGCGAGATCCACTCTCGGCATCCTTGGTCCTCCTAGGCTTCGGCTCGCGCGCTACGAGGGGCGGGCACCAATTCCCGGAAAACCGAGCAGGAAGCGGGACACGAGACCGCCTACACGCTTTTGCACTTCCGCGTCAACCCGGCGGGCGGCCTCGTTGCATGCGCCCCGCACGAGATCCTCCAGCATCTCGACGTCTTGTGCCGCCTCCGGCGAGATCGACACCGACAGCAGCGCACGGTGCCCGTTCATGCGCACGGTTACCATGCCTCCTCCCGTCGAAGCCTCGATCCGGATCTTGTCGATCTCCTCGTTCAGACGCTTCTGTGTCGAGGCCATCTCCTTCATGTAGTTCTGCTGGCTGCCGGGCAGCATCATGGCCTTAACTCCTCAGGTCGGCGACCCCGACCAAGCGGCCGGGGTGGTGGTCGGTGATCGCCCGGACGGCCGGGTCGGCCTTGGCTCTCTCTTCGAAGCCAAGGGACGGCTGCTGCGAGTTCCCTGCAGCTTGCGCGTCGGCGCGGGCGGCAGGCGGGCGCGATGTCTCGTCGGCTTCGATGCTGATGCGGACCTTCTTGCCAACCGCACTCAGGGCCGCCGCCTCTAAGACCGGTCGCTGGAGTTCGAAGACCCCCTTCCGGTCGGAATCCACGGTCAGCCGCAGAGTGCGACCGTCCAACTCTACCGTCCCGCCCTCCAGGATTTCGGTCACGGTCTCGGTGCCATCCGAGCTCCTGAGGCGGTGCAGAAGCTTGTCCTTGAGCGATAGCGGCGCTGCCGGCCGCTTTGCCTGCGGCTTGGGCGACGCTCGCCTGGAAGGGCCGCCTGTCGGAGGCGCAGCCGTCGGCCGCGAAACGCCGGAGGCTGGTGCCGGGATCGGATGGCTCGGCCTTCCCAAGCCTCCGATCACCTCCTCGATCGGCACCAATCGGGCGGCGTGAACAAGCTTCAGCAGGCCGACCTCGAGGCGGAAGCGCTGGTGGGTGCAGTCCTGAAGCTCCGAATACAGCGACAGCAGTAGGTTTACGAAGCGGGTCAGGTCATCTTCGGAGAAGTGGTCGATCCAAGGTCCGGCGGCTTCCCGCTCGCGAGCTCCGGCCGAGACGAGCCGCGTTCCGGTCCCCGCAAGCTTCATCACCAGCAGGTTTCGAAAGTGCCTGGCCAGTTCCCCGCAAAAGTACTGGGGGTGGTGTCCCTGCCGGAACATGTCGTCCACGGCCTTTAGCATTTCGGCCTGATCCGAGTCCCTGATCGCGGCCAGTATGCGGTCCGCGCTCTCGCTGGAAATGGCACCGATCAAGTTGCGGACTGCGGCGGCCTCAAGGCTGTTCCCGAACGCGGCGATTGCTTGGTCGAGCGCCGACAGCGAGTCGCGCACCGAGCCGTCGCCGGCCAAGGCGATGGCGGCCAATGCGTCGTCCTCCGCGGTTACGCCTTCGCTGTCGCAGATGCGCCCCAAGTGCTGCAAGACTTCGTCAATGTCGACAGGCTGGAACGCAAAGTGCTGGCACCGGGAGAGGATGGTTGCCGGGATGGCTTGGGGCTCGGTCGTGCAAAGGACGAAGACCATCCACTCGGGCGGCTCCTCAAGAGTCTTGAGAAGGGCATTGAAGGCGTCCGTCGTGATCTGGTGCGCCTCGTCGATGATGAAGATCTTGTAGCGGTCACGCACGGGGCGGTACTGCACGTTCTGGCGCAGCCGGCGCATCTCGTCAATGCCGCGGTTGGAGGCGGCATCGATCTCGACCACGTCAAGCGCACCGCCGGCGGCGATCTCTTGGCAAACCGGAGAGTTCGGGTCGGGCTTGGGCGTAGGGCCCTGCTCGCAGTTGAGGGCCATGGCCAGAATGCGGGCCGTCGTCGTCTTGCCCGTGCCGCGGGGCCCGGAAAAGATGTAGGCGTGCCCGACGCGGCCCTGCTCAATGGCGTTCCGCAGGGTCTGCTTGATGTGGCCCTGGCCGAGGAGCTCTTCGAACGTCTGCGGCCGGTACTTGCGCGCGATGACCTGGTACATACGTGGAACCGTCGCGGCGCGGTGGATGGACCCCGGAGTGACCGCGGCACGCGGCAGAGGCCGCTACCGTTGCTTCCTCCCGGACCTGGCGGGGTTCACAGCATCCCGCTGCACGGATCCGAGGCCCGCTACAAGTCTAGCACCGTGCTCCACCCCCAGATTCCCCGACCGTAGCTGCCTCAGATGAGTCGCCGCCGCAACTCGTCAACCACGACTAGACTGGCGACCCGTACCCTGAGCGTGGAGAGGAAGCAGCACCAGACACTTCATTGCCTATGCACAGCGTGTCCGTCCGACCACGAGTCCATTACCACCCCTTCTGTTGACAGATTAGGAGACGACGTACACGCCGACAGCCGCCCGATCCGACCACCGGCTTGGCCCAACGGGTCGATCGAAGCTACCACAGCCAGAGTCGGGATTGCTCGTTCCCTCCCGAAAATTGCGAGCACTCGGTCTTCGCGAGTACCATGGAGACGCTAGACGGCTTCATAGTTCGTCAACTCCAATCCTCCGTTAGAGACGTGCTCGACCACGAACCAACCACAAGGCACCGCGAGCATGCATCGACAGCAGGCCAGGCACCGCCCTCGGTCTGGGTAGTTCGTGCACACCCACCCACACTTCTAGAACACTTCGTGGATTCAGGATACGTCGGCGTCGGTTGGATTGATTCGTCCTCCCTCCGCGATCAGAACGAGGTATGGGCACGTGTAAGCGATTCATTCCTAGAAAAGCGAGAATACATCTATGACCAACTATGCGAATTCCGTTTTGAAATGCGTAAAGGAGACTACGTAATCTCACCCTCAATGGACGAGAAGTCGTTCCGTTTCGGGACGATCCTCAGCTCATGTCACTCTAACACGCACCTCGATCGTTCCTCAATCTTGAACATTCGTCAAGTCGATTGGGCTCGACGCACACAGAACACATCGGGCATTAGTGGCACATTCCGCCGTACACTTCAGACGAACCGGGTTGTCTTTGGTTTAAGACATCCGCACGAGGTTCTGCGCTTGATCGCCATCACTCCTGACGAAGATGGTTTTGAGCCCGAACGCGACGACCCGACCGAGAGTATCGAACAGCCTTTTGATCCAGCCAGAATCAAAGTCCGACCACTGCGACTAACCGTTAGCCTATTGGTTTCAAGAGTAGAACATGAGGAAATCGATCTTAGCCCCGACTTTCAACGACAGGCCGGGATTTGGAACCTCCAGCAGAAGAGCCGACTGATCGAGTCTCTACTCTTGTGCATTCCGATCCCGGTATTCTATGTAGCAGAGAACAAAGATGGGAATTGGGCCATCGTAGATGGCCTTCAGAGAATATTCACAATCTACTCCTTCGCGAATAATGAATTTCAGCTCAAATACTTGGAATATCGTCAGGAGTTCAATGGTGCTACATACGACGATTTGCCTCGTCCCATACAGCGCCGCATTAATGAAACACAATTGCATTTCAATGTGATCGAATACGGCACTCCAGAAGAAGTAATGTTCAATATATTTCACCGCATCAACACCGGAGGAAAGCCACTCAATGGTCAAGAAATCCGCCATGCACTTCACAGGGGAGACAATTGCCGAAAGCTATTGTCTCAACTTGCAGGGTCTTCAGAGTTCCGAACCGCAACGGACGAGTCTGTCAAGAGTCATCGGATGGCTGATCAAGAGTGTGTCTTGCGATTCCTTGCATTTCATATCGACCCTTGGGAAGAATATTCAGGTAAATCTCTTGATGTCTACTTGGGTCAAGCGATGGACAAGATTGAGGGAATGTCCGTCGCAACCCGTCAAACTCTCAAAGCAGATTTCGTTCGGGCAATGGATGCCGCCCAGCAGCTATTTGGAGAGTACGCATTCCGTAAGTCCGGTCTTCAGGGTGGGCCAAGAAGTCCGATTAGTAGACCCCTCTTCGAGGCATGGTCGGTAGCACTTGCAAGGTGTTCAGAATCCGATATACGTCGCCTGATCGATCGAAGGGTGAAAGTTCAAGAGAGATTCAATGAGCTGATCGTCTCTGATCCTGAGTTCGAGAAATCAATCTCGTCTGCCACCGCGACAAAATGGCGCATTAAGAAGCGCTTTCAAGCAGTCAACGATCTAGTTCAGGAGCTCAGCTCTTGATGCTCGAAAAGATTGAGATCTGTAATTTCAAATGCTTTGAGGAATTGAAGCTAAGGTGTGCTCCCATAACTCTATTATGCGGACTAAATGGAATGGGTAAGAGCTCTGTAATTCAAGCCATCCTTTTGCTACGGCAATCATTCCAAGCGGGCCGACTTCAGAAAGGACAGTTGGTATTGGGTGGCGCTCTACTAGACTTGGGAACAAGCACAGATGTGTTCTTTGAAGACGCTGATAATGAAACGCTTGGGTTTGGTATCCACATTCATGGGGAGGCAGAGCCTTGGTTCCGATCGTTCGATTATATCAGAGATGTAGAGCAGCTTGAGGCAACCCCAGCTCAAGCAACAATCTCGGAACGTCTATCTCAAGTTCCGCCGTTCGGCGGCCAAGTGATCTATGTCGAAGCGGATCGCGTTGGTCCCAGAACTCTTTATCCGCAATCGAAAATCTTGGCCCAAATGGGGGACTTCGGCAAGCGAGGGCAGATGGCTTGGAACCTTCTTCATGATAGGCAATTTGATCTGATGGACTCGCGCGACGCTCGTTGTGAAGGCCTTGCCAGACGCAGAATGATTGATGCTGTAGACCATTGGCTTCAAGATGTTAGCCCCGGCGCACATCTGGAACTTCGGGCAATTCGTGAGGCCGATTCGATAACAGCAGGCTTTAGATTTGATCGAGACGGAGACGTAGTGACAAGTCGCTACCGTGCAACCAATGTCGGTTTTGGACTGTCGTACGTTCTGCCTGTCCTGCTAGCGATGCTGTCAGAAGGTGGAACATTGGTGCTGATCGAGAATCCCGAGGCTCATCTTCATCCGCGCGGCCAAACAAGGTTGGCTGAACTGGCCGTACGGGCAGCGTGTTCTGGCGTACAGCTCTTTGTCGAGACACACAGCGATCATTTCCTTGACGGCGTTCGGATCGCCGTCCGAAACGGTCTACTCGCTCCGGAAGACATCGCAATACACTACTTTGAACGCAGTGGTACAAGAGCCGTTGTTTCATCACCGGTGCTCGATTGTGACGGAAGGCTGTCACACTGGCCGGTCGGGTTTTTTGATCAGCATCAGGACAATCTTGTCAAACTTCTAGTTCCACGGAAGTAGGATGCGGGAGATGGTCTTGAACCATGCCAGTTTCTTGTCTAATGATTGGCATGGAACGCTAATCGACCTAAAAGGCATCTCTGAGGGCATGGCACGTCTTGTCGATGCGGGGACAGTATCAAATGTCTTGAGGATGCATCAACATTCTCACGAGACGTTCCTAGTAGAGAATCGCACACTATTAGACGCAATTCTGGATCTGTTGAATACTCGCTGCTGTCGAGAGCAAGCGAAATTCTGGCTCACCTTAGCCACGATGGTGCCGTTGTGCAGCCAATTGGATACGGTCGTCCGTGACAGAATGCTCGGTTGTGCTACTAGGACGTTGGAGGGCATAGATGGTGATCCGCTGCTGTTGTGTATACTCATCGATGCTGTTGCGATTAGCTGTCCATCACGGGCACATTGGGATCGAGATCGTATTACCATAAGTTTTGAGGAGATCTTGCCGGACGAATCGTTCGAAGCAAGAGAAGAAGCAATCGACAATTTAGCCAGAGCGGAGCATGCCCGAGCAATCATCGTGCGACATCAGCGCAAGTTGTGGCGTGAATGCGATGATTACACTGAATTGTGGCATCTCCGAGGTGTAATGTTTCCAAACCTATTGTTCGGTCCCGACGTTGAACGCCATCTTGCTTGGTTGAATCCCGGGTGGATTCACACTGTAGCGAATAGGCTAGGGGAGCTCGATCAGTCGGTATACAAATGGGGGCAGTCGGGAGGGGACTTGCCTCAATGGAGTTGTAAGGTTAGCTTCGAGAGTGAGTCCACACTTGCGAATCCAAAGCTCCGAGAGAAGAGGCGGTTTAGATCTATTGGTGGAACGACTACTTTGTTCTGTTGGCACGCACGCTTTGGCTCCCAAGGTCGAATTCATATGCGAATTGACGCGAACGTGCGGGTGGTTGAAATTGGCTATATTGGGTTGCATCTGCCGATATAGCGTTGCGAGCCGCAGTATCGGCAACCGGTCCAGCTACTTGAGCGACCCTTCCCGTGGGGGCTCGGAGGGAATCTGAGGTGGTCACGTAGCCGTGTCAGAGACGATCTGACCGTCCACGAGGGTGATCCTCCGCCCGGCCTTGGCTGCGATTCGCTCGTCGTGCGTGACCATCAGCAGCGTTGCCCCAGACTCGCGGTTAAGCTGCAGCAGCATCGACAGAACCAGTTCCCCATTGCGCGTGTCCAAGTTGCCCGTCGGCTCGTCGGCGAGTACGATCGGAGGCCTTGTCACAAACGCGCGGGCGAGCGCCACCCGCTGCTGCTCGCCACCGGAGAGCTGCACCGGATAGTGCAGGATCCGCTCAGCCAATCCGACCTGCTCCAAGAGTTCGACTGCCCTCTGCCTGGCCTCCCGCCCGGGACGGCCGGTGAGGTCCAAGGGGAGCATCACGTTCTCCAGAGCGGTCAGCGTCGGAACGAGCTGGTAGGCCTGAAAGACAAAGCCAATCTTGCGTCCTCGGAGCAGGGCCATGCGGTCTTCAGGGAGGGTAGAAAGCGGCTCGCCGTCCAACAGAATCTCTCCTGACGTGGGGCGGTCGAGGCCGGCCAAGAGGCCGAGGAGCGTGCTCTTGCCGCTGCCCGAAGGGCCCTGAATCACGGCAAACGTGCCCCGCGAGACCGAAAAGTCAAGCCCGCGCAGGATCTCGACCAGCCGCGAGCCGCTGCGGATCGACTTCACGAGGCCGCGCACCTCAATTACTGGCGCTGGATCTGTCAGCCCTCAACCTCCCGGCGCCAGCCCATCCGCATTGGCCGCCGACAAGTCCATCATGCCACTTGGCAACCCCGGTCCTGCAGGAGCCTAGCGCCGCGACTTGGAGCGCCTGCGGACCCAAGCCTCAGCGGCGCGCCACGCTGGAACAGGAGCTGACTGGGCAATCGCCGGCAGGCCATTTCTCCCGGGCTGGGCTACTAGATCGCGGTTCTGGCCGGATCGGGATGAGGTTCCTCTAGCCGCAATCGGAGATCAGGCGATCTGTCGTGCTCCGCTGAGAACCGCCGCGATGTCCCGTATCCCGACGCCCGGTCCGGTCGGGACGGCCAGCTTCCCGTCCCGAATGCTCAGGGGTGGGTCAAACCAATCCCTGTAGCGCTCGATGTTCCGCTTGTACTCCTGATACCTGCCGATGTCCTTCGTGCGTGATGCGAAGTGCAGCATGTAGACGAAGCCGAAACCGCCGGAAATGTGAACGGTCGTCGGCATGCCGGCCAGTTCGGCCATGTTGGCGACTCTCGCGGACCGGACCATGCCGCCGTAGTAGTGCAGGTCCGGCTGGACGATATCGACGCCGCGGTTGACGATCATCCAGCGGAAGCGGCGCTCGCTGTACTCCTGCTCCCCGCCTGACACCGGAAGATCCAAGGCATCTGCGACGGCCTTCGTGTCCTCGAGATGGTCGAACGGACACGGCTCCTCGAAGTAGACCGCGCCGACCTCTTCGAGCAGCCGCCCGATCGGGACAGCATGCTCCGAGTCGTACGAACTGTTGGCATCCCCGTGCAGGTCGACGCCATCCCCCAGGCCCTTGCGAGCCAGACGGATCAGCCCTTCAGAACGCCCGGGTGCCGCGTCGGCGTTTCGGCTCATCCGCCCGCCCAGCCGGAACTTGACGGCCTTTGCTCCGGTCTCCTCGACCAGCGAGGCCAAGTAGTCGACCTCTTCCTCGGGGGTCGTGTCTCGGCGCCCGCTCGCCACGTAGAAGTCGATTTCGTCCCGCAGCGTGCCGCCCATCAGGTCGCCGATGGATTTGCCAGCCACGCGGCCCAGCATGTCCAGCAGGGCGAACTCGACCCAAGCCTGGACCGACCACAGAGCCAAGCCCTGAAGCTTGTAGTTGCTGCGGTGGCGGTACAACTCGAACAGCAGGCTCGACTCCAAGTCCCGCGCGTCCTTCCCCACGAAGAACGGGACGACGAGCTCACGCAGGATGCTTGCGAGGTAGGGTCGGCCGTTTGTCAGCGAGATTCCCTCGGCTCCGTCCTTGGAGCGGACGTGCACGAATTGGTCCCGGCCATTCTCCATCAGCCGGATCGAGTCGATGACGACCGGCTCGGTCAGGCCCGACAGATCCAACACTGGCGTTGCCGCGGCCGCGTCCAGTTCGTCGATCGAGGGGCCCGTCGGCTGGCGGAAGGACGTGTCGCGCCGGTCCCGCCCGCAGGCGAAGAAGGCCGGGCCCGCCAGCGCCCCTGCCAAGAATCCTCTCCGTCCGGTTTTCGTCCGCCCCTCGAACTGCATCGGTCGCCTCCCTCACTTCCGCCCGCGGCCGCTGCGGGCCGCGGGTTTGGACGCCGCCGCTCTTCGCCCCCCGTACTGGGACACAACGGCTGTAGGACGTTATCACATACCGCCATCGCCTAGTCGCCGGAGGGCATCCCCGCGGCCAGGTTGTCGGCCGCGATACGTAGCGTGGGCAAGCCGCTGGGTCCCGACGCACACGGCCGGAAGGGCGTGGGGTGCCTCTTGTACGAAGTTCAGCCAGATACGGAGGCCAGCACCGCAAGACTGTCTGGAGGTAGTAGATGAAATCACCCACTTTGCGATGGGCCCTACTGTCGCTGTGATCGTAGCCGCGGACGTCACTTTCGTCAAAGGTGACACCGGCGTCGCACTGCCGGCGCAGACCAACTAGGCAGGAGTGTTCAACTTTGCGCTGGTGCAGCCGGGCAAATTCGATCTGCGCTGCGCATCGGTGGGCTTCAAGACCTATCGGCAGTCGGGCCTGGTGATGGAGACCGGGCTGATCAAGACAGACGCCATCCAGCTGGAGATCGCTGAGATCACCGAGACGATCGAGGTGACGGGCTCGGCGTCTCTGCTCAAAACCGAGAACACTACGGTGGGGTAGGTCATCGAGCGAACGACCGTTGCCCAGATGCCCGTCGGCAGCCGACAGAGGGGGCAGCTGATCAAGCTTGCCGGAAACGTGACCTTCCCCACCTCGGGGGCCGGGCAGTACGACCTGCCGTTCTTCTCGATGGAAGACGGCAGGTCGCGCAACCAGATGCCGCGTCTCGACTGCGGCGTGGTCCAGAACATGGCGCTGGGCATCGCGCAACTCAAGGGGCTTATAGGTCTAATCGGAACGTTCCGATTAGACCTACAAGTGCCGTGCCTGTGGACTTGTGACGGATCGCGATGTCAACGCCGCGACCAACGTTTTGGCGGCTGGGGTTCTTGCCGCGGGAGCGTCAACGTGGGCCGCTGGGCCGTGCGTCGCTCCAGAACCGTATGCATAGTGTTTCGCCACTCATGTATATAAGCCCCCAACTCAACCTCAACGCGCCGGTGGAATCGTTGCGGGATTTCAAGGTCGAGTCCAACAACTACGCCGCCGACTACGGGCGCACCGGTAACGGTCTGATCACCATGAGCACCAGGTCGGGGACCAACAGATTCCGCAATGACGTGCTCGACGCGCGGACCTTCTTCGGCCCCCGCGTCATCTACGGCGGCTCGATAGGCGGGCCCATCAAGCGCGACAAGACCTTTTGCCACAGGCGGCCTCGCGCTGCTCAAACGACTGGTTGTAGAGCCAATTCAGCGACCGCCGAATCTAGAACATCCGTTCGTAGCCTGGCCGCGTCAGCTTACACCGGGCAAGGACGGTGGAATGTGCCGTCACTGCATACAGTATAAAATACAATTATAGAAGCAATATTTTGTGCATATGGAGTCTGCTGGACACAACATCTATCCGGGTACATGCTCACGTGCTGCAGGGCACTTTCGTATAAAGTTCATTTCGACTACAGATGGGCGAAGTTCATCGACGACTTCGCCTCGGCCAACGAGCTGGGAGGAGAGCGAGACAACGGCTACAAGCACATCGAGCTGAGTTACCTCGACTGGGCGCTGTCTGGGAACGACATCCGCCACCGTGTTGTAATCAGCGGCGTGTACGAACTGCCGGTCGGGCGCAACAAGCCGCTGGCCATCCAGAATCCGGCCCTGGGGGGCGTGATCGGCGGCTGGAGTCTCGGCGTAATCGCCGAGTTTCACGCGGGCTCGCCATTTGGAATCACCGAGCAGACCAACCGCACCAACGCCTTCACGCACGGCCAGCGCCCCAACCTCCTTGGGGATCCCACCCTGAGCTCGCGCCGCGCCAAGACCGAGCGGCTGGCCCGCTGGTTCGACACGTCCCAGTTCGAGTCCCCGGGAGGTGGCCGTGTTCGGCAACTCTCCAAGGAACATTTGCTGCGGGCCCGGCTTCGCTGTGGCGGGCGTCTCTATACAGAAGCCGTTCCAGGTGACGGAGGATGTGCGCGTAGAGTTCCGGGCGAACCTCTTCAACATGCGCAACCACGCCAACGTCTCCATTCCGGAGCGACGCCACGGCAACTCCGTTTTCGGAAGGGTCCGAGGAACGATCGGCACCGGGCGCCAGACGCAGCTCGGGCGCCGGCTGGAGTTCTGACGCTAGCCAGCAAGCGGGCCGGCTTGGCGCGCCCTGGCGGGCCTGGCGGCGCGGGAGGCGCGTCGCGCAGCCTAACGGCTGTTCTCGCGTTGTTGCTGCCCATTGCCGTAGCGGCCGGAGGTATCGGCCGAGCGGCCGATCTGGAGTTTTCGGACGTCACCGAAGGCTCAGGGCTGGGCGGCTTCCTTGGCGTGCAGGGCGACCCCGGAAAGCAGCACATCATCGAGGTGATGGGCGGGGGCGCCGCGCTCTTGGACTACGACGGTGACGGGCTCCTCGACGCCCTGCTGGTTCGCGGCTCGACGATCGAGGGAATGCGCAGCGGGGGAGACCCGATGTGCGCGCTGTACCGGGGAGACGGCAGCGGCCAGTTCGAGGACGTCACGACCGAATCCGGACTTACGGCGCGGGGCTGGGGCCAGGGGATCGCCGTCGCCGACTACGACCACGACGGATACGTCGATCTGTTCCTGACGGGCTACGGCGGGAACGCCCTCTACCACAATCTGGGCGACGGCCGCTTCAAGGAAGTCACCCGTGAGGCGGGCATCGCCCCATCCGATTGGAGCCTCGGGGCCGCCTTTGCCGATGTCGACCTCGATGGAGATTTGGACCTGTACGTGAGCAACTACCTGCAGTACCCCCTCAGGGCCATACCAGCCAGGGATGCCACGTGTAACTATCGGGGCTTCGAGGTCTTCTGCGGCCCGAGGGGCCTGCCGGGCCTGCGCGACTCGCTGTACCTCAACGACGGGACCGGCAGGTTCGAGGACGCGGCGGAGCGCTTGGCTCTGGATGAGGAGCGGCTGTACGGGCTGGGAGTACTGGTGGCCGACTTCAACAACGACCGCTGGCCGGACATCTTCGTGGCAAACGACCTGACGGCCAACCTGCTGTACCAGAACAGAGGTGACGGCACCTTTGAGGAGCTCTCGGTTCTTCTGGGGGCGGCCTTCTCCCAAGACGGCGTCGAGGAAGGCTCCATGGGGGTGGACGCGGCCGATATAGACCACGACGGGTGGCTGGACCTCTACTACACGAATTCCTCCTACGAGAGCAACTCGCTGCTCGTCAACAACGGTGACGGCAGCTTCACCAACCTGACCGATCCGGCCGGCCACGGTCGCAGCACGCACCTGTACGTGGGGTGGGGCGTAGCCTTCGGCGACTTGGACAACGACACCTGGGACGACCTGTTCATCGTGAATGGCCACCTCTACCCGGAAGCGGACCGCTTCGAAATGGGCCTAGAGTACGAGCAGCGCTGGTTGGTCTACATGAATACGGGTGGCTTGGAGTTCACCGAGCGGGGCTTGGAGTTCGGCCTCGCAGACCGCTACAAGAGCCGAGGCCTTGCCTTGGGAGACTACGACAACGATGGGGATCTGGACGCCCTCGTCAACAATCTGGACGGGCCGCCTACGCTGCTGCGCAACGACGGCCGACACGGGAATGGCTGGCTGGGCTTGGACATCCGCAGCGCAGCTGGCGCGCCGGCAGTCCAAGCCATCGCCAGAGTGACAACCGATAGTGGCACGCAAGTGCGGGAGGTCCGCTCGTCGGCGAGCTACCTGTCGGCAAATGATCCGCGCCTGCACTTTGGGCTGGGCCGCGCCAAGGCTGCTAGCCGCGTCGAGGTCCGCTGGCCCTCAGGAAAGACTAGAGTCCTGTCAGACGTTGACGGAAACCGCTTGATTGTCGTGCGCGAGGGTGAGGACGACTAAACCCATTCCGCGGGAGGGATCGGGATAGGTGCTTGGCAGCCTTGACCGGACCACGGCTGAAGCGAACATTGCAGTTGGGGACCGGGCGATCCGTTCGCACCTTCGATCGTCAACGCTGCCCGGCGCGATCCCATTGCACGGCGCGCGGGTCCGGCTCCGGTGTCGCACTCGCACCAGTCTCGGTCGGTTGCCATCGCTCTGGTTCGCCGCGTCACGGGCCTGAACGGCAAGGTAGGGCCGGAGTCGAGATTGGGGTGATTCGTATGAACCGCATACGCGTATGGTGCGAGTTCGCCAGCAAGACGTCTGTCCTCGGAGTGAGCCTCCTGACCGCGACGATGCTTGTAGCCCTTGTGTTCCCGGCCCTGCCGATCAACGGTGAGCTGCTTGACGCCAAGACCGGTTACAGCCACAGCGACGCGGTCACCCTAATGGAGAGCTATGGCGAGTCGGGGCGCAAGGTGTATGCGCGATCAAGCCTTACGCTCGACACACTCCTCCCGGTTTCCTACACGTTCCTTCTCGCCGGCCTGATCTATCGCTTCCGCCCGAGCGACGGTCTGTGGTGGCTTGCCTTGCTTCCGGCCGCTGGCGGCGTACTCGACCTCTTCGAGAATGTCCACGTAGTGCTGCTGCTCAACAGCTACCCGGACGTTCCTGCCGGACTGGTTGCGCGCTCATCGTCTCTGACCTGGCTGAAGCACCACGCGCTGTCGATCTCCGTGGTAGGCGCAGCAACCCTCGCGTCGGTCTCTGCTCTTGTGCGCATAGCGGGAAGGCTTCGCGGCAAGACCCTGTAGTCGGCAGACCTGGGGACCGGTGACGGCCGAGGTCACCCGTTACCCGCGCGCCGCGCTCGGGCGGCGTGGACTTGAGGCCTCCGCCGCGGACACCGGCGGAGGGGCGGTAGTTGGGGGCCTTCAAGAGCGGGCTACCGTCCAGCCCGCCGCGGAGGCGCTGGCCTTCCCCGCCGGGGCGTCTGCCCCCGCCCGGTTGTATGCTCACTCGATTGGGCACTCGGGCGCTCGCTCCGGCCCTCCGGCGCGCGAGTGCGCGAGGCCGAGAAGACAGTCGGCGTTGTGGAACTCCGGCTCCTGTGGCACGCTCGCCTCCAACACGGTGGTAAATGGCTCAGGGCGACCCGCCGCCAATAGCACGTTGGCAATCTCGTCCATGCGTGATCGCCAGGCCAACCGACTCGCTACGCGCGCCAATCGATTCATTCGACGCGGCATCGATCGGGGATACTTGGGAAGGCGCAAGGAGGTTGCGGGGAGGCCGTGGAGTACTGTTGGTCGGAGACATCGCGAAACGTGCATTGCGGACCAGCGGGCGGGCGGCCTCCGACTTTGAGGAGCCTTCAGCGGACATCCTGACGAACGGGACTAGGCGAACCTCGCTATGGCGCCTACTGGCTCCACAGATCAACCACCAATGCGATGTCCGGGCCGAGATGCGGGCCGCGTACAGGAGGCTCGATGGCGTATTGCAAGAGAGGATGCGAATGAGCTCGTTCGTGCGGCTCCAGTCGGGACGCAACCGCCGCCCCTATCAGTTCTTGCTCTCTGTTTGCAGGCTCGTGAGCGAGAATCTGACAGTGGATGAGGGCACAGGCCGCCCCACCTTCCAAGACTTCCGTCGTGACAAGGCGACCATGTGGAAGTCATTCGAGGATTTCGTTTCGGGATTCTACGAGCGCGAACAGAATGGGCTTGAGGTCCACCTGGGACGGCGCCGCCGCATCGATTGGGTGGAGGTAGACGCGGTTACCTACGGTGATCCGAGGATGATCCCTGCAATGGAAGCTGACGTGATTCTTGAATCGCGGGACGGACGGATCCTCCTCGATGCCAAGTACCACACCAGTGCGCTGTCCCGGCGAGTGGGTGTCGACGTTGGCAAGCTGAATTCCAACAACGTGTACCAGCCTCTCGCCTGTCTCCGTAACCGCGACGCCACACAACGGCACCGGCAAAAGCACGAGGGGATCCTGCTTTATCCGCAGGTAGATCGTCAACTCAGGGAGGAAATCAGTCTACAAGGGTTTCGAAAACAAGCGCGGACGGTCGAACTCAGTCGGCAATCGCGGGACATCCACAACGAGATGCGCGAGGTGATCGCGGTCTAGGGCGGTTCGGCGGCACTTCCCTAAGAGAGCGCAAGGCTCGGTGGGTCGCCAAGCCGACTAGGGTCTTGGGAACGACGTCGCATTCTGGAGGATGGATTCAACAATGCGAGGAATTGTGCGCTCGGCAGTCGCCTTGATGGCCGCGCTGGTCCTAGTCGTCGCGGTGGGGTATGTGTGGCTGCGAGGATCGCTGCCGGACCCGAACGGCACCGTGGGCGCCGAGGGGATCGCGGCGCCGGTCGAGATCACACGCGACCGGCACGGCGTTCCCCATGTTGTCGCGCAGTCCCGAGACGACGCGCTCTTCGGCCTTGGGTACGTGCACGCCGAGGATCGCCTATGGCAAATGGAGGTCCATCGGCGCATCGGGGCGGGGCGTGCCTCGGAGGTGATGGGCAGGGGCACGCTGCCGCTGGACCGGATGATGCGCGTGCTCGGGCTTTATCGCTCTGCCCAGCGAAACTTCGCCAATCTCGACCCGAAGACCCGCCGCGTACTGCAATCCTACTCGGCTGGAGTTAATGCGTTCATCGCTAGCCGCGATTTCCTGCAGCGCCCGCTGCCACCCGAGTTCATCATGCTAGGGATCGAGCCAGAACCGTGGACGCCGGAGGATTCGCTCTTGTTGGGCAAGACGATGGCATTCGATTTGAGCGTCAACATGCGAGAGGAGCTTCTCCGCGCGCACCTGGCGCAGATTCTGGACCCGCAGCAGCTCGCAGACATCTACCCCGCCTATCCTCACCCTGACTCGCACCAACTCAGCGCGCTGAGCGATCTCTACGCATCGATTCCGTGGGGTGCGGCGTGGCGCGCGCTCGCACGGAGGACCGACCGGGAAAACGGTTCGAACAACTGGGTCGTTTCGGGCGGGAAGTCGGTGACCGGCAAACCCATTCTCGCCAACGACCCCCATCTCAGACTGTCGGCACCGTCCGTCTGGTATCTCGCCCACTTGAAGGCCCCTGGATTGAACGTCATCGGCGCGACCATGCCGGCTGTCCCTACCGTGGTCCTTGGCCGCAACGACCGCGTGGCATGGGGCTTCACGAACACCTTCGGCGATGTCCAGGACGTGTTCATCGAGCGCCTGGTCGGCGGCGACCCGAGCCGCTACTTGAGCCCGGATGGTCCCAGACCGTTCGAGGTCCGAGATGAGGTCATCAAGGTCAAGGGGGAACAACCCGTTCGCCTGGAGGTCCGCGAGACGCGCCATGGCCCGGTTATTTCGGACCTGATGCAGGAACAGCACCGGATGCACCTTGGCGACCTTGTGTTGTCGTTGGCGTGGACCGCGCTCGACGACAAGGACGTGACACTCCGTGCCCTGCTCGGCATGCAGGAAGCGCGCGACTGGCGCGAATTCGACGCAGCCCTGCGCGACTATGCCGGGCCGCAGCAAAACGTGGTGTACGCGGACGTCGACGGAAACTTCGGCCTGATCGTACCTGCCTGGATCCCCAGGCGCGATCCCCGCAACAGCCTCCAAGGCGTGCTTCCGGCCCCCGGTTGGGACGCGCTCTACGATTGGCAGGGATATGTGCCGTTCGAAGAGTTGCCGCGACGGCTGAATCCTCCCGAGGGCTTCGTCGCGACCGCGAACGATCCGATTGTCGGCAGTGACTACCACCACCACATCACCTTTGACTGGGAGGAAACCTATCGAATCCGTCGGATTAGGGATTTGGTGTCGGCTGACACCGCGCATTCGACGGAAAGTTCCCGGACCGTCCAAGGCGACGGGGTGTCGACCATGGCACGGGATTTCCTGAGGTTCCTTGCCAATACCGAACCGCTGAGCGACGAAAGCGGTCGGGCGGTTGCGTTACTGTCCAAGTGGGACGGCGAAATGGAGGCCAACCGTCCCGAACCCTTGATTTTCTCCTACTGGTACAGCCAGCTTGAGTCGCAGATCTATGCCGATGAGCTCGGCGCCCTGTTCAGGGAGGCGTGGCGCTACCGGCCGCAGTTCATCTGGAATGTCCTGACCGAGCGTCAGGAGTGGTGCGACAACATCAAGACCGCGACAGTCGAGGATTGCGATCAGATTGTCGCGAGCGCTCTCGAGAGGACGGTGACCGACCTAGCTGAGGAGTACGGGAAGGACATGTCCAAGTGGCGTTGGGGTGACGCTCACTACGCGCACATGAGACACCTGCCGTTTACGCTCGTCCCCATGCTCAACGAATTCTTCGACATTCGTTTTCCGGCCAGCGGCGGCCCGTTTACCGTGAACCGCGGCAAGTACGATATCTCAGACAAGCAAGCTCCCTTCGTACAGACTCATGGCGGCACATTTCGCGCCATCTACGACTTGAGCGATCTGGACCGGTCTCTTTACATCCTGGTTCCGGGGCAATCCGGCAATCCACTGTCGCCCGACTACGACAGCTTCGTTCGGTCGTGGCGGGATATTGAGTACATCCCGATGACGACCGACAGCCGGGAGTACGCCGCTGGTGCGCGCGGCACGATAGTGCTGGATCCGGCGCCACACGGTCGCGGTGACAGAGCGCGATAGGAATCCGTTCCCCCCAGCGCCTCGCGCGGGGATCCACGCTGCAAGATCTCGAGACTTGGCCGTCGAATTCCGACGCGACGTTCAACACCATGTGCGCGATCGCCCGGCGCACCGAATCGTCACTGCACGCTCTGCGCATGCCTAAGCAGGCGCGGGTTGACCGGTTCATAGCGCGGCAGGTTGATGTGCATTCTGGGCCTGGCTCCGCTCAGGGTGGTCAGCAGCAGGGTCCCCAACACATCGCGCACCCGGGGCCTGCCCGTGCCACAGATCTTGGGGGTTGACAGGATGAGGTCCCTTGTGGCAT
>JAPPMC010000061.1 GCA_028819235.1 Bryobacterales bacterium
ACACGAGGGGTGCCGTTGTCAAGTCCCGCTTATGGGGCATGGGCAGGCCGGGGCTACTGGCTAGGGAAGTATGAGGTGACGCAGTCGGAGTGGAAGGCGGTGATGGGGACGACCCCCTCGACCTTCTCCGGCTGTGGGCAGTGCCCGGTGGAGTACGTCTCTTGGAATGACGCGCAGGCGTTCGTTGGGCAGCTGAACGAGCGGCCCGGGGTGACCCGGTACCGGCTGCCGACGGAGGCGGAGTGGGAGTACGCGGCGCGCGCAGGGACGGCAAGGGATCGCTACGGGAACGTCGATGCGATCGGGTGGTGCGGCCACAACAGCGGGTTTCGTACGCATCCGGTAGGTCAGAAGATGCCGAACGCGTGGGGCCTCCACGACATGATGGGGAACGTGAACGAGTGGGTGCAGGACTGGTATGGCCGGTATCAGGGAGGCTCGCTGACGGATTCCCGGGGTACCGAGTCGGGCTCGCACAGGGTGGCGCGGGGCGGTGCTTGGAACTTCGGTCTCGGGTACTGCCGGTCGGCGGCTCGCTACTACGCAGATCCCGGGGCCCTTTTCGGCGGCATCGGCTTCCGCTTGCTGAGGACGGAATAGCTCTTGGCGCTCTTACCCTCTTGCCCTGTGTGCGGGAGCCAAGGTTCGCACGGCGAGCGGGATGCCGCGAGCGTTCGAGCCAAGCGAGGAGCTGCCGGCTCGGCCCTTGGTGTGGGAAGGGTCCGCTCGCGTCGGGTGGGGAGCATGCCAGCGGGCCAGCCAGGACTCGCGGTGCATGGCGAGCTGTCGCAGGCGACGGCCGCAGTATTTGCGAAAGCCGAGCCAATGGTTTGTGTTTGTGCTACCACAGCACCATAGCGCCGTCATGCTGTCAGAAAAAACCAAGCTTATGGTCGAAATAGCCGCCGTAGTGGCGGGCGTTGGAGTTCTGGTCTATTCGGCAGTAGCGACTCAAAACACATTAGAGGCGGTCAAAGAGATCCTAGAAGGCACCAGACAGGATATGACAGCGACCGTGGGGACCGGATTCCAACGGCGGACCGTCACGATACCGCAAGGGGCAGTCAATTCGCCTGACCCTTTCAAGATTCCCCTAGCGGCCGATTTCCCGCAGTTCACGGACACGCTAGATCGGAAGCTCCGCGGGCAAGGGAATCTCTTGGACGGCTGTTCCGGGCGGCTACTTTGGATCGGCGAGACCTCTATCAGGGATGGCGGGGAGTCGCTGGCACTGTCCTCCAAACTGCGGTACGAGCAGTGGCTCTGTACCGGTATTGGGGACACGCGTCTGCTCCGGGACACGCGCGTCGTGCAGTGGAGGATATCGGTCGAGCCGGCCCCGCTAGACGAACTCCGACTAGTCGCTCTGGTGGAGAACGTGGAGGGATTGAACAATCAACTGGAAGAAGCCTTGGGGCTACGTGTCCGTGAGGAAGTCGACATTCCTTTTCCGTCAGACTGCGGACGATGTGAGTGTTCCGAGGTCGCCGACATGCTCGACGCGACACTGGAATCTACCCGTTTCCGGTCGACCGACGATGGCGGTGTACGGGTCGAGGCGATCTTCTCCGGTACAGGCGATCTGACGGATGTGCTGGGATGTCTCCAGTAGCCCGTGCACTACCCGACTGCTGGGCTGCGGAGGAATCGATCCGGATGTACATGCCTTTTCGGCACTGGATGCACCGTCGCGTGGGTCCCACGGGTTCGGCACATTCTGACCTACCGGATGCGTGCGGTCCCCGCTGTCATAGCCGTATTCTAGCGATCGCGTCGACGTTCCCGTAGCGATCCCCTGACGTCCCCGCGCGCGCCGCGTACGCCCACTTCGCCTCCGTCGGCAGCCGACTCCGGCTCCCGCCGGCCCCTCTCCCGTCGGCTCGATCGACGCGATCCGCCAATCACTTCAGGAAGCGGACGCTCGATCGTGCGTCCGCCGCACCTTCAGCCTTGATTTCCCCCTTGCCATGCAGCAGGGGGTTCCGCCGGTGAGCATGACGATACCCACCGGCGGGCAACGGGCCGGGCCGCAATTCCCTTGGATCACAGGATCCGTGGCGCAGCTTGGTCGGCCCGTTGCAACCATTCCTGCGCGCCCTGAACGGAAGCGTGGGCACATAGGCCCGAATTGTAAAAGGACAGGAACGCAGGAATGACCACTCCGCCAACCATCGTAGTAGCAGGCATTGACGTCGGCAAGTCCAAGCTCGACGCCCATCTGCTGGACGCCAAACGCGACCGCCAGTTCAACAACGACAAGGCCGGCCGCCGGGCCCTGCGCAACTGGCTGCGCAAGCATGGCGTCCAGCGGGCTGTCTTCGAGCCCACCGGCCGCTATCACCGCCAGCTCCACCAGTGCCTCTTCGACTCCGGCATCGAGACGGTCCTCGTCAACCCGCTGCGCTCGCGGCGCTTCGCCGAGGCCATCGGCAGCCTCGCCAAGACGGACCGCGTGGATGCTGCCATGCTGGCCCGCTTCGGCACCCTCGAAAACCTCGATGCGACCGACCCTGCACCGGAGAAGCAGCAGAAGCTCAGCGATCTGCTCGCCATGCGGCGCAAGTTTCTCGAATATCTCGACGCCCTGCGCAAGCTGCGGTCCGAAGTCGGCACCGATGCCGAGGTGCACATGACCGCGATCACGGCCTTGCGGGAGGACATCGGCAGCTGCGAAAAGGCGATGTTGGCTTGCGTTGCCAGCGACGACGAACTTTCCCGTCGCGCTGCCATCATCGCGTCCGTTCCCGGCTTGGGCCCCATCAACGCAGCTTCCCTGTGCGCCGACATGCCGGAACTCGGCTCGCTCGGTCGGCGCCAGGCCGCCTCCCTCTTGGGAGTCGCGCCCTTCGCCTCCGACTCTGGCGGTCACCGCGGTCGGCGTGCCATCCGCGGAGGCCGTGCCGAACCCCGCCGCCTGTTCTACATGGCGGCTATGTCGGCAAAGAATTGGGAACCGGGCTCCAAGAGCCTTTACAATCGCCTCGTCGCTCGCGGCAAGCCCCACAAGGTGGCCATGGTGGCGGTCATGCGACGGCTCATCGGTGTGATCAACACGCTGTTGCGTGAAGACCGCATGTGGCAAAGCGAGTGCCCCTCCCGTCCGCTGGAGGCCGCTGCGTGAACTCTCCCCTCCGCTCCTGTGCGAAGCGTTCTGCCTGGCCATATTTGGCGCGGGCAGCCTGGGTCCCACTGCCCTGCCGAGGCGGCGAGAAGAAGATGATGCTGATTGATCTCCGGTTCGTTGAGATTCTTCCCTTGCATCCCCTCAGGCCCTTGACGAACGCCACGGAAGCTGCACGCACTCCCAGTACACCGACTACACTGGGCATGGCCCCCCGCCGGAAAACGTCAATGGGTTCATCCCCGTCGCAGCCTGCCACTGCGAATGCGTCAAGTTGTGCTTGCGGAGCCAGAACTCCCGGCTGATCCGCACCGGCATGAGCGGCTGTTCGGCCACCCGTTGCCCCTGCGCGCGTCGAGCCCATCCGACATGTCCCACCGAAACCGAAACGAGTTCCATTTCGTCGAACACTTGGGATTGCACCACCCGCACTGGCGGCCTCGGAGCCGGCGGGGGAGTCGCTGGGACAGCCCCCGATTGACGGCACGGCACTGTACGGTTCGGCCTTCCTGCCGGCCACGTATCAGGGCACGCGCCTCAACATCGCGCCGGGCGAAGACCCGGTGGGGAACATCCGCAATGCCGCCATGACCCTAGCCGAGCAGC
>JAPPMC010000067.1 GCA_028819235.1 Bryobacterales bacterium
CCCTCGACACAACCCAACCTCACGAGGCCGTTCCGAGCGGCCACAGGACACGTGCATCTCCACCACCCCGCGATTTCATAGCAATGGCTCCCCAAAGGCACTGGGGCGCGAACTCCAAATTACGTGAGGGGAGGGGCTCGGTAACGACCCCTCCTACTCTGCCGAGTCGGCGCTCTCGCGGTGGACGTCAGAGCACCATGAACGCTACCCCACCCAACCCAATCGTGACGCGATAGCCCGCACGTGACCAATCCTGCCCGGGCGTTGCCGCAGTGCGCGTCGTGTTGTGCGCGTGGATTGGGGCGAGCCCTCCATTCAATCCGTGGTTTGACCGGCTCGGAGGGGATCGATTTCGAGCGCCTGGATGCGCAACGGCGGTGCAAGCGGTAGTACGTTGGGCGCAAGCACGGCCTCTACGCTTCCGGCGGCTCGTTCCACGCAGCATCCAATCTGCCCACGTTCTGCTCGTGCTAGTTGTTCTTCACGTGGCTAGACACCCGGAGCAAGGTAACCTCCAGTTGCCCGTAATCGGCCACAACGAAGTCCGAAACTTTTCCGTTCTCATCCGTTTCTCTAATGCCGGCGCCGAACGGTTCGCCGCCCAGATTGCGTTTCAGGTCGCGCCAGTATTGCCTGTTTTCCATCGTGAACGACTTAGGGACAGTCCTACCGAACTTGACGGGCTTCCAGACGTATCGACGGCGAAGTGTAAAGGCTCCTTCGCGCCGGATTCGCTCGGACTTCTCATAGAAGGATCTGTCCCCGGAGACTGGCAGGAACACCATAGCCTCGCCGATCCTGACGAGCCAGCACTTGGGCGGGTCAAGCCTCATTGCGATCCAAGAGTCCTTGGCCTTGGATGCATCGTAGACCGTGGACCTCTCGATAATGGCCCTGTCCGGGTTCATGATTTGATGGCGAACCTGACTTGCGCCATCGCCAGCGGCGTATCGGTAGCCGCGGTTTCCGAGAAGAGAGAACACTGACAGGTATGCGTACCGCAGGAATCCGACGGACGCGATGCGTTGGTTGACCAGCTGGATGTGGATCTTAATGTCTCCCTTTTCCGGTTCCTTGAAGAGGATCACAGGATCGTACGGCCTTGTAGCTGTCAGGACAAATGTTCCATCGCTATCTCGAGTCATCTTTGCCCGGTACGGCTTGCCTAGGAGTTCCACGGTGGCCTGCGGCGGCTGCATCGCCAGCATCGTCGCTTTGTCTAGGCCGTTGCTTTCACCCTGATTGCAGCCGGAGCATGTGAGGCACATGCCAATGGGCGTTGCCTGTTTCTTCAACGCCTTGGCCGGAACGTGCTCCAAGTTGACAACTTCGCCGCGCCTCACATCATCCTCCGAGAATTTCTCGAGGCAGATCGGGCAGGCGGTATTCCCTCGCCTGAACATTTTGATGCGGCGGCCCCTAACAGAATCTCTCATTGCGCCTTTATCTACTGGCTATCGGTACACGTGCTGCGGCCACATGGCACTTCGGAGGGGCTCGCGATCACGGCCCGCCACGGAAGCGCACGCTTGGCTACGACGCCCTCAGGATGCCATGTCCCCAGTTTACCCATTATGGTGGAAGGCATGGCCACTGGCGACGGGAACGGGGGCCCGATGGACGCGATCCCCGAATCTCTTCAGCAAGCGGACGCTCGATCTGGCGTCTGCCCCGCCTTCAGCCTTGAATTCTCCTTTGCCGCGAGCCAAGGGATTCCTTCCTGCGCGCCCTGAACGGAAGCGTGGGCACGTAGGCCCGAATTGTAAACGGACAGGAACGCAGGAATGACCACTCCGCCAACCAATGTAGTCGCAGGCATTGACGTCGGCAAGTCCAAGCTCGACGCCCATCTTCTGGACGCCAAACGCGACCGCCAGTTCAACAACGACAAGGCTGTCTTCGAGCCCACCGGCCGCTATCACCGCAAGCTCCACCAGTGCCTCTTCGACTCCGGCATGGAGACGGTCCTCGTCAACCCGCTGCGCTCGAGGCGCTTCGCCGAGGCCATTGGCAGGCTCGCCAAGACGGACCGCGTGGATGCTGCCATGCCATCCCGCTTCGGGACCCGGAACAACCCCGGCAGGTCCAAGACCTACCGCTGCAAGGTGTGCGGGCTTGTTGAGGATCGCAACGTCAACGCCGCGATCAACATCTTGGCGGCCGGGGTTCTTGTCGCCGGAGCGTCAACGTGGGCCGGCAGGTCGTGCGTCGCTCCAGAACCGTACCGTGGTGTCAACCCATCGGTATGAGCCCCTTCATTTGCAGCGAAGACGAGGACACGCGAAGCGTGATTGGCGATATTGCGACATCCCAAAACGTTGCGGTCTTCCTATGTTCCACTCATGCAGACCTCAAATAGGCGGAACCCGTTGGCCTCTTGACTGCCGGAGATCACGAAACTCTCGGCCTAGTGATCGAAGCCGGTGGGACCGTAAACGCATCGGGCCTTGCCAAGCAAGTCGGTATTGCGAAAACAGATGCGGGCGACCGGTTGGTCTCGCTTCAGAAGAACGGATTCCTCCTACGCGTGGAGCGTCCGCCTCCCGCTGGGGACCTCTTTATTGATCCTCGCACGCTCGTCCGAGGGGAGACAAAACCAGGCACCGGGTTGGAGAGCGGCGCGCTGACCCCTAACCGCGCCACGGTCGCGGCCATCGAGGCGGCGCGCCGTGGCGAGGTCGTGGAACTAGGCAGTCCGACGGATGCGCTCGCCGAACTCAACCGCGATCACTGAAGAGTCCGGTCGACTCTGGCCAAGAACGGCCAAGAACGAGAGAATCCGCACGGTCAAGCGGACCGCTCAGTTCAAGCGAGGTTTCAAGAGTGTGAAGCGTGGCGTTCACGGCAGTCATCTCGAAGAGATAGTCGAACAGCGTGGTGACCGGCACGCGCGTGGCCTCGAAGCGCACGCGCCACCAACTCGTACCCGCGGTCTGCACCAGCGGCAGAGCGAACACGCCTTCCTTCGGCAGGTCCTGCCAGTCCCGCGGCGGGTCGGCCTTCGATTCCCCGGCAGCGCTCATCAGTTCCCTCCCTGACTGGCGGCTCCCAAGCACAGCTTACAGGCCGCGCCGTGGTCTCGGGCGGCAGCGCAGGCCGCCAGATCCGGAGTGGCGCTGATACCCTGAAATCGACGATTTTCTGTCAATTCCGGCCGAGAAGCGAGATTGCGGGGGTCGCCGTTACGAGGCGGCCGCACACTCTAAGGGAGGCGCCTAATGACAGACCTCTACCGGATGGACTTCCGCACTTGGGCGCGCAGGCAGTCGGCCCTCGAGTCGGTTCGCCATACGGCCGGGCTCGGGGAGCGCGACAGGGAGGAGATGGAAGGCCTCGCCCGCAGGGGCCGCGAGCTGTGGATCGAGGCTGCCGCCGACGCCATCACGCACCTACTCCGGATCCAGCACTGCCCCGCAGCGCCAGCCGAGAACCTGGACCACTGGAGGATGAGAGTCTCGGTCCGCCGGATCGAACTCGACCGGCTGCTCCCGAGCCTGCGGGCAAAGCCCGCAGCGCTCCTCGATGAGGCATGGGGCGTAAGTCGCGAGGCGGCCGTCCGCGGTCGGCTCGCCGGCGGGAGCGAGACGTCCGGGATCCCGGAACAGTGCCCTTGGTCGCTCGATCAGATCGCGCATCGCGACTGGTGGCCCGGCGATCGCTGGCCCGTGGATTTGCACCCGCTGGCAGACCCCGCCGGCGAGCCGCCGCCACCGCCCTCGGAAGCGGTGATGCCCGGGCCGTTCCACAGCTGCAGCCAGTACGCCGACACGATCGACAACGCCTGGAACGACGACGAGAGGTACCGGATGCTGATCTCCGACCTGCCGCGCCGCTTCCATGCCCGCAGCCGCGAGGCGCAGGCGAAGTCGCTCGAGGATCCCCCGCGGCTGACGGGCACCAAGTGGGACGCGCTCCTGGCGGCGGTGGCAGAGCACATCGCGATCACCCACGGCCATCCGGTGCCGGACTGGTGCGACGACCCCGAGCGGTCTCTGAAGATCTACTGGATGCCGCTGCCCGTGTTCGGCAAGCGCTTCCCCGGCTGCTACTACCGGGACACGCCCGGGGCGTTCCTCCGCCATGGAGTCATCATCGGGGGCCGGGAATTTGGCCCGCGCGAAGGAGAGCGGGACTATGGAGCCCTTCTCGGCGAATGCGCTTGAGGATGCCTTTCGCGAGCTGTCCAGGGAGTTGAGGCGGTCCCGCGTCCGGTGTCACGTCTACATCATCGGCGGCGCGGCCATGGCCCTCGGGTTCGACGATCGGCGCCAGACGATGGACATAGACGCACTGATCAGGGCGGGTCACGGGCCCGTTATGGATGCCGTCCGCCGAATCGCCCGCCGCCGAGGCTGGCCAGAGACATGGCTGAACGAGGAGGCGGTGTCGGCGATGCCGCACGGCCGCGACGGCCGCGCTCGGACCGTTTACGGGGATCGCCACCTTGTGGTGACCGCCGCCTCGGCCGAGCACCTGCTGGCGATGAAGGTCCGCGCCGCTCGCCCCAAGGACCAAGGGGACATCGTCTTCCTGGCCCGACACCTTGGTCTGTCGTCGGCCCGCGAGGTTTTCGACCTGCACGACGACGTCTTCCCGGAGGACCCCCCACGGCACCGCAATTTCGAAGACGCCCGCAAGATTCTCGGGGAGCTTTGGCCCCGTGACAGGTCGATGGCGCGTGACGACCGCTACGGGTACGCCGCCGCCCGCGGAAGGGAACGCGGCGGCCACCCGCGCTAGCGGCCGTGCTGCGCGATGGGCACACTGCAAGCAGGCACAGCAGGGGCACCTCATCAAAGGTGAGCCAGCCGCGAATCGGGAACAGGGGAACACGCATGGATACACGCGGAGCAGTCGGGAACGCCGGCAAGTCGCTCAACAGGATCGAGGACTCCGTCGGCAAGGCTGAGGCATCCCTGCGGGAAGCCCAAGACGCCCTCCTGGAGGTCACGGCGGCGTTCAGAGAGCTGCGGGAACTCCTCGCCTAGCCCTGCGACGCCCCGGACACGCAGAGCCCGCCGGGCAAACCGGCACTGAACGCACGGCGCTTTTCCGAGGGGCATTCCGCCCTGCAATTCAAAATCGCAAGCCAGCCCGACCCCCGACCGCAGACTGAATCGCACCCTGTCTTGACGCCATCAGCAGACGCTTAACCGAAGGCACCTCCATTCTTAGACGAATGCCGTTGCTGCGGAACCCATCGTGAGCACGAATCGTTCCAACCAAGGGCCTGCCACGTCCCGCCCGAACGCTTACCTGAGCGGTCGCTGTGGGCCAGAACACGTTTACCGGATAGGCCTCCGAAGCCCACTTCATGCCTGATCCATCCGGGACGTCAACACGATGTACTGCATCCTGTTGACTCTCGGCTCCCGTCTTCTGCACCATCTTCGGCCGCAGAGATTCTTGGTGGAACTCGTCGCCCAAGGCCGAGGACGATCAACCGGAGTCGCGCGGTCTTCTGTCTTCTATTGAGTTACTTCAGTCGAGCATGCGCCATTCGCGAGGCGCCACCCAGCCTTGAGGGGGCGGCGCCGTCATGGGAGGAACTCCCCCTTCAGGCCGCAGGGCCCGAAACTCTTTCAAGCGATTCAGCATCATCCGCGCCTTCTCCGGCTCTTCCTCGGAGAGGTCGTCACGCTCGAGCGGGTCGGTCGCCAAGTTGAAGAGTTCGATCCGGACCGGCGTGGGCTCCCGCTGCCTCTCAGGAAGCGACTCGGGCGGCGCATCGGCTGGATGGGGACCCAAGATCGCCGGACCGCGGCGGACAATCTTCCAATCCCCGTCTATGAGGGCCAGCTGCTCTTCGTTGTACCTCTCGAAGTAGGAGAAGAACTCGGAGGGCCCCTCGGCGGCCTCGCCGGAGATGACCGGCCAAGCGTCCTGTCCGTCAACGGGCTCGCCAGGCCCGGAATTGTCGCCAAGGCTGGCCAGTCCCTTGAGCGTCGGCCAGACATCTATGTACCTGACCATCGATGTGACCTTGCGACCGCCACCATCCAGTCCGAGAGGCCAGCGCACCGCGGCCGCCACGCGCGTGCCGCCTTCGTAGACAGTTCCCTTCCCTGCCCGGAGCGGGCTGTTGTCCGCCAGCGCCTGCCCCCCGTTGTCGCTGGCGAACCAGACCAACGTATCCTGGTCCACGCCGTTCCTCTCGAGCGCGTCCAGTATGCGAACGATCGCCGCATCCATGGCCGCCACCATCGCCATGTAAGTGCGTCGGTTCTCGTTCTCCACCGAGGCGAAAGGGCGAAGCCAGCGCTCGGGAACCTGGAGAGGAGTGTGAGGAGCATTGAACGGGACGTACAGGAAGAATGGGCCGCGATCGGAGTGTTTATCGATGAACCGCACGGCTTCGTCGGCGATCAGATCTGTCGAATACCCCTCGTCGTGGTTTGGTTCAAATCCCCGATGCCAGTCCAGCTCGCCTTCGCGATGGTGGGTGTAGTAGTCAATGTTCCCGTTGAAGTGTCCGACGAATGAGGTGAAGCCCTGGTTCAGGGGATGGAAGCGCCGGAACGCGTGCCCGATGTGCCACTTGCCGGCAATGCCCCTGTTCCGATATCCGGCTCGAGCCAGCATCTCCGGAAGCGTCTCCTCGGCTGGGGGCACGCCTACGCGCAGGAAAGGCCTGCAGACAGCGCGCTGCATGCCGAAACGGATCGGGTAGCGGCCGGTCATGAGACCTGCCCTAGTGGGGGAGCAGACTGGACACGCGTAGAAGCGGTCCAGTTCCACGCCCTCACCGGCGATCCGATCGATGCCCGGCGTGGGGATGTCCCCTCCGTGGTAGCCGACGTCGTTCCAGCCCAGGTCATCGGCGAGGATCAGGACTACATTTGGCTGCCCTGTCGCGGACATAGCGGCGATGGCCATCAGGACCGCCAGCAACGCCAGATTCAGGATCCTCATGATCGGCCTCCTACCCGGGGCGGAAGGACATCGGACGGGTCGAGGCGGCTCGTCACGAATCTTATGAGCGACCCAGAACAGTAGGCCGGGGGGCGCACGTCGAAGATCGGCCTCTCGGCGAGCAATGAGACGTCGAATCCAGACCAAGGGGGGCGTACTCCCCGCCCTCCCGACACCGCGAACGCATCCGCTCGGCCGGCCAGCCGGGATGCGCTGCGCTTGCAGTCCGGCACGTCCAAGCGCAGTACGGAAATGTACACTTCGGGCGCGATGTGTTCCACGATGCTGTTGGACTCGAAGAGGACGCTGGAGCGTCCCGCCACAGCCTCGCGTATGGCGGGAAGGGCGGTTGCGAGCTCCCCCATCGCGACGCGGACCCACAGCACTTCTCGGGCCCCTGCTTCGAGCATCCTTGCGGTGTCTGTACCAGCCACCGCCCCCGTCTCCCGGGAGATTTCGTAGGGGCACATGGGGTTTGCGATAGCACAGCCGCAGGGAGAGCCGTCGCGCGAGCAGATGCCGTGACCAAAGCGGGTCAGCTTGATGGCCGTCCAGCCACGCTCTCGAGTGGCAGCGATGAGGGAGGCCGCAAGCGAGGTCTTGCCAACCTCCCGGCTGTTGCCGCCGATGACGACCGTGCTCAATGGTCCTCCAAGTTTCCGATCCGCGCCCGAAGGCGGCGGATTTCCGCAAAGATCCGGGGAAGCCGGCCGACGCGCGCCTGCCTGCCCAGCTGTTCACGGAGCGGGCGGGCCGGCGTCCCCCAGTAGGATCCGCCCGCATCCAGCCGCTTGCCGGGCAACAGTCCGGTCTGGCCTCCCAACTGGGCTCGGGCGCCGATTTGCGCTCTCTCTCCGATTCCGGCCTGGCCACCCAAGACTGCGTAGTCTTCGACAACCACGCCGCCGGACAGCCCAACCTGGGCTGCCATCACGACGTGAGATCCGATCTGGCAGTTGTGGCCGATATGGACCAGATTGTCCAGCTTTGAGCCGGAGCCGACGACGGTGTTGCCGAGCGTCCCGCGGTCGACGCAAGCGTTGGCCCCAACTTCGACGTCATCTCCTATGCGCACCCCCCCCATCTGGGGAAACAGCTCGTAGTGGTCATCGGCAAACACCAAGCCGAAGCCCTGGCTGCCGATGACTGCGCCCGCGTGCAGGACCACACGGTCGCCCAGCCGGGCGTTTCCATATACTTTAGAGCCCGGGTGCAGCCTACAGTTGTTGCCCACGACGGCACTTGGGCCGATGAAGGCGTTGGGACCTACCAGCGTTCCCTCACCAACGGCCGCGCCCGCCCCAATCACCGCGTGAGCGCCGACCGAAACTCCTGGGCCCAACGAGGCGCTGCTCGAAATGTCGGCAGACGTCGCGGCACTCCACTCAATAGCCTCACAGGGAAATATCGCCCGCAGAGCCTTCGCAAAAGCGCGACGGGGATCGTGCACCAAGATCAGGGTGATGCCCGGGGCTTGCGTCCGCTCGTCCACGATCACGCATCCTGCGCGTGTCTCCGGGAGCTGATCGTTAGCGTGCCCGCGCTGCCAAAACGAGAGCTGATCGGGCAGTGCCTTGCGCACCGGGGCGGCGGAGACCAAGTCGACGCCCGCACTTCCGATGAGCTCGCCGTCGACCAAGTCTGCGATCTGTCGGGCGGTCATCCGTCAGGCGATCTTGCCGCTAGCAGCCGGCAGCGTGCCGATCAGGCACTATCCTACAGGCATGGTTGGCAGACTTGTTTGGCATTCAATCGCGGTGGTCTTGCTGTTGAACGCGTTCGCCGCTAAGGGATCCGCCTGGGCCGACCAAGGGCACCGCATCGTTGCTCTGGCCGCTGAGGACCTGCTGAGCGAAAGGGCCAAACGGCGCGTCGACCTGTTCATGGGTACGGATGCTCAGTTGGTCGATTTCGCGACCTGGTCGGGAGCGGTCATGGCGGATCGGCCTGAGACTCGGCCTTGGCAGGCGATCCCGATCAAGCGGAACGCGACCGGGATCGACCTCGAGCGAGACTGCCCGGCCGGTCAGTGCGTCACCGCCAAGGTGCGGGAGTGCATAGGGATTGTGCGGCTGGGCGTAAGGCGCCAAGAGGAGATGGCGGACTACCTCAAGATGCTGATCGGCCTAGCTGCGGATCTACAGCAGCCAGCGCTAAGCATCGGCCCTCCTGAGCGAACGCGGACTTCGAAGATGGTCACCATCGGCGACCGCCGCATGTCAGTGATGGAGGCTTGGGAAGGCGGACTCATCGAGTTGATGGGAACAGAGGAAGAGGTTCTCGAGCGCGTGCGCAAGGCGATTGCCGAGGGCCCGTGGGCGGACTGGACGACCGGCACGCTGACCGACTGGACCTGGGAGAACCACCTTGTGGCAAGGGAGCGAGTCTATCCCATGCTGGAGGGTGAGGGGCAGTTCACGATGGACGGTCCGGAACTGGAGTCCCTTCTTGAGCTGGTCACCGAGAGGCTCGCCAAGTCTTCGGTCCGTCTGGCGGTGATTCTAGAAGACGTCTGGCACAAGTAGACACGGTCGCAGCGTCTACGGAGAGCCGGATACGATGGGGACCGGACGGCCCGCTGGGGCTGAACAGGCGGAGCAGGTGTCGGACGGGCGGGGATCCCAGCAGAAACCGATCCTAGACCCTTCCGCCGCGGTCGCCCGCATTGCCAGTGGCGCCTCTGTGGCGATCGGAGGATCCGGTGCTGGACATGCGGTCCCAGACATTCTGCTGCGGGAGCTGGGACATCGGCACCGGACCACGGGCGAGCCTACCGGCCTGACGCTGATCCACCCGTTTGGGGTGGGAGACCAACAGACAAAGGGGCTCCAGCAGGCGGCCTGCGCTGGCATGTACCGCCGCGTGATCGGCGGTCACTGGTCGATGGCGCCGAAGATGGCCCGCTTGGCCGTGGAGAACCGGTTCGCGGCGTATTGCCTGCCGGCCGGCGTGATCGTGCAGCTGTTCCACTGCGCAGCGGCGGGCAGTCCGGGTTGGCACACACATGCTGGCCTAGACACTTTCGTGGACCCACGGCTCGAAGGTGGGAAGCTCAACGCCAAAGCCACTGAAGACTTGGTGGAACTGGTGCGGCTCGACGGACGGGACTGGCTGTTCTACCGAACCCTGCCGATTGACGTGGCACTGATCCAAGCCTGGCAGGCCGACCCGCACGGGAACCTGTCCATGCGGCAAGAGGCGGGCCTCTGGCATAACCTTGCTCTGGCCCAAGCGGCCAAGGCTTCCGGCGGGACTACGATCGCCGTCGTTCGGGAGATGGTGCCTCCGGGCAGCCTGGACCCTCGAGCGGTCTGCGTCCCCGGCTGCTTCGTAGACTCGATCGTTGTCGACCCTAGCCACGGGCAGACTTACCAGACCGACTATGAGGCTGCGTATTGCGGTGACGACCGCCTTCCGGACAGTGGCTTCCCCGGATTCGAGTTTGGCCACAGGAAGGTGATTGCGCGGCGTGCCGCCATGGAGCTGGTACCGGGCGCGGTGATCAATGTCGGCTTCGGGATTCCGGACGGGGTCCTAGCCGTGGCCCGCGAGCAGGGCATCGGCGAACACGTCACGTCCACGATCGAGCACGGGCAGTTCGGCGGCGTGCCAGCCGGAGGGCTGGATTTTGGGGCGGTGTACAACCCTGACGCAATCGTCGAGACGGGTCACATGTTCGACTTCTACCACGGTGCGGGCGTTGATCAGGCGTTCCTAGGGTTCCTGCAAGTGGACCGGGACGGGAATGTGAACGTCAGCAAGGTCGGGTCCCGCATCATCGGAGTTGGCGGCTTCATCGACATCGTGCAGAAGGCCAGCAAGGTGGTCTTCTGCGGTACGCTCTCGATCCGCGCCGGACTCAAGATCGATCATGGTCGCCTCTCGTTCGAGCGCATGGGGAGGCCGAAGTTTGTCGAGCGGGTCGCGCAGGTCACCTTCAGTGCGGCCTATGCCAAGAGAACGGATCAAGAAGTGCTTTACGTCACGGAGGCAGCCGTATTCCGGCTCGGTCGAGAGGGGATCGTGCTGGAGGAAGTCGCTCCAGGAGTGGACCTAGAGGCCGATGTCCTGCCGCAGATGGAGTTCAGGCCGAGGGTGAGTCCGCGGTTGCGAGGAATGGCGCCGGAGCTCTTCGCCCCGGCCCGGCTGCCGGCTAGAATCCTTGGCCGATTCACAGATTTCTATCACTCCGGCACCTCCCGCGCTCCGAATTCCATCCCTTGGGGTCTAGAATGATCATGTGAGGCTCAGGTGTACCTATGAGGGCGGCGCGGCAACGCGGTGACACGAAGCGATCACCCTCGCCCCGCGGAAGCCACTATTGCCCCAGCGGCGGATAGAGCAGAAAAGCAGGCCGAGCAGCGTTCCGTCGACGCCAAGCGACGCTGCTATTCCGAGGTACGAGCGGAGCGGTGTCGTGCGTTGCGCCGCCCCAGAACCCGGTTTCTTTCGAATTCGGGGAATCTGAGCCTTCAATGTCAGCAACTTGCAACCACAATCGGTCCCCTTTTTGGGGTATACTCGGATAACCTAGAACATGGAGGTTCGAAAATGACTTCTTTCAATCGCAAGTCGGCTTTTTTGTTGGCCGCCTTGGGAGCGGTTCTCTTGATCGGGCTTGCGGGTTGTGGCGGAGACGAGCCAGCACCGCCACCTCCAGCCCCACCCCCGTTCGTTCCCCAGACGATCACAGTGACATTGGGCGAGCACGGAGGCACTGCCCAGTTCCGGACTACTCAAGCTGGTGGGTTCACCATGAACGGCAATCCGTTCTCCAGTGGATCCACAGTAGTGTCGGAGGACAACGGGAAGACCTACAGGGTCACGCTGTCCGGGACTGCCGGCACCGCGGAGTTCGTGAGGGCAGAACAGGTTCGGCTGCGCCTTGGCAGCAGTGGGGAGGGTCTGTTCATCGACGAGAACGAGGACGGCACGTACACCGGGACGTTGGCCGCCAACTTCGATGAGACGACATTCCGCAGCGGCGAGCTAGTCAGAACGAGCAGGGGCGTCCAGTACCGCCTCACCTTGGAGGACGGCACTTGGACAGCTGTCTTCGAAGCCCCGCCACCGGTAGAGATCACGCTTGGCGCGAGCGGGTACCCAGTCGAGCTGGTAATGACCGAGGACGGCGGCTACACGCTGAACGGCAACCAGTTCCGCAGCGGCGACATCGTCACCACTCCCACCGACAGCCGCTATCGGCTGACATTGGTGGAGGGCGAGTGGCAGTACACCTATGTTCCGCCGGACCCGATCCGGGTCTCGCTGGGCACTTCCGGCGATGTGGCACTGCTGATGCGCCGGGAGAACGGCAGCTATGAGATCGGTGGCACCGTCGTGATGAGCGGCGACATCATCCAAGCCGACAACGGCAACCGATACCGCATCCGCTTCCAAGGCGGACAGTGGACAGCTGCGTTCGTACCGGATGCGCCTGTGCGGGTGACGCTCGGGATGAGTGGCTTGCAGATATCGCTGGCGCGCCAAGAAGACGGCACCTTCCGGTACGGCAACGAGGTAGTCCAGAGCGGCGGCGTGATCACGGCCGCCAACGGCAGCCGTTACCGGCTGACTCTCGCGAACGGTGTTTGGAACGCAACGTTCGTCCCGCCGCAAGCGATCCCGGTACTGCTGGGCCTCAGCGGAGAGTTGGCCAGCGTGGTGCAGCAAGAAGATGGCACTTTCCAAGTCAACGGCCAGCCTCTGGGCCCCGACTCGACGGTGACGGCCTCAAACGGGAACATGTACCGGATCACGAGGATAAACGGCACATGGTCCGCTGTCTTCGTTGCTCCGGATCCAGTTCGCGTGATGTTGGGGACGAGCGGCCAGTCCATCCTCGTCACACGACGAGAAGACGGGACTTGGCTGGGTAACGGTGACCAAATATCCAGCGGATCAACGGTGATGGGACCTGGCGGAACTCGCTACCAGCTGGTCTTGCAAAACTCGGTGTGGGTGGCGGTCTGGCTGCCGACTGCGCCGGTGGCACTGGTGCTTGGCACGAGCGGCGATGCCATTGTGATCACGCAGGTGGAGGACGGCACTTACCGCGCCAACGGCGATCCGATCGCGAGCGGCAGCGTACTTGAGGCTAGCAACGGAGGACGGTACCGCCTGACATTCTCGAACGGCCAGTGGACCGCAACATTCGTCACCGGCGACCCGATCAGTGTGCAGCTTGGCACGAGCGGCACGACAGCCGTGCTGATCCGGACCGAGGACGGGGGCTTCACCTGGAATGGGCGGCCAATCGCCCCTGGCGAGACGCTCCGCGCTCTGAACGGCAGTGAATACCGGCTGACTCAGGTCAACGGAGTGTGGATGGCGACATATGCGCCGCCCCCGCCAGAAAACATAGTTCTCGGGACCAGCGGAGAGATCCTGACCCTCTCCCGCAATGAGAACGGCCAGTGGGTCAACCCGACTGGGATGGTGGTACGGACGGGGCAGACGATCCGCTCGGGAGCTGGCAATCAGTACAGGCTGACGTTCTCCGACGGCTCTTGGGTGGCTGAGTTTCTGCCGACATCACAGCCCCTCACGCTTGGCACAACCGGTGGCCAAGTCACTGTAGTCAGAGAAGAGGACGGCCAATACTACATCGGCGGGACGGCGATCAGGACTGGCGACACCTACACCGCCGAGAACGGCAACCAGTTCCGGGTGTACCTGATCAACGGCGAATGGAGGGCGGAGTTCGTCCCGACCGTCGTACGAGTGCCCGCCGGCGACACGAACTTGATCGTCATCCTGCAGCGCCTGGAGAGCGGAACCTTCCTCTACAACGGCGAAGAGTTCGAAGTCGGCGACACGATCACCTACCGTGGCTCCCAGTACACGATCAATATCACCAGCGGTGTGGTCACGCTTGATTCCGCATCAGGAGAAATCCAAGTTCCATTGGGGAATACGGGAGATTCCTTCACGCTCATCCGTTTGTCCGACGGTACGTTCCAGTGGGAGGACGGGCGACCGTTCCGATCGGGGACGCGCATTGTGCAGAACGGCTTCTGGTGGGTGTTGACACTGGAGAACGGCCAGTGGTCAGCGCGAATTTTGGGGCCTTTCGACCCAGCCAATCCGGGAGGTCCTGTCGACCCCACAGATCCGACCCAGCCGCCGCCTGTTGGCCCGACTACACCGACCGGCAGTGATAAGATTGGAGTTCAGATCGGAGCTGACACTGTGTTTGCGCTGAAGGCAAGTTCCAGCGCCACCACTAGATTAAATGCTGGTGATGGTGAAGGAACCATTCTTGTGGTAGGGCCGACGGGAAATGAGGTTCAGTACGTCATCAATGACCTCGTCGGGCGTGGAACGGTAACCAAGAGCTTGACATACGTCCAGAACGCGCAACAAGAACTCCAAGCAATCATAGACACGATCAACCTATACAAGCAACTCTACGATACTCAGGGAGTTGATCCAAACGTGCATATTGCCGCCGCAAGTACAGGACAGTGGGATCTGGCCAAGGAAGTGCTAAACGGGATCGCGCCAAATTTCGGGAATCGACTCAACTCCGTGCCTTGGAGCGGGGATTTAGACGCCTCGGAAGTTCCACTCGTCGTAGCGGAACTCGAAGAGGTCATTACCGAGTTGGGCAGCGCTTCTGCGGTTGCTGCTAGTTACCCCGCTGTTGGTTCGCTAACCGGAACGGATATCGTAAACGCCGCGAAATCTCAGATTGTATTCGGATCAAGCGGAAACACTCGTTATGCCGCGTACTCGCTTCGTGCAACAGCTGATACTGTAGAAACTAGTCCCGCCAATTGGACTGTCGGGGCCTTCGCCTACAGTCCCCTTGAGCGGCCCGCTACAACTGAGCTGCCCGACAGAGGATCCGCAATTTTCAGGGGCACTACACTGGCGGTTGCGGCGTCCGGCACTGATATAGGCACACTCTATACCGGCACCATTGAATTGAACGCACACTTCAGTCAGCAGCGCGTAAACGCTTTCGTTACGGGGCTCCAAGACTCGAGCGGCGCTGCTTGGCAGCATGGGACGCCACTGAAACCAACTGAACTGATTCGGCTACCCGAAGCCAATTTCACCGGAAATCAAGGTCAGTTCAGCGCGACCGGAGCAAATGGTTTTGTTAAGTACCCGGCAACGTACGGACTTGGTGAAGCAACGGAAGCGTCGAGTGCGCTAAGTGGCCAAGTTCTAAATGCCGGTAGGGAGATCATGGGAACGTGGACCCTCGGTTCTTTGCTTGAAGGAGCGTTCGGGTCGCCACGAACTTCGACGGGAACGACCAGTCGTCCCACCATAAACGATGGGGGCGACGATGCCTTGACGCAACTCGCCGGCAAAGCAGCCCCGAATTCCAGTGGGGACATCATTTTCACGGACGATAAACCGACTCCTGATCTCACAATCACTGTCGATGCTTCCAGCCTCTACAGCAGTGGCAGCCATTCCCGGAGTGAGCCCACGTTTGTGAGCACGGCCCGCAACGACCTGAGTGACCAGCAAAGTGCATTGCGTTTGATACGCAACGAAAACAGCCCAGATACTGGCACTCCATGGACCGCCGTCGGAGCTGCGGTGACAACCATATTTGGGGCAGTGCCGAGTGCACTAAGTTCGTTCCCCAGTGGTGGCGCTACCACAGCGGACGACATCGACGATGCAATCGACTTGATAGTCGACGCCCGTGCAGCCCTAGGAAGTACAAGCCGCTTCCTTCAGGAACTGGGCGATGACACCGGAGATGTGTTCACCGGACAGCTGCAGAGGGACCAGACGACCAGTTCGGTGATCTCAGACATATTCGCCGCACGGCCGTCCGTGTTCCGAGTAGAATCCGGTCGCACAAACTACACACGTTTTGGCGCTTGGAGAAGCATCACCATGACCGACGCAGTTGCAACCGAAGCGGTCAACACTGACATTTATGCATACAGCCCGCTGGCACAAACGACCGGTTTGCAGGCACCGAGTTTCCGCGCTACCTATGATGGTCAGACTGTGGCCGTTCGGGACAATAATGGGGATCTGTTACAGGGTCAGTTCCAGCTAACGATTGACTGGACGACGACCAACAATTCGATCACAGCATTTGTGCAGGACCTCAGGTACTCGTCAAACAATTCTTGGTTCCAATACAACGACCAAGATGTCGCCTACATCCTATTCAGCGGTTTGGAGGTGAACACTGCTCTCAACGGAATCACAGGAACGGCTACGGGCAGCGTTCGGTACCGCCAAGTCGGCCGTCCCGATGCGACCCCGGGCACCGCAGCCCTCAGCGGACTATTCGTCGGGAGTGGCGACGATGGTCCTTTCGGGGTCATCGGGGAATGGTCGATCTCCGTTCCCAGAGGAGGGACGACAGACACTTTGAATGGCGCGTTCGGTGCCGACTTGCGGCCGTAACGGAGAACACAACAGGTACAGCTGGTCGTTGTTCGATCAGCTAGCACGACCGAGGGGTCCGGCGTTGCCGAACGTCGGGCCCCTCGCACAGTGTTGGCACGACCCATTGGACTGGCGTCGCCGTGCCGGAGCGTCTTGGCCAAAACCATTGGTGTGACCGCTGGAACTCGGACCGGAGGTCGATTCTCGATCTCGAAGCCAGTGGAATGCAGCATGGCAGGTTCTTGCCTCTGGTCGCAGTAGATCACAACCTACAACGCACACCGGCCCCTATCCAATCTCTGACGCGCACAGGAGTGCTTGGCGATGCAACGGCCCGTAGTAGACTGTTGCAAGCCATGTACCGAACCAAGGGTTTCGTCACCTCCGCCTTGCGGAATCTGCGCCTCTCCGCCCTCTGGGTGGCCCTGACCGCACTCGCCGGGCCACTCGCCGCACAAGTCGTCCAGGTCCAGCTCGGCGACCACGGCGGCACTGCCAGCCTGACCGTCACCGGCGAAGGCCAAGCCACTTGGGAGGGCATGCAGGTCGTAGATGGCTCGACCATCACAGGGGCCAATGGCCTGACGTACGTGCTGATTTTCGCTGACGGCGAGTGGACCGCACAGTATCTCTCGCAACTCGTGCGCGTGATGCTGGGTGACTCGGGCAGGGCGATCACCCTAGAACGCATGGAAGACGGTGAGTATTGGTGGGGCGGACCCATCCAGAGCGGACTCACGGTGCGCAGTTCCGACGGCATCGTCTACCGCCTCGTTCTGTCGGCGGGGACTTGGACAGCGATGCCGCTCCAGTCTTCTGTCTCAATCCCACTGGGGGACTCGGGAGAATCGGTGTCCCTCCAACTCCTGCCAGGAGGAGCCTACACGTACAACGGCCGGCCCGTGACAGACGGCTTCGTAGTTACCGTGTCGTCCGGGATGCGCTACGAGCTGAGGCTCAGCGAGGGGGAGTGGGTCGCGCGGCCTTACCAAGAACCGACGCAGCCGACCGATCCTACCGATCCTTCCGAACCTACGCCACCCACTACTCCAACAATCGTGACCGACGTGCTAACGACGTACGTAGGGATCGCCCCGACTCTAGTCAGTAGTGAGGACGGAGTTCGCAATGCAGTTCTCCGGGTTGGAGGGTCCGACTACCTTCTATCGAGCCTTTCTTCCGGCCAATCACTCACTACCGGGGAGACATTCGCAGGGAGAGCGATGGAAGCCATCGCAGCTAGGCGGAGGCAAATCGAACTCTACGAAATCGTGTACGAAGACCGACCGGACGACCTGCTCCAGACCCTCCAGGACATATGGGACCAATCTCACGCCGCACTCGGCGGGCTATTTGATGCCGCAGGTGCCTCGGAGGTCTTCAGCTTCTCGGTGCCTCAGACATCGCAAGGGCGGGTCGACGTCGAGGAGGTCAAGGAGACCATGGATGCCGTGATCGCCTCTCTGGAGACATTCCAGAGCTTCCGCACAGCGCTTGGGGACGGCGGCATCCTAGAAGGAGCCCTTGACATTGAGTCGGCCCAAGCGGCGTACGAAGCGGTCACCGACTGGTCGGCTCTGCAGTTTGGCGCAACTCAAAACACCCGATTCGGCGCGTACCTCCGATATCAGAGACCTGAGGGTTCCTCGTGGCAAGACAGTCTGCAGTTGCTTTCCGGGGAGGAGGGATTCGGAGCATTCGCGTACAGCCCCCTGCCGTCGTCCGTGCTTTCGAGCCTTCCCATCTCTGGCACGGCCAACTATTCCGGACGCACTGTCGCGGTTTCCCCCTTAGGGGGCTTTGGCGTCTACAGCGGCACGATCAACCTTCAGGTTCGCTTCGCTGCCAGGTCGATCAATGGAGTCATCAGGGGGTTGGCCAACGACGCTGGCGAGTTGCTGACCTATTCTCAGCTGCCAGTCTCCGAGATCTCCCTGCCGGCGGCGAGTCTTGGACCGGACGCATCGTTCAGTGTGCAGGGGGGTACAGGGGCGCTGCTGTTTGAGAGCTTGGCGGTCCCGCCACCGACGCAGAGCGTCTTTATGGACATGAGCGGTCAGATCCTAGGTAGCGGCCTAGGGGCCGCGGAAGCAATCATAGGGACTTGGAGCGTAAACCCTTCGGTAGGCGGCCTCCCGGAGCTCACGGGGGCGTACGGCGCGGAGCGACGCGCGACCTCCGCACCGAGTAGGCCCGCTACTGACACCGACGGCCTTACAGCCCTAGCCTTTATCGGGGCCCGCCCTGACGACGTGGGCAACATCAGGCTCGGAGGTGCGGACGCCTCCGGAGCGGCCCTCAGTTACTGGGCCGGCGCTCTGTACACGACCGGCTCGGCGGAGATCCTTGGCCCGACAGCGGTCTCCCTCGCGCGGCGAGCGCTCGCAGACCTAGCAGTTCGCGTGTCGATCTGGGCGACCAACGACGGTGACCCCCAGTTTGACCAAGACCGCGCGAACCTGTGGTCCTCCGCGAATACGATCCTCCACGAGCAGGTCTTTGGACAGAATGCCAGTGCATTGAACATTCTAGGGGCTTCCTACCCGATCGGCAGCAATCGGGACTCAAGGGCGCTGGATAGCCTGGACGTTGCTGTAGAGGCGCTATCGTCCGTAGCTTCATTCGGGGCATCCTTGCAGAGCGGCGGCGTCTTCGAAGATGCCAGCGGCATCGTCCAAGACCCTGCAGGCACCTTCGCGGCTCCTTTGTTCGAAGTGGACGTTGCCTACGGACACACCAACTACGCCCGTTTCGGCGTGTGGGCGCGTACGGTTCGTGACAGTGCGGTCAGCGCGCCAACACCGGATGCCACTACGCCATCCGGAGCGTTCGCCTACAGCCCACTCGCCGGCACAGTGTTAGCGACCTCAGCACTCGGCTATCCCAGTGGCGGCGTTGGTCACTTCGTCGGCCAGGCGCTCGCTATGGAGGTCAGTGCAGATCCCACTGCTTACGTCGGTGACATTCGAGCCACTGTGTCTTGGGGGCAAAGCATCGGAACCGCGTCGCTTACAGCGGTGATCTCCGGGTTGGCCAACCCCGAGTCCGGCGACGCACTGACGTACCAAGGCGTAGCCGTTGAGGAGATTGCTTTCGGGAACGTCGGGTTAAGCCTAGCCAATGACGGTACCGCATTCTTCTCAGACTCCGCCCCTTCAGTCATCATCCGGGTGGTGGACACGACCGCCGGGGGCACTGCGTGGAACGGAGCCAGGGAGATTATTGGCCAGTTCGTGGGGGACAGTCCGGACGGACCTCATGGCGTCATCGGCACGTGGAGCCTTGGCTTCGCGACCCCGATTGAAGGTGCCTTTGGCGCCGATGCCGGCCCATGAACTCCAAGTGCCGGTTTCAGTTGGACTGGTGACTGGCGGCCTTGGCCAGGGGGGGAGTTACGTCGGCATGAGTAATGACTGGCGGGAGGATAGCCCGCGAGGCCTCCTGACCGACGCTCAGTCCTTCCAGCTTGTTGCCGAAGATGCCCTTTGTGCCCACACCAAGCGCGCCGCCGAGGATTCTCCGTTTAGCGAGGATTCGCCATACATTCTGAAATGTGATCCGCCCTCGTTAGCGATTTATTACAATTTTTGTCACGGCATTGAACTTGCCCTAAAGGCATACATTCGGCAGCAGAATGTCCTTCGTCTATCTAAACTTCGAAGTCGGAAGTTTGGCCACAATATCTCTCATCTGCTGGATGTAGCTATTGAGCATGGACTTTGCGACGAGTGCAGTCTGACGGAGACACAAATCGAACACATCCATGCGATTAGCGACTCTTATTCGGGTAAGGGACTCGAGTACTTCCGGCTGGGCTCGATTCACCTTCCTCCGATCGTTGTGATTCGGGACGCTACCAGGGCGTTGGTAGAAGGGATCCGCCCCATGAAGCTCAGGCTCGCAGGAGAGTGAGTATTCGACCAGAGCGTAAGTGTCGAGCCCACGTGCGAGCGGGACAGTACTGGATCGTGAGGCTGCAGCACAAAGCTCAGACTTCCCTTTGGTTGGCCATCGGTGGCCTTCAACCTGGCTGAGGCATGTGAACATCGGGCGTTTCTTGGCTCGTGCGACTTTGCAGCTTCGAACAACTGCGAGACGGTTCTCGACCAGCCGCAAACGATCCACCCCAAGCGGACCCTAGTGGTAGCAGTTACACTTGGCCAAGACCCAAGAGTCATCGGGGCCTCGGCTATGGTGGATCCACGGGGGACTGGCTTGATCGAGACTTCCCACTGGGGGCCCTCATGACCGGATTCCGGCATGACCAGCGCTGGACCGCCGAAAACGTATTGGCCCAGATCAAACTAGGCGAGGACAGTGAATTTGAGTTCAAGCAGGCTTACTTCGACGACAAGCGAGTTAGCGCTCCCCGAGCCGAGAAAGTCGCAAACGAGCTGGCTGCATTCGCCAATGCACACGGCGGCACCTTGATATTCAGCGTTTCTGACGACGGGGAGATCAGAGCGCTGGATCGGAGCCAGATGGACGCGCTTGAGGAGTTCGTCAGCATCATCTGCGAGGACCGGATCGATCCTCCTCTGTCTTTCTTCACCAGGCGGCTTCTTCTGCCAGACAGGCAATCGGCCTTGCTCGTGACGGTTGAGCGGAGTGCCCTCGTGCACAAGAGCCCGGGGGGCTTCCTGACGCGCAAGGGCAGCACCGTACGCGAGCTGTCGTCACCGGCCCTGCACCGGCTGTTCCAGCTCCGTGGCCGCTCTGGCCTGCTCGGGCCCGACCTCGCGCTGGTAGCGGGAACCGGACCCAAGAGCCTCGACTCGTTGCTCACGCACCGGTTCCTCGGCTCGCGCAGCGCCGTCTGGGACGAAATTCAACTTCAGAAGCTGAAGATCCTGAGGCAGGACGAGAACGGCGAACTGCGATCGACAGTGGCCGGTATCTTGCTCTGCACCAACCGCCCAGACGAAAACATCCGAGGCGCTGTCATCGAAGCCGTTCGCTACGACGGGATCGTGAATGGAAACTCGGAACAGCTCGACCAAGCCACCATTACAGGTCCCTTGGACTCCCAGATTCGCGACGCGGCCCACTTCGTCAAACGGAACACTTGGGTCGCGGCCCGCAAAGTTCCCGGCCGGGTCGAGATTCCTCAGTTTCATCCGCGGGCAGTCTTTGAAGGCATCGTGAACGCCGTTCTGCACCGTGACTACGGACTGGAGAATCGGAAGATCCGCCTGTTTGTGTTTGACGACCGACTGGAGCTATACTCGCCCGGCGCGTTGCCCAACTCGCTGGAGATCGAGTCCATGCATCGCCAGCAGGCGACACGAAATGAGACGGTTGCGTCCCTCCTGCGGAGCCTGAGCGTCGAAGGAATCTTTGGTTCGGGTGATCGCCAGCGCTTCCTCGAAGAGCGAGGGGAAGGTGTCCCGACGATCCGCGAACGCACACGGCAACTCGCCGGCCGCGATCCGGAGTTTGAGGTGATTGGTGGGAACGAGCTGTTGCTGCGGATACCGGCCTCGCCCGTCCCTTCCGGCGAGTTGACGGGGCAGGTGTCGATCACGGCATCTGGTGCGCCATTGGTTGGTGCGCAAATCCTAGTCCAATATCCAGATGGCACGTGGCACATCGAACGGACCGACAGCTTAGGACAGGCCGCATTCTTACTTCATTCTGATTTACCGATGACCGTACTGTGTGCCGCACAGGGTCACCGAGGTCGGGCTGTCCGGGATTGGCGGCCGAGCCATGAGATCTCGATCGACATGGACCCATTTCCAGATGGCGGCTCCGTTGTGCTGATGGACGGGGCTGGCCAAGTCCCAAACCTGCGGGGCCGCCTCAATGCAGTCTTGGATGAGCTGGATCGAATGTACTTGTATGCAAACAACATCAGCATCGAAGGCGGCATGCCACAGCCCATCTATGTTCGGCTGCGCGAGCCCCTTCGCCTCACCGACGCATATGGCACACGCTTGATGGTGAGACTCATAGAAATGGTAGGCCGCTCGGCCCTGTTGGAGTACTGGACTGCTTCAAGTCACGAGAAACCGAGGCTCAATCCCAATACGGTCTCGACTCAGACATCCTCGCCAGCATAAACCTCGGGATGACTTCGCCTGCGCACACACCCGGCTCGTGTCCGGGTCGGCCTGGACCACGGAATCATCGAACGTGCTCGATGCTCGCGTTGATGCGCCAACCAAGGTCTCGCGGTCAGTCTTGCCGAGAAACCATGGCGTTGTAGTTGTCGTACGGTATGCGCTGGGCGTTGCCCACCACGGTGAGCTTTCGCTGGCGCACTGTCACGATTGCGGTCACGGGCGAGGGTGGAATGTTCTTCGGAGACCGCCCCCGAGGATTCTCGGAGGAACACCCCACTGTTGTTCAGTACTGCCTCTGCCGACACCCTTCGGCTTGCCTGCTAACCTGCAAGGCCGTTCAGGCTAGATGGGAGTGTGGCATCACGCCCTCCACCCTTGGCCCGGCACATTGTCGTCGAGAGCTGCCTTACCCAAGATATCCATCGTGTCTGGCTTACATCCGGGGTCGGCCTGCTGATTCCGGTCAAAGTGAACGCTGATTCCGGGCCAATGTGACACTAGTCCGAAGGCGCCTGAACTGGGTCGGAGTGAAGCGACGCAGAGGACCTCACATTCAGCCATCCGCGCCTTGCACCTGATTTCCGGTAATCGGGGCGTGCGGAGGCGCAGATGTAGGAGTGACAGCCACATTTCAGAATGTTTGGAGATGCTATGGGAACGCAACGTAGAACTGCAGACTGGGCACGTAACTTGCCAAGAGTGGCGGAGACTCAGTCTGAGTGGCGCTCAAGTGACGGCGCGGTCCTCCGGGCGTTCCGGATGCTCACCTGCGGCTGGTCTAGCGGCACGTGGACGAGATCCAATTCAGTCATTGGCATTCCTCCTCTTGCTGCCCGCCCCAAGCGGGGCGGCGTGTATATGTCGCCAACCCTAGGCGGCGCGCCTCAATTTGTCGAGCCTTCGAATACGCGAGGACGCGCACTGTCGAGTCTTCGAGGAATCGCATTGTCGAACGTTCGAGCCCTCGGGCACAGGCGCGCGCCGCTACGCGGCGCGGGAGAGGCCCGGCCGGGCGTTGGGCTACAATCCAGGCAGGTCGAACATGGCTTCGCTGACTCCAGATCTGATTACGCCGAGGGTCGGCGAGGCCAGCCTCTACCAGCGAGACGGCTGGAGCTGGGCGAAGCAGCAGGCCGAGGCGCTGCGCCGCCGGGACCTGCAGGCAATCGACTGGGACAACGTAATCGAGGAAATCGAATCGGTGGGCCGCGCTGAGAGGGGCAAGTGGGTGTCGCATTGCGCGCAAGCGCTCGAGCACATGCTGGCGGTCGAGCACTGGAAGGCCGCGACAGCGAGAGACTTGCAGCATTGGGAGACAGAGATCCGCGCATTCCGGATCGGGATGGCCATTGCGATCGACGAAAACCCGGGCCTGCAGGGGGAGTACACGGAAATGCTCGCCCTGGCTTGGAGGGCCGGGCGCGCCAGCGCGGTCGAACGGCTGGCCGGATATGCCGCCGACGAGCAGGGCACCGGCTCGCCCCGGTCGCACCTGCGGGCCGCCAATGCGCAGCTGCCGGACGACTGCCCCTACCTGGCCGAGCACGTGGCGGCCTACGACCCCAAGCGGGACAAGCAGCCGCGGCCGGACGTCTTGCCGCCCGGGGTCGCGGTCGTGTTCAACTCCGTCTTGCGCCGAGACTACGAGATCCTGCCGGCCCCACAGCGCAGCCGGGGCTGGTCGCGCTGAGCGCCCAGCGGACCGCAAGGCGCAACGCGCCCCATACAGTGCCACAGCTTGGAGGAACGACCGGGTCCCGGGCCTTGGCGCGTTCAATCTACGCCGGGCGGGCGTGATCCTCCATCGGGCCAACCGGGTCTAGCTGTGCTTGCCCGCGCCGTACGCAGGACGAGCATAGGTCCGCCTCGACCCAGTGGCAGGGCTCCTCGTCCTCGTCGACGCACGCATCGTATCAGTGCAGTTCCCCAAAGTGCCCAAGGCTGTGCATACGACCAGGCGATCCTCGCAGGTCGGCACACCTGTTGCGGCATGAGAACTTCCGACCGATGCCGCCCGACCGCGCTGCTATCCTTCGAGTTCCTGCGGTTGCCATTCTGGCGCGTCAGGGCTGCGATCGGCGCGCTGAGAGAATGGCGACCGACCTGTACAACCCGCACGACTCGTCTTCCGCGCACTGCCGTCCGACGAGCGTCGTGCCCGAGCCGTGCTGCAAGCCCATCTGAAACCTTGGGTGGCGGCGCTGCTGGCCGACGAGCCGCCAGTTGCGCTCGACAGCAGCTTCGTGGACGAAGACCTGCGCGGCAGCCAGAGCGACAAGCTCTTCCAGGTGACGCTCAGGGGAGGCGAGCCGGGCTTGGTCTACGTGCTGCTGGAGCACAAGTCGTCGCCGGACCCGGGCACGGCGCTGCAGGTATTCCGGTACAAGCTGCGCATCTGGAATGCGTACGCGCAGGGCAGCCGGGACAGGCTGCGGGCGCTGCCGACGATCATCCCGCTGGTCTTCTACCATGGCGCAGAGCCCTGAAAAGCGCCGGGCCCGATCGCGGAGATGCTGGCGACCGGAGACGAGCGACTGCGCGCCTTGGAGCCTTCGTTCGGATACTGGTTGCGGGACCTGGGGCACATTCCGGTTGAGCGGCTAGCGGCGGACCCGGCCGCGCGGGTGGGGCTGGTGGCACTACGCTATTCGCACAAAGGAGAGTATGCGGAGATGATGCGAGTACTGCCGGAAGTGCCGTGGGCGGTACCGGACTGGTCGGAATTCGAAATAGTGCTGGATCAAAGTTCCAGGAAGAGGCTTGCATCTGCTGTCCCGGATCTCGGCCAGCCAGCCCAGCTTCGCTAATGGCAGGACCAATGGCCAAGCGCGGTCCTCCGATGCCCGCCTGCCACCGCGGTGCCTTGGACTGCGCGGCAGAAACCCCAGCTGCATGAGATGGTTGTCGGCGGGACTCTCGCGCCAGAGCGAGGCGGGAGGTCGATCGCCGAGAACGGTGTGTCTCGCTTGACGGCACCCAGCTCATGCTGGCTGTCGGGCACCTGAGCAGGATGCTGCTGGCACGAGCACAAGCTGGTGCCGAGGCGGCTTCACGGTGACACCTCCAATCTTGGTCCGTCCCGCCACCGAGGAGCAGCCATTTCCGAAAGGGATCTGCTGAGCGATTTGGACTCCGGAGGCCCAGGATTCGGGATACGGACACCTCTGATACCAGATCCGAATCCGTCGCACCCTGCAGAGTGTCGAGAACGCCGTCAATCGAAACCGGGGAGCGCCTCGACTCTTACCACTTGGCAGGTCGCTGCGCTCTGCGAAAGAGGTTGCGGGTCTACGATGACACTCACTCCCAGACAAAGGCGTCTACCAAGGCGGCGCGATATTGCCAGATCCGGGCCATGTCTTCCTCCTCGGGCCGCGGGTCGTTGTACCAAGGTTGGCGATAGAGCCAGCGAAGCAGCTCACAATAGCCCTCGGGCCTGCGGATTCTCCCAACGGAAACGCCGGACAGCTCTGCAAGAGCCTTTTCGCTCGCACCGTTTACCGGCAGCAGCCGATCCGGTCGCGCCAGCGTCGTTAGCAGTGTCGCCGTCCCGTGCGCCACTCCGCGGAATCTCACGAGCTTCCGCATCGCATCCTCGCCACAGACCGGGAAGTCGATGTCTGGAGCCTGTTCTACACGTCGAAGCACAGGCATGATTTCGGCTTGGTGATCACACGACGCCCCCCAGCCCGTGCGGACTAGGCGGCCCGGCAATCCCCAGAAGTCATACTCCTTGCTCCTTCTACTACCCATCAGTACTTGCTTGCGTTCTTGTGCAAGATCCCTCCAACGATCATCGCCCAACAGCAATTTCTGACGCCAGCGGATTGCTCTAACGTAGCTCCGACCACACGGATCGAAGATCTCCCATTCCCGATCTTCGTCATGCAACATCTCTTCGCACTTCTCGAGCGCTTGAACGTATTCGTTGAAGTCTCGCGGTCGACAGGCTCCTCTGAGGAGATCCATGCGGCGAGAAACCTGTCCCGAGGTGCGGTGCCGTTCATCTTGACGGGGCATTCTTCACTCCTCCTTTCACTCACGGATCGGTCCCGACGCAGGGGGCTCCGTGCGACAGTGATCCCATTGCTCTTCGAACCAGCGAACGGGCTCGCCGAGCCGTTCCCAGGCCGACTTCCAGACGTATCTCTTCATTCGCAGTGGCATGAGCGCAACAGGCCTTGCGGCAACCGCCGAAGAAGTGGCGCTTCCGATCCAGATCCCAGGTCCGGCGATACCGCTGTCGCCCGCTCCGAACGGATGCAGCTTGGGGTGGAAAAGACGGCCTCCGTCCGCGAAGATCTTGCGACAGCCGTTGGTTGTCGTGTTCATCGCTGACGAGGCCGCCGGGTGCGTTGCCGTTTCAGACAAGACGTTAGCGCGGACATCCACACCATCCCCCTCACGAATCGAGGCCTTCGTTGACGCCTGCAAGCGGCGTCTCGAAGGGGCCGACACCGTGGCAATCCCCACCCGCCTGCTCGTCGCCAGCACCACCTTGAAGCGGCCAATCTGGTCTTCGCCAGACGGTTTCTCTCATCTCGCGTTCCAGCCCCCCCAGATCCAGACGAAGAGATACGTGCAAGGGCACGTAACTGCATCCTACAGCGGAACCGTCCGCAGCGAGCAATCTAGCGCTAGAGACTCAATTGACCAAGGGTCCAGTTGAGAGGCGTGCCGCGCACGCCAGTGCCCTGTTCACATCTCACAGCGCGTGCCGCACGGTGGGTTGGATGTTGGGCTTCAGGACCAGACTTGTCGATTCCCCGATTCAGTGGGCAGTGCAGCAACCCCTCGCGGAACGCGTGATCGGGAGTCAGATGCCCGAGGCGGGTCGAATGGAAGAATCCAGTACTGGCTCGATGCTACCAAGGTTGGCCACCGATAGAATCCCCACCGCAGTTGTGGCGTCGTGAGCGGGCGCGAATTGCGTGCGCGCCACGCCGCGCGGCTGTCCGGAGCTTGCTGGAAGATTGACCCTTATCGGTTGCAGAGTGCGAACTGATGAACTCCCAGGCGATGGCTCGGGCACCGTAGACGGTTTCGAGTGCCAGCGTGTCCGTTCCCATCGCACTCTCCGGTTTTGCGGATGCAGTCCGGCCAGGGTCGCGTTGCGCTCGGCATTCCCGTGCCGCCACGGTCCTTTCCGTCGGCTCTTGCCGCTTCCCTTGCGGCAGCGACAATGCCTTCGGCAAGTAAGGCATTACGCCCGAGAGAGGATCCGCAACCTACAGGCGTCCGAGGCCTGCACCTTACTCTGGGCGCGTCTTCGCAGGCAGCCTAGCCAGACTCAACGTACACGTACAGGCAGGCGTATTCTCAAGAGAGTTGAGCTTGTCGGCTAGGGCCATGAGGGTCGAAGTCTTGCCCATCTGGCGGGGAGTGTGCAGGATACAGAAGCGCATGTCCTCTGCCAGTTCGTGGTCCTCGTCGAGGTTGATGCGGCTTAGAGGCGGGATGCAGTCTTGCTACTGGGGAACCATGGGGCCCTCACTGCTGAACTTCCTCACGCACCCTGAGCATGGCGCTCAGACTTGCCGATCGCGGGCCCTGGATCAAGACTGGCAGCGGTCGGCCGGAGGCGTTCGGCTGGTCGGAATCTTCGGTCGGGTCATCGCAAGAGAAATGTCAAGCAACACGGATGTCAAGAGCGCCCGGGGGCGGGCCGCTGCACTCCCAGCGTCTCGTGCCGCGGCCGCACCGCACGCGTCCGCGCTGGGATCGATTTGGCCGGCAAGCTGTCGTCGGACCTTGGGTCACTAACCCGCACAGTAATGGGTGGCTGGCCCGCCTCCGGGTCCCTTGTGAAGGTCCGCTCCTGGCACGCCTTACCGGGGCGCATGTCGAATACTACCAAGTGCCCGGACTCCCCGCCGCACAGATCCATGTACTCCGCCGTCTGTTGCAAGCCCTGGCGGGCGATGGTCTCGAGGCCGGACAGCTCCCCGACAACCTTGCACTCAATGACATGCTTGCTCGCAAGGGACGCCAGAGTTTGCCCGGGAAGTGGGCCATTCGATGAGCAGGTCCGTTCGTCCGCGGGCGACGGCGTACCCCCGCGTGATGCGCCCTCTGCTCTTGACCACAGGGTGCAGGTAAGCGTGCAGCACGAGCTGGGGACCGGCCTCACGGTGGCCGTACCTGTCCACCCAGGACTCCGGATGCTCCCGGTAGTAGCCTTGGAACGCGGTCAGGAGTCCCCGTAGGTTCAAGCGTCCGACCCTGCAGACGTACCAAGCGGGGGAGACGAGGCTCTCGAGTTCCGACTGCTGGGCCACAGTCAGCTCGCGTGGTATGACTTCGGAATACGTCCGGTTCGCCATGCGCACCCGATGTTCTCGCCAGCAGCGACCGCGGGCCTCCAAGTGTCTGGGCCGATCCGGTGTGTTCGATCTGCGCCAGAACGGCTGGGCAAAAGGGCCCCCTACGCTTCGGTGGACGAACTCAACCCGGACGAGATCCACCAAGCCAACCTGTGGTAGGGCAGCTTCCCCCGGCAGGACCGCGTCCGGGACGGCTTCGACAGCCACGGCCCGGCCAAGCAGCTCCCAGCCAACGGCTACGGACTCTGTGACATGACCGGCAATGTCTGGGAATGGGTCAATGACTGGTACGCCCCGGACTACTTCAGGCGCTCCCCCGTGGACGATCCTCATGGGCCACGCCCCGGGGACCAGAAAGTGCAGCGCGGGGGCATCTGGCTCTGCAGCGAGAACTATTGCCAGGGCCATCGGGTCGCAGCGCGCACGATGACGGTTCCCGGTTTCGGGCCTCAACAACCTGGGCCTCGGCTGCGCTGCGGACCCCCCGTAGGCGGGCGCCAGCCCGCGGGGGCGCACCCTGCCAGTGGCCCGCAAGTCCCCGCGGAAGGAATCGCCCCGCTGCCAGTGGCTCGCGCCGCAGGCTTGCGATCGCAGATCCATCGGCAGCAACACTCCGACTCGGCCTGGATGCCACCACCGGCGCCCGGTGGTCGTGTGTGTGCTCGCCCGAATTCGCGTCGCAGCGGCACTGCAGCGCCGATAGGACTGGGAAACGCCGCAATCGGCCCGGACGGCTTGGTCCGCGAACTCAGAAACTGCCATTGCGGGGCCTCAGAGGCCCGTGGATCGCCGAACGCGGAAAAGGTGGGCCTTGGGCCACGTTCGACCGTTTGAGGCCCTGAGAGACCGTTTATTCGCCTTTTCTCCGGTTTGATGAGAGGCATGTGCGAACAAGCTTGCAACAAGCTGTCCGGCCTTTCGCCTAACTTGCAAGATCCGACCGGCCTCCCGGCGGCTTCCCCTAGCCCTCCAAGCCCGGATGGCTGGGTCGCCGTCAAGATCGGAAGGACCCACAGCCACTGCCGCTATGCCGACTGAACAACCGCTCGCGGCCCTCGGCCGACGCGCAAAGTCCATGAAGTTCGACCTCAATAATCCACACGACAGCATCTTCCAGGCCATCCTGTCAGACCGGCTTCGCTCGCAGGCCGTGCTGCGTGCGCACCTGGAACGGTGGCAGGTGGATCTGCTGACCGACGACCTGCCCGTCCCGCTGGACAGGAGCTTCGTGGACGAGGAGCTGCGCAGCAGCCAGAGCGACAAGCTCTTCGAAGTGAGGCTGAGGGACGGCCAGCCGGGCTTCGTGTACGCGCTGCTGGAGCACAAGTCGTACCCGGACCCGGGCACGGCGCTGCAAGTGAAGGACTACGAGGTGCGCATCCTGAAGATGTACGCGCAGGGTCGCGCGGGACGGCTGCGGGCGCTGCCGACGGTCATCCCGCTGGTCTTCCATCACGGGGTGCAGCCTTGGACGGTGCCGGGTTCGCTTGCGGAGATGGTGGCGACGAAGGACGAGCGGCTGCGGGCTTTGGAGCCGTCGTTCGGCTACTAATTGCGGGAGTTGAGGCTGATTCCGGTTGAGCGGCTGGCGTCGGACCCAGGTGCGCGGGCGGGCTTGGTCGCCCTGCGCCATTCCCACGCCGGCGGGGAGGAAGACAAGCTGCGGCTGCTGCCGGAGGTCGTGGCGGGGCCGCCGGACAATTCGGAGTTCGAGAAGCAGGTCTTGCTGTATCTTATGGGCATATGGAATGTTCCGGTAAGAACGCTGGAGAAGGTGGCGGAGCAAGCCAAGCCGGGGAGGGGTAAGGCAGTGGTTGGACAGGTAGTGGAGGAAATCCGCAATCGGGGCAAGGCCGAATGGCTGGCCAAGGGTGAGGCCAAGGGTCTGGCCAAGGGTCTGGCCAAGGGCGAGGCCAAGGGCGAGGCCAAGGGTCTGGCCAAGGGCGAAGCCAAGGGTCTGGCCAAGGGCGAGGCCAAGGGTCTGGCCCGAGCATTGAGGCGGCTATTGGAGCGTCGGTTTGGTCCGCTGCCGCCTGCCGTTCGCACCAGGATCGCAGGGGCCTCTGCGAGTGACCTGGACGTTGGGTTCGCGGCTGCGCTGGATGCAGAGTCCCTGTCTGCGGTGTTTCCGGACCTCGGATTGGACTGATCGACAGGCCTGTCCGCGTGCGGGCCAGCAGTCCTTACGGGTTCCGGTTGGTGTGAATTCGGAGGGCTGGCAGGACCAATGGCCAAGCGCGGTCTTCCGATGCCCGCCGGACTCCACAATGCCTTGGACTGCGTGGCGGACACTCCAGCTGCGTGAGAGGGTTGTCGGCGGGACTCTCGCGCCAGAGCGAGGCGGGAGGTCGATCGCCGAGAACGGTGTGTCTCGCTTGACGGCAACCAGCCCATGCTGGCTGTCGGGAGCCTGAGCGGCACGAGAGCCGGATGCTGCTGGCACTCCCGGCCGGAACTGCAGTGCGCGGAGGTCGGGACGGGCGCCGCGCCGCAGCGACCGCAAGCCGCCGCGAAATGGTCTGTCCAAATAGCGCACCAGCGGGAAAGACGCAGTTAGCCAATCGGGCTCATCGGCGACCGGGCCGAGCACGGGCGACCGCAGTCGCTCGACCACATGCGACTCACTAGAGATGAAGAACGGTGAAGCCGCACGGTGCTTGTTCGCTCTACCTGTGGCTACGTCTCGCTTCAGAACTCCATGACACTAGGAGGAACACGCCATCCAACATGAGTCTAGGCTCTGATTTCCGGTAATCGTGGCATGCGGAGGCGTCGACGTAGACGTGACAGCCGCAATTCAGGATATCTGCATATGCTAGAGACATCCTAGTTCTGACTACACAATCGGCACATTTCTTGCTTAGAGTGGCAGATATTCTGTCTGAAGTGGCGCTCAGGCTCCGGTCAGAGGGCCTGGCGGGGCGTTTCGCAGACCCCCGGCTGCCCGAATCGGGCACGGTAACGCCTGTCTTGGCCGGGGCTCCGCTGTCTCTATCGGCTGTCGCTATATTGGGCGCTGGGACAGGTGGCCGCCGGAGCCCGAATCCGAAATCGGGCCGACTTGCGCCGGCCTGATTCAAGGTCACGTCCCAGGTCGGTGGCGGGTCTTGGTGACCGCGGTGCCATCAGAGCCACGACTGGCGCCGAAAGACTTCCCAAGTGCGATCCGAACCAGGCCGCGCCGATCACGGCAACCCGAATCGAACGTAGGCAGGGGCTGGCGGGCGGCCAGGCCCTGAATCTCGCGCCGATCGCCCTCGGCGGGCGGGCTCAATCTCCGCATGGCCCCTCCCCTCCAAGAGTCCGCCCCAGCTACTCGGGCGGGAAGCTGCAGGAAGTGATCACTCTTGAGGTTCGCTTCGACTGGCCTCCCACTCAACCCGATCCACAGCTGCCTCGTCGCCAGAAGCGCGACACCCCTTATTCGACGACTGCCGGGAATCAGAGGCTCCAAGGGCAACCCCCTGCCGACCCTTCGATGGCACGAACTGTGATTCTGCAAAGGACTCCGCTCAACTGAGCGCTCCTCCTACAGTGCCATAGAATCCGCAGTACTAGGGGTGTATGCTCTTGCCAGCAGACAAGGAAACGCGATGAACGGAAAGGGACTAATCGTTGCGGTGATCGGCGTCGGCGTCGCGCTAGGCGGTCTGATCTAAGACTGTCAGAGGTCTATTGAAGCAGCGATCGCGGCTAACAGGGTCGCTATTGGCGATTTGCAGGACGATGTCGCCGACCTGGGTGAGCGGATGGCCCGATTGGAAGGCTTGTTCCAAGGCTTCACTCAGCGGGAGGGCAATCAATGAAGTCCGAATCCCTCTGACTGCGCGAGGTTCACGCCGGTCCCAAAGGGCACCCACCGCTGTTGTCGCGTCTTGAAAGGCCGCGAATCGCGTGCGCGTCACGCTGCGCGCCAATCCTTAGCGTACGGGAAGATCCGAGGCTTAGGGGTTGCAGTGTGCGAACTGACGAAATCCCAGGCGCCGGCTTGGGCGCAGCAGACGGTGCCAAGCGCCACCGTGTCGGTTCGCACGGCGCTGTCCGGTACTGTGGATGCAACCCGGCCAGCGCCGCGTTGCGCTCGGCATCCCCATGCCACCACGGTCTCTTCCGCCGTCTCTTGCCGCTTCCCTCGTGGCAGCGGCAACGTCTGAGGTAACTCAGGCATTGCATCCGAGTCCTGCCCTTTGCTCAGTGCACGTCTTCGCGAGCAGTCTGGCCAGGCTCAACGTTCACGCCCGGGCAGGCGCATTCCCCAAGAAGGCTGTGCTCTTCGGCTAGGGCCATGAGGGTCGAAGTCTTGCCCATCTGCCGGGGAGTGTGCAGGATACAGAAGCGCACGTCATCTACCAGTTCTAGGTCCTCGTCGAGGTTGATGCGGCTTAGAGGCGGGATGCAGTCGTCCTACTGGGGAACCATGGGTCCCTCACCGCTGAATTTCCTCACGCACCCCGAGTATGGCGCTCAGGCTTGCCGATCGTAGGCCCTGGATGAAGACTGGCAGCGGTCGGCCGGAGGCGTTCGGGTGGTCGGAATCTTCGGTCGGGTCATCGAAAAAGAGGTGTCAAGCAACACGGATGAAAGAGGCGCCCCTGGGGCGGTCCGGGGCATTCCCTGCGTTTGGTAAGGTCGCAGAACCGCACGCTTCCGCTGTGGTGTCGGTCCGGCCGGCGAACTGTCGCCGGACCTTGGGTCACATCCCCCACACAGTAATGGGTGGCTGGCCCGGTTCCCGGTCTCTTGTGAAGATCCGCTCCTCCCACGTCTTACCGGGGCGCATGTCGAAGACAACTAAGTGCCCGGACTCCGCGCCGCACAGATCCATATACGCCGCCGTCTGTCGCAAGCCCTGGCGGACGATGGTCTCGAGGCCGGACCGCTCGCCGACAACCTTACACTCAATGACATGCTTGCTCGCAAGAGACGCCAGCGTTTGCCCGGGAAGTGGCCATTCGATGAGCAGGTCCGTTCGTCCGCGGGCGACGGCGTACTCCCGCGTGATGCGCCCTCCGCTGTTGACCACGCGCTGCAGGTAGGCGTGCAGCACGAGCTGGGGACCCGCCTCACGGTGGCCGTACCTGTCCACCCAAGACTCCGAATGCTCCCGGAAGTAGCCTTGGAACGCGGTCAGGAGTCCCCGTAGGTCCAAGCGTCCGTCCCTGCTGACGTACCAAGCGGGGGAGACGAGGCTCTCGAGTTCCGACTGCTGGGCCACAGTCAGTTCGCGTGGTACGACTTCGGCATAGATCGGGTTCGCCATACGCACCCGGCCTTGGGGCGCAACCAAACCGAGATCACGGACATACTCCAAGTCCCGATCGGAGTAACCAGCATTGACTGACCCACCGAGCATCGGCAGGACCACCCTCCGAACACGCTCCTCTCTAAGCTGGTTGGCAAGTTGGTCGAGGTGGGTGACGCGGTTGATGACGAGGGTCTCCTTGGCCCGCTCGATGGCAGCCAGGCCTATTGGTCGGCTGCGGTCGCGGCCAGACTTGTCGTCGAAGCAGGCCTGACGGGCGAGGGCGTTGACCAGCCAAGGCTGGCCCCGCGTAAAGTGCCAGATCCTTTCCCGTGCGCCAGCCTCGAACTCTTGGCCGGTTTCGGCGACGTGCTGGCCGAGCAGTGTCTGGATCTCGGTTTCGGTGAAGTCTCCCAGGCGCAACGACTCGGCCTTGATGTTGAAGGCACTGCCGCCGGCGATGTGGGTTCCTTCGGAGCTGGAGAAAATGCGGTAGTCGCGGACGTCTCGTACGCCGCAGAGGATGATGCTCTGCGGGAAACGCCGGGGTCTGTCCGGGTAGCCGCTGCGAAGCTGGCGGAGCACGGACAGGAGGGTATCGCCGATGAGTGAGTCGATCTCGTCGATGAAGAGGACTAGAGGCTTGGAATCGGCCGCTGACCAACGGGCCAGGACACGCTTCAGCGCGAGGTGCGGGCCGGCCTTGGCCAAGGCCGCGGGCCAGATCTGCTCAACCAGATCCTCCCCAGTCGTCCAGTCCGCTTCGTCCGCGAGCGCTGCCAGGATCGTTTGCATGCCGGCACCAACGTCTTGGCGGGCGGACTGCGCTGGCTCGAAGTTCACGTACACACAGCGGTATTCGCCCGCTGCGTTTAGCCGGTCGGCGAGCGCCTTGATGGTGGAGGTCTTGCCGGTCTGCCGGGGGGCATGGAGGACGAAGTAGCGCATGTCCTCGACAAGTTCGAGGACTTCTTCGAGGTCAATGCGGCTGAGGGGCGGGATGCAGTAGTGCCGTTGAGGCACCATGGGGCCCTCCGTGTTGAACTTCCTCACCCACCCTGAGTATGGCACTCAAGTTCGCTGATGGCTGGCCTTGCATCACCATCGCCGGCGGTTGGTCGGAGACGTTCGGGCGACTACCCACGACTCAAGCACGATCTGGCTCCAATCATGTGGGAAGGCTACAGCGGGCTCACGCTCGCGACCATGGGATACATGTTGCGCGACACGCAGTTCCCTCCTTGGCCAATCGTGTAGCCAGTCGGTGTTCAGACGCAGCTTATGGCTACTCGGCACCACTAGCTCCGAAGTCGCGAGGTGTCCATGAAGTCAGAATTGTCTTCAGAGGAGGCTGGTGTGCCATGCGCTCGAGGATCTAGCCCCTTCCGCATCGAGCAACGTCCTTACAACGTTACGGACCGCTGGTGAACTCGCGTTTCGGACCAAGCGTTTCCGCTCCTGCGGCTGCCGTGGAAGGGACCACATCAAAGAGAAGCTAGCCCTGTGCAAGTCATTCGGATCAAGCGCCTGCGAACCCTTCCAACTCTCCGCGTTTCATCTACTCGGAGTCTTCCCGCAACACGTACTCGCCCGCAAGTTCTGGGGATGCGCCACGCGAACGACACGCTTCCTCATCTGTAGCTTGGAGTATGGTAGACGTAGTTGAAGTGTATGAACTGCTGGATGACAGTCAGAGAATAGAGAATCATGAGTAGACGCCGATCCAACACAGGTGCCGTACCCAAAGATCTGGGAGCCGATCGGACCCGCACCCCCGACGTCACGCCCAGGGTGTCGGAGCACGACGAGAGAATCAGGGTTCTTGACCGTATGATTGCCGTTCTACAGAGGTCGTCCGAGAATCAAGACTTCGCGCTGAGCCCTACGAACGACCTTCACTCGCCCAAACTTGCCGACGAGTTGATCGGTATCCACTGCACTCCCATGGGCGTGGACACGTCTCTGCCTCCCGTCGGCTGGGAGGCGCTTGCACACGACTGGGAACGAGTCGGCTCTTACATGCGAAGCGTGATGCCTTGCTTCTCGAAACAGATTCAGACGTAGGGACGCTCCTACAGCCAGACGTTCCAGAAGGCGGTCCTCAAGCCGAGACCCAATGAGCAACGCCACTGGCGACCAACAAGACCTCTCCCCGTAAGCAATCAGTCCGGGGGGTATGGAAGGTCAGGCGGATGGTGGCTCTTGAGCGTCGGTGGGTGGGTTGAGTGGCGGATATGGGCAAGATTCGCACAGCTCAGCGCAAGCACGTGCTGCTGAGCTACTTGGGTGTCAAGGGTAGGACCCGTTGCACTAAGGATCCAGTCCGACCGATGCTAACGGGTGAGTAGATTCAACCGTGAAAAAGGCGTCTTGTTCAGCAGGGAGATCAGGCGCATCGGTCTTGGAAGTAGTAGCCGCGAGAGCTGGGGATCAGCGTCCTCGTCCGTATTCTCGGCGCTCCTCATTCAGGCTGAATCGCTCCTGAGCGGCCGTTTGCCGTTTGAGTTCCCGGATCTCCCGGTCCTTGTCTTCCAGCGCGGCTGCGAGCTGGTCGGCCCGGCCGCGCTCGGCATCCCTCTCAACCACAGCTCGCTCGAGCCGCTTGCGCACCTTCCCAGTTGGCACGTAGTCTTCGCCAGTGCGCGTGTTCCGCACTGCCAGCCTCGACCCCTCGGCCCTCAGCGAAAGGCCCAGCGCGCGGCTCCGCACCGCGCCCCGCCGGTCACGCTTCAGTGCCTGGCCATACTTCTTGGTCTCCTCGTCAAGCCGATAGCCCTGCACGGCCACCCAAGGCTCCTCGGCGTCCGCATTGTCGAACGTTCGAGCCCTCGGGCACAGGCGCGCGCCGCTGCGCGGCGGGGGAGAGGCCCGGTCGGGCGTTGGCCTACAATGCACGCAGATCGAACATGGCTTCGCTGACTCCAGATCTGATTGGGCCGAGGGTCGGCGAGGCCAGCCTCTACCAGCGAGACGGCTGGAGCTGGGCGAAGCAGCAGGCCGAGGCGCTGCGCCGCCGGGACCTGCAGGCAATCGACTGGGACAACGTAATCGAGGAAATCGAATCGGTGGGCCGCGCTGAGAGGGGCAAGTGGGTGTCGCATTGCGCGCAAGCGCTCGAGCACATGCTGGCGGTCGAGCACTGGAAGGCCGCGACAGCGAGAGACTTGCAGCATTGGGAGACAGAGATCCGCGCATTCCGGATCGGGATGGCCATTGCGATCGACGAAAACCCGGGCCTGCAGGGGGAGTACACGGAAATGCTCGCCCTGGCTTGGAGGGCCGGGCGCGCCAGCGCGGTCGAACGGCTGGCCGGATATGCCGCCGACGAGCAGGGCACCGGCTCGCCCCGGTCGCACCTGCGGGCCGCCAATGCGCAGCTGCCGGACGACTGCCCCTACCTGGCCGAGCACGTGGCGGCCTACGACCCCAAGCGGGACAAGCAGCCGCGGCCGGACGTCTTGCCGCCCGGGGTCGCGGTCGTGTTCAACTCCGTCTTGCGCCGAGACTACGAGATCCTGCCGGCCCCACAGCGCAGCCGGGGCTGGTCGCGCTGAGCGCCCAGCGGACCGCAAGGCGCAACGCGCCCCATACAGTGCCACAGCTTGGAGGAACGACCGGGTCCCGGGCCTTGGCGCGTTCAATCTACGCCGGGCGGGCGTGATCCTCCATCGGGCCAACCAGGTCTGGCTGTGCTTGCCCGCGCCGTGCGCAGGACGAGCATAGGTCCGCCTCGACCCAGTGACAGGGCTCCTCATCCTCGTCGACGCACGCATCGTATTGCCAGCAGCCGCAAGCGCGGCAGGCCTAGACGGGATCGGGGTGCCGGCAGATCGGGGGCCATGACGCGAAGCGGATCCCTAAGGACTTGACCCCATACTTCTGGCAACGAGCAGAAGAGTGCGCAGTGCAGTTCCCCAAAGTGCCCGAGGCTGTACATACGACCAGGCCATCCTCGTAGGCGCAGCTGTTGCGGGATGAGAACTTCCGGTCGATGCCGCCCGACCACGCTGCTATCCTTCGAATTCCTGCGGTTGCGATCCTGGCTCGTCATGGCTGCGACCGGCGCGCTGAGAGAATGGCCACCGACCTGTACAACCCGCACGACCTCGTCTTCCGCGCAATGCTGTCCGACGAGCGTCGTGCCCAAGCCGTGCTGCAAGCCCATCTGGAACCGTGGGTGGCGGCGCTGCTGGCCGACGAGCCGCCCGTTGCGCTCGACGGCAGCTTCGTGGACGAAGACCTGCGCGGCAGCCAGAG
>JAPPMC010000117.1 GCA_028819235.1 Bryobacterales bacterium
CACGCTTGGCTCTGTGGGGGAGGAGGCTCGGTAACGACCTCCTCTACCCGGCTGCTGGAGGACATATGTCCCGTTATGTCCTGAGCCGCAATATGTGCTGAGTGGCTTTTTCGGGCAGCTACGATCTCCGATGAAAACTGACCCTTTGTGGTCTCAGTGTTCTTGCTGACAGCAAATTTGGCGCCTATCGAGTAGGTTCTGCACGCTCACATCGTGATTCAAAGAGCATGAAGCTCCTGCTAGTGCTCTTTCCTCTGGGGATTCCACGCCCGCACCTTGTTGGAGGCAACCGACCGCTTTTCAAGTGATCGATGTTCGACACCCTCTTCAGGTGGAGTGACACGCCGAATCCTCAGCACATAATATTTGGCACCGTGATTGGATCTGACTGACCCCAAGAGGGGCAGAAAGGAGATTCAATCATGTTCAAACAACTCTTCAAGACCGAAGAGACCGTGCAGCGCCACGAGAACGGACCGGTCGCGGAGTCGCGAGCCGCCTACATTGAGCAATGCTCCAATCAGGGCTACTCCCAGGACTTGCTTCGGCGTCTTGCGGCGATACACCTACGCGTGGCTCGCGATCTGGCGCTCGACCCGCCACGTCACGTGCCGCTGCCCGAGGTGCTCGGCGCGCTCGACCGCTGTCCGGGCAAGCCGGCCCCCAAGAACGGAGGCAAGGGCAGCCCGCGCTGGCAGTCGCATCGCAAGCACACGATCCTGTGGCTGGGGCAGGCTGGCCTGCTGGAGTCCACCGCACCGGCCCTTCGGCCCTGCGCCGCGTGGATCGACGACTTCGAGTGCTGGCTGCGCCGCGACCGGGGCTGCGCAGAGGGGACCGTCGGGGTCTATTCTCGCTGGGTTGGCGAATTCCTGAGTCGGATTCCTGAAGCAGACACCATCACGGTCGCCGACTTGGACCTCGCGCTGCGAGACAAGTCTGCCCAAGGTGTCTCGAAGCAAACGCTGCGAATCTACGGCACTGCACTGCGAACCTTCCTCCGGCACGCGGAGAAACGGGGCTGGTGCCAGCCCGGCCTGTCGGAGGCTGTGATGCTCCCCCGCATTCCCCGGCAGGCGAGCCTGCCGCCGATACCGTCCACGGAAGAGATCGAACGCCTGCTGGAGAGCGCAGCCAGCGACCGGCCCACAGACTTGCGGGACCGGGCCATCCTGCTCCTGCTCCGTGGGTACGGATTGCGCGTGGGCGAAGTGAGCGCATTGCGCTTGGATGACATCGACTGGGACCGGGCGAGGCTGCAGATCCGGCGCCCGAAGACGGGCCGCCACGATTCGTTCCCGCTCTCCAGCACAGTCGGGCAGGCCCTCGCCCGCTACATCCGCGAGGCGCGACCGCGGCGTCCCAGCCGCAAGGTGTTCCTGACTCTCAAAGCGCCCTTTTCCCCACTCGGGCCGAGCGCGATTTCCGGTCTCGTCCACCGCCGCATGCAACGCATCGGCGTAACCGGCAAGCGTCGCGGGGCACACGCGCTGCGACACGCCTTCGCGCGCGACTTGCTGGCCAAGGGCTTCGCCATGCACGAGATCGGCGAGTGCCTTGGCCACCGCAGCCCCGAATCGACCGCCTATTACGCCAAGGTGGACCTCGATGCACTGCGCACTGTGGCCGACATCGACTTGGAGGGCCTCGCATGACCCTTCAAGAGGCCATCGATCAGTATGTCGAGTGCAAGCTGGCCTTGGGTGCGTGCTTCGATTGCCCTGCCAGGTTCCTGCGCAGATGCGGCCGCGCCGCTGGCCCCGAAATCCGCTGTGACGAGGTCACCCCCGGTAAGGCTGGGGAGTTCCTGTCCGCGGGCGATTGCGGCCCGAACACGCGCGCGTGGCGATACTCGGTCCTCGGCGGATTCTACCGCTTCGCGATCGGCCGCGGCTGGGCACAGCGATCGCCGCTCCCGCCGCGGGCCCCCGCTCGTGTGCCTCCGGCACCCCCGTACATCTATACCCGGCAAGAGGTGCAGTGCCTGCTGGACGGGACCAAGACGTACACCTCGAGAGTGTGCCAGCTCGAGCCGCACACGTTGCGGACCCTGATCCTGCTGCTGTACGCAACTGGACTTCGTCCCGGCGAAGCGCTGCGCCTGAAGCGGTCCGACCTCGACCTGGCGCAAGGCCTGCTCCGGGTCCGGGACGCCAAGGGCGGCAAGCAGCGCTTGGTGGCACTGTGCCCGGCGCTCGTCCAGGCACTGCGGACATACGACCGTCACGAGCGCCCGCACGCGGTTGACGACTGGGAACAGGAAGCCTTCCTGCTCAATCGCGACGGCACACCCCTCAATCGCGAGACCGTTCGGTACAACTTCCGAAAGCTCTGCCAGTCGGTGGGAATCCGCCGTGGCGACCGAGCGCGCGGTCAGCCGCGCCTGCATGATCTGCGGCACACCTTCGCCACGGATCGCGTGACAGCTTGGTACCGCGAGGGCCGCGATCTGCGCCGTCTGCTACCGACGCTGTCCACCCACCTGGGGCATGTCAGCCTCAGCGGCACACAGGTCTATCTCAGCATGACTCCGGAACTGCTGCTGCAGGCCTCGCTGCGCTTTGAACGCTACGCCCAAGGCGGAGGGGGTCTGCCGTGACCGCTGCCAACACCCTCCCAACCTACCTTCGGCGCTTCTTCGGCGAGCACTTGCCGGGCGAGCGGAATCTGGCGCGCAACACGCGCATCGCCTATCGTGACGCCCTAGCCTTGCTGCTGCGCTTCGCGGCCCAAGAGACCGGCAAGCCCGTCGACCGCTTGGACTTCAACGACCTGGGCGCAGAGCGGCTGCTGCGCTTTCTTGACCATCTCGAGACCGAACGGGGCTGCTCGGTGCGCACGCGCAACCAGCGATTGGGTGCCTTGCGGGCCTTCGCCCGCTACAGTGCGACTCGCCGGCCGGACCTTGTCGAATGGTGTAGCCAAGTGCGTGCGATTCCCCTCAAGAAGGCCGCGCCCAAGGCTGTAGCTTACTTGGAGAAGCCGGACCTGGACGCTCTGCTGGAAGTGCCCGACCTAAGCCAGCCGCAGGGACGGCGTGACCATGCCCTGCTGGCGTTCCTGTACAACTCCGGGGCACGCGCTTCGGAGGCCGCAGGTCTGACGGTCGGGGATCTGAACATGGACGGGGCTGGCCGGGGACGAGCCTTGGCGAAGGTACGCGGCAAGGGTGGCAAGACACGCTACTGCCCGCTGTGGCCGCCTGTAACTGAAGAGCTTGCGGCTCTGGCCGAGGGCCGCTCGGCCCGGGAGCACGTCTTCCTGAACTGCCGCGGGAAGGCGCTGACCCGCTCCGGAATCCACCAAGCGGTCAAGCGCTGTGCCGGACAGGTGCCGACGCTGGCCGGAAGAGCGATCGGCCCGCATGTCCTTCGCCACACGTTCGCCACACATATGCTGCGCTCGGGAGTGGACATCAACACCGTGCGGGCCTGTCTGGGCCACGCCAGCTTGGAGACGACGCTCGTCTACGCCGAGACCGACGTGGAAACCAAGGCCAAGGCAGTCGCCAGCTGCGACGCACAGGCACCCGGGCCGGTTCATCCATGGAAGCGCGACAAGGGACTGATGGATTACCTGAACTCTCTCTGAACGCAAAAGGATATGTGCTGAGTAACTGGCCCAAATCCCGGCCTGGACCCTGATTTTCGGGCCCCTCAGCACATATTACGGCTCAGCACATAACGGGACTGGTTCAAGACGAGAAACAGTCGCTGGCGACGCTGGAGGCTGGTCCAGCCGATCCAGCGGTCACGGGCACCGCAGTGCAGTGCAGCGGCGTGCCAGCCGAGCAGGGCCAGCCAGCGCTCGCCGTGCACAGCGACCTGTCGCAGGCGATTGCCGCAGTAGTTGCGGAAGCCGAGATAGTGGTGGGTGCGCATCAAGGCGTCGAAGCGCGGCTCCTCGTCGGGTCGCACGGACCGCACCTGAACCTCGCGCAGTGGGATCGGGCTGTGCTCCACTCCCTCTCTAATAGCAAAACCGAGGCCCTCTTGTCCACCCCTCTCTCAACCGTCGCTCAGACATCGCCCGATCCATTCAACATTGAAAGCCCCTGGGGCTGACCCCTGTCGCGCAATAGCAAGAGGCCTGATAATTGGTCTGGGGCACGTCGCCAACGGCACGGATCGCAGATGCTCAACACGAAGTTTGACATGATTGCGATCGATGCCCGATGCTCGTACGGGTCGGCTCGTGAATAGGGATGAATCTCACAGTGTCCAGTCGATGGGGTAGGCTAGCTTCCAACGCACAGGACCTGAATGCCCCTCAGGCAGACCATACCGTCCCGAAACTCCTATCTGCGATCAACTACACGACTCTGTCGGCAGCATCTGCCCAAACTGGTTGATACTGGCCGACCGAATGGGATTGAGACAGGCTAATGACCTCTGATCAAGTCGCTGCGCTGGTCGGGCGGGGCGAGTCCGAGACGGTCGAGTGCAAGCGCACGACAGGAACGCGCCGGGAGGCGGCAAAGAGCGTGTGTGCCATGCTCAATCAGCGTGGCGGGCATGTCTTCTTTGGTGTCACTGGTGTCACGGCCCAAGCACAGTTGTTGGGCCAGCAAGTAAGTGAACGGACCATCGAACAGCTAAGCGCCGAGTTGCGAAGGATCGAGCCCCCCGCGTTTCCGACGATTGAGCGAGTGAACCTGAAAGAGGACCGGGAGGTCGTTGTGGTTTCAGTGAGTCGGGGACCGGCGAGGCCATACGTCTACCGCGGCACAGCGTATCGAAGGTTAGGCAATACGACCGTGCGCGCAGCGGCTGACGAGTACAACCGGATGCTGTTCGAACGCGTGCACAGCGAACAACGCTGGGAAAACCAACCCGCTACCGGGTGGTCGGTCGACGACCTTGACGTAGCCGAGATTCGAAGAACCGCTTCGGAGGCGATTCGGCGGGGACGGCTAGAGGATCCCGGAACGAGCGATGTGGCTGAGCTGCTGCGCGGTCTGGGCCTTTACCGCAGCGGCGTCCTGTGGCGAGCGGGGGTCGTGCTGTTTGGCAAGACTGCTCGCCTAGAGTTCGAGATGCCGCAGTGCCTGCTTCGTGTCGCTCGGTTTCGGGGCAACGACCGTAGCGAGTTTCTGGACAATCGACAGTTTCATGGCAACTCTTTCTTGCTCTTGGCCAGTGCCGAGCGGTTCCTGCGAGAAACGCTTCCAATCGCCGGCAGATTCGAAGCTCATCGCCTAGAGCGGATCGATGAACCGCTCTACCCGCCTCTTGCAGTTCGCGAGGCTCTGGCGAACGCCCTGTGCCATCGCGACTATTCGATCGGCGGTGGTTCCGTGGGCGTAGCGGTGTACGACGACCGCCTAGAGGTGACTTCATCCGGGACGCTGCACTTTGGATTGACTCCCGCGAAGCTGTTCGAGCCCCACGAGTCTCTGCCGTGGAATCCGCTGGTCGCCCGCACCTTCTATCGGCGCGGCATCATAGAAGAGTGGGGCCGTGGGACACTCGAGATGGCGGAGTTGGCGATGTCTGCGGGGCTGCCCCGCCCGGAGATTGAGGATAGGGGAGGTTGCGTCACGGTACGTTTCCGACCGGCTTCCCGAAGGCGAATGGGTCAAGGCACGGTTGCCCGATTGACCGAGGTGCAACACCAGATCCTTGCTCTGATCAACCAATCAGCCCGAGGATTGGCGCTGCGCGAGATTTGCGCGGAGTTGGGACCTCCGACGACTAAACGGCAATTGCGAAGGGACCTCGCTGCCTTGGGTGTCCAAGGTTTGATTAGGTCTACGGGCCATGGCCGCGGGGCTCGCTGGATGATGCCTGAGGAGCCGTGGCTTAGGCCATCCCAGCCAAGGACGGGCTAATTCGGGCCAATTTGGGCTTATTACTAGGCCCAAACCCGCGAAGGCATTCGCGGAGCGGCCTGCGACTGATTCCGAGAGGGCGCGCCCCCTGTCCCTCGCCGTCGCCTGCCGGTGTGGCCAAGGCGACTTGACGAAGCATATTCCCGATCAAGTTGGACTGGCCCTGCAGGCTATCCAGTCGGTGGGGGTGTTGTGTCGGGTTGCTTCGAAACACTCTGCTCGGCGATGGGGAGGAAGCCTCCAGACTCGCTACGACGGTGGCGGGCTCTGGACTGACGACGTATCCGAGCCGCTTGGCGGTCTTCTTGGTACGGGTCCGGGTGCGCCGCCTGTTGGGCTTCTCATAGTCGTAGTCGCGCTCGTCAGCACAGATTCCCATGTCGTTGAGCGCACTGGTTTGGCGGGGCCAGGAATGGATGGGCTTGGATGCGACCGGCGCTTGCGTAGACGGTCAGCCTAAGGCCATCTGGGCCCTCAGGCTGGCGAACCTGGCCGCGGAACCGCCGAGCCGCCGGGACGTGAGCACTATGTGCTTGAGAACCTCAACGGGTCAATGGTGCGCAGCTGGGAGCCTCCACCGCTCAGGACGTCAATGAGGCACAGCTCTTCCAAGGCGGCCAGCGCTATGCGTTCCCCGTCGGGCGGGCCGGTCGCCGCGGCCCGTACAGAGCGGGAGGGCACCTCTCTACCGGATTTGTCTGCGTGCGTTGTTTCACAGGAAAGGGACCGTTGCCGAATGAGCCAGCCGCCCGTCCTCGAGCACGCTCTTTGCCGCGCACTGTGCATTCATTATGCTTCGCTTTTGCTATCATTCTGTATGCATCGGCAAAGGGAGGTGTCCTAATGGCCGCGATAACGGTGCGTCGGCTCGACGAATCCGTGGTGACGTTGTTGAAAGCACGTGCCGAGATCAACAACAGGTCGCTTGAAGGGGAGGTCCGGCAAATCCTCAGAGCAGCCGTTGAGAACGATATGGATGCCAAGAGACGCGTCTTCCTAGCACGAATGAAGCAATTACAGAAGGAGATCACACTAAAAGGGCCATACACTCCTAGCGAAGTTCTGATTCGAGAAGACCGGGATGGCGACCACGGCAGGTGACAAGGCCAATCGTTGTCGATGCCAGTGTCGCAGTCAAGTGGCTGGTTCCCGAGTCTGATTCCGTGGTCGCGATGCAGATTCTCGACGGGTCCTACGAACTGCATGCGCCCCGGTTGTTGGTGTCGGAAATCACCAACGTCTTGTGGCGAATTACAGTCTCGAGATCCCTAGAAGGACTCGACGCCCACCGCGTGGTCGCCGAGGTGGAGGGTATGTCCCTGCAGTGGACGGACGACGAAGCGATATGCGTGGAGGCACTACGAATCGCACTCGAACTAGGCCATCCCGCATACGATTGCATGTACTTGGCGCTTGCGATTCGAATCGGCGGACTAGTGGTCACCGCTGACAGGCGGTTCGTCTCGGTAGTGGACTCAACGAAGTACAAGCCGTTCGTGATTCCTCTGTGGGACTTCTTCGGGAATGACAACGGTGGCCTCGTTCACTTTCGGACACCGTAGCGCGGCCGCAGATTCTTGGATGAGGGAGGCGAGGCGCCACAACTCTCGGATCGATCAGGCGAGACGCCGTGATTCCCCAGACAGTCCTGAGTGGAATCTGCGTGCCGAGGGCCAACGCAATTCGAGAAGCGTCACTGGCACTGGATCCGACCGTAGTATGCTCCCGAGAGGTCCGTTCGGGTGGGGTCTCGGAACCTGCCTTGGACCGCGTCTTGTCGCTTTGAAGTCCGAAGGCCGTGGCACGGGGCCGCACCTCTCCCGGGCCGGGCCCCTCAGGGATCCCACAGACACATGCAGCGCCGGACGCAATTGGGATCCCTGTCGGTACTCTCAGGAAGTCTTCTTCCCGGTGTGCTTCGCTGTTCCCAGCCCAAGCGATAGCACAGCTGGGTACTGTTCTCTTGGTCCTGTTCCAAGTGAGTAGCGGCGATCGGGCAGCCCTCAACGGGCGCTTTGGAGTCTTACGAGGAGGTACTCGCGGACCCTGCCATTCTCCCCGGCTTTGGCCTCACAGCGGAACGTTGATCCTGTCGATTGACGCGCTCGGAGCAGTCTCGGTGGTTGTGTGCCCGCGTCTTCCTGACCGGACACCGATGGCGCGGAGCACCTGATCCTGCCGGTCGGAAGTTGAGCCCTCCACAGAGCAATGGACCCTCCGGGTTGCGACTCTACCGAATCGCCGAGAACGGAAGCACCGGAGGATCGGCCAGAAAGCGATCCCAGTGAGGGTTGCTCCGCTCCGCCGGATGTACCAAGACGTCATGCCAGCGAAATTCCGTGAAGCCTGCGTCCCGGAACGCGCTGCGATAGGTCTTCGGCGAATGATAAAAGTTGTCGAACTTAAACTGCCGACCGTCGCTGTTGGTGATGCTGTAGCGAATCACATCGCCCTCGACCGGATCGGGCCGACACGTTTTCTCGAGTCCATACTCTTCCCACGACACGGTCCCCTTGGGCGGATTCTGGATGTTGTCGTTGAAGCCGACTAAACGTCCTCCCGGTCGCAGGGAGTCATGGCAGACTCGGCAGAACCGTTGCAGTTGTTCCTCGGTCTTGGAGTAGTTGAGCAGATACACTGCCACGACGACATCGACCGTGGTGGACGCCTCGAACGTCGCAACATCCCGTTGCAGGTATGTACAACCCAGCGGGTGCTCTGATTCAGCCCGTTCCGCGAGACGAATCATTTCGGCCGATATGTCTACGCCAGTGACTGCCGCCGCACCGGCCCGCTTAAGGAGGCGCGTGTAGAAGCCGTCGCCGCAGGCTAGGTCCAGCACTCGACTTCCATTGATGTCCCCAAGGATCTGGAAGAGCGTGAAGCGCTCAATGAATAGCCGGAACGGGAGCTGCTTGGAATCCCTGTACTCTTCGGCGATTGCGTCGTATTCCGCCACTATCTGTGGATTCTACCCGCGTGTCGGACCTGCCTTCCGCAATCGTGAACGCATCCGAGCCCTAAGGCCTCGGTTGGGCTGCGATGCAGTCCCGGCCCAGCGCCCGACGATCCCGGGCCTCAGGAGCGAGCAAGGCTGCGTCGGTTAGGACCAGGGCATGCGGTCTTGCGCCCACAGGATCTGAAGGAGCGGCACGTGACGCTGCATTGGTTCCCCCAGTGACGATCGAATCAGTCGACGTCCGCCGCAGGCAAGTCGGGCGTGGCGGCTGCCTTGCCGGGAATGACGATGAGTGGCCGCCCCCTGTGAAGACCAGCACTTCCACGGTCACACCCGACCGTCGCATCGCCTCCGCCAAGAGTTCCGCGTGCTTGACCGGGACCACGGAGTATGCGGGTCTCGTGCCACTAGCCGCGACCCGACCAACTATGCGAATGTCGCGTGGCCGTAGCGCCCGCTGTGCAGGATAGGGTCCGTGGGCGGTGGCCACGGCACTAGGGCTCACACCTTGCTGCTCTCGCTGTTCATCGGGTCCGGGGCATCGGGATCCGGATTGGCGCCTCGGAGTCTGAGCGTCCGCGTCAAGTGCCCTCTCGACGAGCTCCCACCGCCCCCGGCTCTGACGGCATCGATCCCCGGCCCCTTGCATGGTGGCACACGAAACGCACCACCCTCCCCACATCCTCCAGCGGAGCGGGACCCTTGTTCGGCGGCGCCGTGCGATGATTCGCCGCGAACACGGTGTAGCCCGCGTCTGAGAGCCGAAGTCCGAACATTTCCACCTGCCGCTTAGCCTTCTGCTGCGGTGCGCTGAGCGCGAGCGGGGAGCGCCAGCCACCGCCCGGAACGGCAACGACGCGGAATCCCTTCGAGTGGTCCGGATATTGGACATCCATCAGCATCCCAAGCCCGCCACGCATCGCGTCATCGATGTTCTAGTGGATTCTTGCCGAGGCCGGGCCGGTGGCAAGCGACGCTATCACCAGCAGCCGGGAAACGATCGAGCAAGCGAGTCTAGCGCACTCGGCTCACCTGTCATTGACCTCTCTGGGCCGATGCCCAATCCCAGATGGGCGATGCTGCGGCGCCATCAAGTAGCGACTGCATGAGAGAAGACTGAGCGACCGGAACCATTCGCAGCCCGATTTCTCCGCCTCCGTGGCAGCCCGCGATTGACTCTACAGCAGGATCGAGCGGCCCGTACGAATCGACTCCTTAGCTGCGTCAAGAATCTCGATCACTCCCACATTCATGTCCACTGCCGTAATGTTGTCATCAGGGACGCCTCGCCGGATGCGATCGACGATATAGGTGACCGGGTTGCTCCTCTCGTGCGCGACCGGCGTGGGACGAACCGGTTCGGGGACACCGTACAGGCCCTTTCTCAGTTCGACGCCGGCACGGGTCATGCACAGGCTCCCTTCCGCTCCGAACACCCTGAGTTCTTGGAAATTGTGCGGGAGACTCCAGCTTCCTTCCAGTATTGCGACTCCGTCCTCATACGACAGCACCATTGTTGAATTGCTCTCGACCTGGTAGAGCTCTCGCCGCAGATGGTTGGCCTGAGCGAAGACGCTTCGAGGGCGGCCCTTGAACCACAAGGCCCACGCGACGTTGTAGCAGCCAAAGTCCATCAGCGCGCCGCCGCCATTCCTCACGGGATCGGTTATCCAGTCAAAGGCGAGCTTGCCGCTCGCCGAGGTGGGCTTGCGGGGACCGCGGTGGCCAACGATTCCGTGCAGCCTCCAGACCTTGCCGACAGCACCGGCGTCGGCCTGCCTCTTCACCTCTTGGTTGGTCGGCCACCAGGCCATCTGGAAGTTGGTCATGACTTGGATGCCGTGCTTGCGCGCGAGGTCGCGGATGCTCCTGGCGTCATCAAGCGAGGTGGCCAGCGGCTTCTCAAAGATCACATGAATGCCGCGCGGAGCCAGGTATTCCACGATTTCTAAGTGCCGACTGGTTTCCACGAAAGACCACACGATTTGTGGCTTCTTGTCTTCGACCAGTTCGCGGTAGTCGTCAACGTAGTCAAAGTCCGGCTGGTATTTCCTGGCCTCTTGGACCAGGATGGGCTCGGACTCGGCGACACCAACGAATTCAACCTCGGAGAAATCTCCCCATTCGAGTTGGGTGGCAGGACCGCCCAGCCGCTGGCTTGGCTGGATCTTCACACCGGTGACGTTTTGCAAGACGCGCCAGCAATGGCCGTTCATCAGCCCGACAAACGCAAGCCGCGGCTTCGCCTGCAGGGCGGGAGCCTCGGCTGGAAGGCTCGCAAACGCACTGGCGCCAACTGCAGTCTGAACAAAGTCTCTCCGACTCAAGCCCGTTTCCGTCATGTCTCGCTCCTTAAGCTGGTTCCCGTTCAGATCGTGCGGAACCTATCCCTCAGTCCTCGTCGCCGCATGGCAGCAGCGTTCTTGGATACTCGACCTTGCCCACGGCCCAGCGTCGAGGGAAGGATTCTGCACTGTCGCCGCGATCGCAGGCCACGACATCGAAACACCCACTCAACGGTCGTTCCTCTACCACTTCTGATACCAGAACTTGAGCGGGAGTTCGTTGGATCGAATGGAATGGCCGCGGACGCGATGGATACATGGCTTGGCGGTTCGCGGCCTCTTGGCCATCTCCCTCAGCCTCACTTGACCTGCGTATACCATGCGACTGGAGAGAGGCCCCATGGGTCGAGGGTTTCACAATCCGTAGCGCGAGTCGCTACGACGACGGTCCAGTCGCCGAACACGCCTGGATCGTGCATCAGATGGGGGACGGTAGCCCCTCGACGTGAATCCGACCGGCGTTCTCCTTGGCCTGCGCAAGATCGTAAGCGGATTGAAGTTGAGACCAAGTCTCCGTGCCCCCTCCAAACGCCTTGTCCAGCCGGATCGCCATATTGGAGAGATGCTCGAACCACCGTTGACAAGCTCGGAAAGCTGCTTTTGGCTGACTCCGAGCCGCTGCGCCGCCTCTCTCACGATAAGCCCCAGCGGTTCCAGACAATCATGGCGCAGGGACAGGCCAGGGTGTGGCGGGTTCTGCATCGGCACGTTGCGGCCCCCCAAATGGTAAGTCGGTCAAGTCCACATCCCTACCGTCGCGATCGTCAAAGCGGTAGACCACGCGCCAGTTGGCGGACATCTTCACCGTCCACTAGCCTGTGCGGTCGCGCTTCAGAGGGTAGGGCCGAAGACCCGACAGATTCTTGTCCTCCGGCTTGGCTGCGACGTCTAAGCGGGCAAGGACCCGCTCGACCTTGGCGATCAGGCTCGGGGGAATCCGCTTCCGCTCTCCCTTATCGAACAGACGCTCGAGGCCTCGGTGACGGAAGTCAAGAATCATTGTCCCGCCTTGGCGCCGTTCATCCTCGGCAGCTCCTTGACGGCCAGGCCGACCGGGGTTGTCCGGGCGGCAATTCCGCTCGATGCACCAGCGTAGTATTGCGAGGACCCGGTGACCGGCGTGGCAAGGGCAGAGGGTCTTGCCGTCCAGATCGGTTAGACGCTCTGGAGCAGGTCCGACCTGCCAGTCGCGGTGGCCTTCCGGCTGGGCACGGCAGGATGACGAAGCACGAGTCCGATCCGCATGGCCTCCCTGTTACGGCCGTCCAGCCTGTGGTGAGTTCGATCGACAGTGTCCGGCAGTCCAGGCGGAATGCGGTACCTGTCCCACTGGCCCGGGGCTCTTGGCTCAATACGCGCCAGCGGCTGGGATACAAATGGAGGCATGCGCACCTAGCGCCGAATCAGCAAACTGGACTCGAACGCATTGGTGCAGATTGCGCCCCGCCAAGGGGCCAACTCAACAAGCCCGTCCTCGAGCGCGCGGTCTTGCGAGCCGCCACTCGGAAGCCTCAGGGGCCCAGCAGGGCGCTAACGGTGGTCGTTGGCATTCTCGCCGGCCCGCTGTGACCTGGACTGTGACCGTGATGTGGCTGCCGTCGACGAGTATGACCAGCAAGTGGCGAGGCTTGGCCAAGACCTCTTTGGCCTCCGGCACTTCAAGCTGCTCGGCGGGGGATGCTTGGCGACGGTCGCAGCAGGGACGTGCCCCGATCCCAGATTTGGAGTCACAAGATCACGTGTCCAACATCGGTCGCGCTTGGTGGAACGCAGTGTACGCCCCTGGACGAGGCAAGTCGGCCCATCCAGGACGCGCCGAGCCACGAAGCGCCCCTCGCCATTGCAGCGCGTAGCACCGGGCGGAAGCCAAGAGTTTCTCGCTTCACCGGCGGGTCACAGGCCCACGAGTCGGACCGTTGCGCCCGGATCAAGAACTCATGGGCAGGGAAGCATGGTGAGAATCGGACTGCAAGCCTGTGCGCGAATCGACACGTGGCCCGACTGGTCAGCGGGAATGGCATGGCTGGGCATGCTATTGCGGCCGAGACGTCGCTCCTCGCGGGCCCTGTTGCAGCCTAGTGGCCTGTGCGATCTGGGTTGTCCCTCAATGCGCTGGGGTCATGAGGTACTCACGATAACTCCAGCCGGAAGGTCTCTGGTACTGTCCATCGACAAGCGTTGCCTCGATCTCTGCCTTGAGTCGCGTCACGTTCTCAGGCTCAAGAAACGGATCGGATGTCTCCTGCCGCCAAGTGTCCAAGACTTGCCGAAGCTCCCGCAGCACGGGCTGGTAGTTCGGATCGTCGGCTAGGTTGCGGAACTCGTACGGGTCGTCGCGCAAGTCGTACAACTCGAACTCCGGGGGGACCGCCATGCGGTCGTAAGCTTGGCGCACGGTCTCGTCTGCTTGGCTGAGCGCTTGATCCATTTCGTCCCATCCGATGAACTTCTCGACCGTAAATGAGTATCCCGGATTCTCTTGGTGCGGAAGAAGGTTTTGAATGAGCTTGTATCGCGGGCCGCGTACCGACCGCTGCGGGTAGTAGTTGTGGTTGGAGTGGACGTGGTACTCGGCGAACAAGTGCTCGCGCCATGGGGCAGGCTCTCCGCTCAGAAGGCGCAGGAGGGAGCGGCCCGGCAGGCCGCGGATCGCCTCGGCCCCGGTGGCGGCTAGGATCGTCGGCACGAGATCAATTGTCGACACAAGCTCTTCACGCGACTGGCCCGCCAGAGCCTTCCCGGGCCAGCGAACCAACAACGGCACCCTCAGGCCTCCCTCATAGGTTGTCCGCTTCCCACGCAGCAGGTCGGCTCCGTGGTCGCCCAAGTACACCACCAATGTCTCTTCCGCCTTGCTAGACCGTTCCAGTGCGCTCAACAGGTCGCCGACTAGGCTGTCGAGCCTCGCGATCGAGTTCAGATAGTTGGCAGTGTCCCGGCGCAGCGTCGGGGAATCGAGGCCCATGTACGCGAGCGGTTCCACGTCCGACGGGTCGAGCGGGTTCGCTGGAAGACTGTCCACCTCGCGCAGGAATGGCCGGTGAGCGTCGGGGTAGTTCACGGAAAGGAAGAACGGGGTTGCTGATGCGGAGAAGAACTCTTCCGCAGCCTCCGCGTAGGCGTTGAGATCCCTCCGCTGGAAGTTCGAGCCGGAAATCTCCGAGAAATCAAACGGAAACGCGTCCTCCGGGTTGATGTGGAGCTTGCCGATGATGCCGGTCCGGTATCCCGCTCCCCTCAGGCGCTCAACGAGGTTTGGCGTGTTGTCCCGGTACAGTCCGTACTTCCACGTCGCCAAGCCGATCTGACCGCTCTGGTGGGGGAAAAGTCCCGTCAGGAACGCGGCCCTAGACTGGCTGCAACCGGCTTGCGGTACGTACGCATTCTTGAATAACGTCCCGTCCCTTGCCAGCGAATCAAGCACGGGTGTCCGCGCGTACGGGTTACCGTAAGCCCCCAATTCCGGGCCGTTGTCCTCGGACACGATCAGCAGGACGTTTGGCGTCCCGCCGTGCACGCTGCAATGTTGGAGGGCCAAGACGGCGATTAGCCACAGGATCGGCAATGGTGACAGGGCGCACCGTTTGATGACCTCTCGTGGGGTCCACTCCCTTCCTGCGGGGGGTGTGCATAGTGCGGGCAATTGCCCGCGCATCCGAATCATCCTGACATCCTCCAAGCGTTCTGAGATCGGACCAAATGGTCGACCAACGACGGCTGTCGTTCGATCAGTCTGGCAGTTGACCGGCTCGAGCAGCGATCCGTCCCGGAACGGCTCTCGCGCGATGAGTGGTAGCCGGCACCTGCGAGGACCGTCTCTGATCTGCGGCAGCCGGCCGTCCTGTGTCTCCCAAGACAGGTTGCCACGAACAATCCCATAGCCATCACGGGCCCAGTGCCGGGTCTCGGGAAGATCTGGTGGACTAGGCGGAGTCGGGAACTGCGCCACATTGCTGGCATCGAGGGCCAGTCCTCCCCCGCGAGGGTCGTCGGAAACACTGCTGATCCCATTTCACCAGCATCAGGCTGGAGCTGTGCGTTCACGCTCGCTCACTGTCAGCAACCGCGCCGGCTTGGACGGTACAGCAGCCTTCCGGACTCGCGGGAGGCGATGACCCCTCGGGGCACTAATCGCTTGCCGACCACCCTGGTGGTGCGGTATCCTTGGAGTGTTGGGTGGGCACGAGTTTGCCCGCCGCTTATACGGCGTCCGGGGCCGCATCGGTGGCCAGCCTGCCGGGTCTCGCCCCATTTCCCATGGACTTAGCCGAATTGCATCAGAAGGACTTTGCGTCCTTGACCAAGACTGCGTTGGACCTGGGCATCGAAGATGCCGGCGGCCTCCGCCGGCAAGACCTGATCTACCGTATTCTGCGATCGCAGGTCGGGGAAGGCGGCCTGATCGACGTTGAGGGTGTGCTTGAAGTCCTGCCGGAAGGCTTCGGGTTCCTGCGTTCCCGCTTGTACAACTACCTACCGGGCAGGGGAGACGTTTTTGTGGCGCCTCGCCTCTTGCGGGAGCACGCCATCCGGAACGGCGACACGGTCTCCGGCGAGGCGCGAGAGCCCCGGGAGCGGCAGAACTACTTCTCCCTCCAAAAGGTCAGTGCGCTGAACCACGAAGAGCCCGAAGTGGCCCGCTGGCGGATCGACTTCGACAGCCTCACCCCCTACTACCCGCAGGAGCGCCTCCAGCTTGAGACCCACAAGGACAATCACAGCGGTCGGGTCATGGACCTTATGGTGCCGCTCGGCAAGGGCCAGCGCGGACTCATCGTCGCCCCCCCGAGGACGGGCAAGACGATGCTGCTCCAGTCGATCGCCAACTCGATCTCCGCCAACCACCCGGACGTGGTCCTGATTGTGCTGCTGATCGACGAGCGTCCGGAAGAAGTCACAGACATGCAGCGCTCCGTTAGGGGCGAGGTCATCAGTTCGACCTTCGACGAGCCGCAGACACGGCACGTGCAGGTTGCCGAAATGGCAATCGAGAAGGCCAAGCGCCTCGTGGAGCACAAGCGCGACGTGGTCGTGTTGCTGGACTCGATCACGAGGCTCGCGCGTGCCTACAACACAGTCGTGCCGTCTTCGGGAAGGGTGCTTACGGGCGGGGTCGACGCCAATGCGCTGCAGCGCCCGAAGCGCTTCTTCGGGGCTGCCCGCAATATCGAGGAAGGCGGATCGCTGACGATCGTCGCGACAGCGCTGGTGGACACCGGCAGCCGAATGGACGAGGTGATCTTCGAGGAGTTCAAGGGCACGGGGAACATGGAACTGCACCTCGACCGCAAGCTCGTGGACAAGCGCACCTTCCCGGCAATCGACATCCACCGCAGCGGCACTCGCAAGGAGGAGCTGCTGCTGGATCACGAGACGCTCCGGCGGGTGTGGGTGCTTCGCAAGGTCACGAGCAATCTGGGGACGGTTGAGTGCATGGAACTCCTGCTGGACCGCATGGCTCGCACGCGCAGCAACGCTGAATTCCTGTCATCCATGAAGGGTTAGTGCGCGTGCCAAGCCTGGTAGCTCGCACGAGCGTCCAGGTCCGCTATGCGGAGACGGACCAGATGGGAGTGGTCTACTACGCCAACTACTTCGTCTGGATGGAGGTTGCGCGGGTGGCCTATTGCAGGGAGGCAGGTTTCGAGTACCGGGACATGGAGCGCGAGGACGGCGCCTTCCTCGCGGTTACCGAAGCGCACTGCCGCTACCGCCGGCCGGCACGCTTCGGTGACCGAATCGAGTTGTCGTGTTGGGTCACCGAGAGCCGCTCTCGCACGGTGCGTTTCGCTTACCGGATACGCCGTGGAGACGAACTTCTTGCCGAGGGCAAGACCCTCCACACGGTGACCGACGCCAGCGGCAGGATGATGCGGCTGCCGGAACGTTACCGCAGGTTCTTCCCGCGCACGCGCTGATTCCCGCTCGGGGACCGCCAGCGGCCAAGTAGGAACGGTGCGACCAGCCCTTCCAGGCCACGGGCCGTCACCGAACCAAGGCCCTCGAGACAGCACCGTACGATTCAGTCGCCCAACGTCTCCTTCCATTCGTGCAGCACCCAGAGCGCCTCGAACGGCGTGAGCTGCTCCAAGTCAAGGGATCGGAGGTTCTGCTCCATCCCGGAGGGCTTCGTCCCGGCATCACCGTCGCTATTGATCGCCCGCTCCGTCCCGCTCTCAGCCGCTGGGCCTGCCACTCGTTCGTGATTCGCAAGGACCTCGCTGGCGCGAGCGACTACTTCTGGGGGTAGCCCGGCTAGGCGGGCCACCTCGATGCCGTAGCTTCGGTCGGCCCGTCCCGGCTGGATGCGCCGGAGGAATACGAGCCGGTCACCGGACAGCTTGGCCGACACGTGCAGGTTGACCACGCCCTCGTGAGTGTCAGGGAGTGCGGTCAGTTCGTGGTAGTGCGTCGCGAAGAGCGTCTTGGCCCGCACCTTGCGCAGGATGTGCTCGGCGACCGCCCACGCGAGAGCTAGCCCGTCGTACGTGGATGTCCCTCGCCCGATTTCGTCGAGGAGGACCAGACTTTGGCCGGTTGCGGTGTTCAGGATCTGTGCGGTCTCCGTCATTTCGACCATGAAGGTCGAGCGCCCCAAGGCGACGTTGTCGCTGGCCCCGATTCGGGTGAAGATGCGGTCGACCAGAGGAAGGCTCGCAGATCTGGCCGGAACGAAGGAGCCGCACTGGGCCATGACCGAGATCAGTGCGATCTGCCGCAGATAGGTGGACTTGCCCCCCATGTTCGGCCCCGTGATCAGCGCGATCACGCGCTCGTCGCAGTCTAGGTGCGCGTCATTCTCGATGAACCTGTCTCCGCTGGTCTGTTCCAGCATCCGCTCCACAACGGGGTGCCTGCCGCCCTCAATGCGGATCTCGCCGCTGGAATTGAATCGCGGCCGCGAATAGTTTCCCTCGACGGCCACTTGGGCCAGGCCGCAGAAGAAGTCCAGTTCGGCGATGGCGGCGCCGGCCGAACGGATCCTGGTGGCTTCTGCCACCACTGCAGCCGTCAGGTGCTCAAAGATCAGGGCCTCCTTCTCGGCGATTCCTGTCTCGGCATCGAGGACCTTCGCCTCGAGCTCCTTCAGCTCGATTGTGATGAACCGCTCGGCGTTCACTAGCGTCTGCTTGCGGTCGTAGTGTTCTGGGACCTTTGACAGGTTCGCCTTGGAGACTTCGATGAAGAATCCGAAGATGTTGTTGCACCGAACCTTCAGCGAGTCGATACCTGTCTGTTTGCGCTCCCGCTGCTCAAGCTCCGAGATGTACGACCGGCTGTCCCTCTGGATATCCCGCAGCGCGTCCAACTCCGCGTCGACGCCATCCGCGATGGCTCCTCCCGAGCCTAGGGCCGAAGGGTCTTCGCGGAGCGTCTCCCGAATGCTCCCGCTAACGTCCTCCACTGGGTCCATTCGCTCCAGCAGCGACTGTGCCCGGACACCCGGAATCGCCGAGGCAAGCTCCCGAATCGTCGGGATACGCGCTAGCGACTGGCCCAGGTTGTGCACCTCCCGGGGCCCCGTCGACCGCAGCGTTATCCTCGCCAGCAGACGCTCGATGTCGTGCAGGCGCTTCATCTCGCGCTGCAGCTCGGTGCGGGCGATGGTGGCCCGGCAGAGTTCCTCGACGGCTTCGAGGCGATGTTCGATCTCGATGGAATCCATGCTCGGCCGCAGCAGTCGGCTTCGCATCAGCCGGGCACCCATGGGGGTTGCGGTCCGGTCCAAGGCATGCAGCAACGTAGTGCGCGTCTCCTGGAAGAGAGGATCAAAGATCTCCAAGTGCCGGATCGTGAGCGGGTCCAGCACCATGCAGTCCGACTGGGCAAGGAACGCCGGTCGCCCGAGGTGCGCCAGCGAGGAACGCTGCGTTTCGCGCAGGTAGTGCACAACAGCGCCGGCTGCGGCCACCGCGAGGGGCTTGTCCTTCATCCCAAGCCCGTCCAAGTTGTGCAGCCTGAACGTGTTCAGCAGGGTGCGTTCGGCGTACTCGGCGTCGAAGCTCCACCCGTCCACTGGTGTCACTGTGTAGGATGTCTCCGCCTCCGTCGCCTGGTCGTCCTCCTGCGGAACGCTCCACTGTCCGGATTCCGGGCGCAGCAACTCCCTTACCCGAAGTGCCTGCAGCGTTCCCTCCACTTCCGCTTCGTGCAGCTGCATTGCGCGGAAGTCCCCGGTCGAGACATCGACGTACGCCAAGCCGGCCTCACTCCCTCGCGAGTGGACAGCGGCTAGGTAATTGTTCTCCCCCGGCCGGAGGATGCTCGGGTCGCTCGCCGTGCCGGGAGAGAGCACTCGCACGACCTCCCGGCGCACCAGCTTTCGCGCTTTCGAGGGCTTCTCGACTTGGTCGCAGATCGCCACCCTGTGCCCCTTCGCAAGGAGCTTCGCGAGGTACGTGTCAGCCGAATGGACGGGCACTCCGCACATCGGGATTGGTTCGCCGCGCCGCTCCCGCCTACGGGTCAGCGTGATGCCCAAGTCCCGCGACGCGGTGATTGCGTCCTCGAAGAAGAGTTCGAAGAAATCCCCCAGGCGGAAGAACAGCAGGCATCCCGGGTGGTCCTGCTTCGCGGCATGGTACTGCCGCATTACGGGCGTTCGTGCGGAGCGCTCGGCCATCTTTGCGAACGCCGGGCCACTCGAGAGTGTTACGGCGGATTATCTGAATTGTATTTCGGGCCGACATCGATGCCGATCGGGGGCCATGCGGTCTAATGGAGAAATGCGAGACGTTGGGGTGGGGCGTGGCGCCGTGATCTTGCGCAGCTGCCCATTCCGGCCGGTCAGCATTCTCACGCTGGTGGCTTTGTCCGGTCTTCTGGGCTGCGCATCGGCGCCAGGGCCGGGCATCGAGGGCCTTTGGGAAGTCACTTCGGTGCGCAACCTGACCAAGGGGCAGGACCAGCCGCACCGCCGGGAGTACCACCAGTTCACCGACACCCACCAGATGGTGATCGTGGCTGGTGTGGACCGCCCAAAGCTCGCAAAGTCGCTCAGCGACATGACGGCCGAGGAGTTCCAGACCCAGCAGCCGATCGGGGCGGGCCTATACCGCTACGAGTGGGACGGCCGTGAAGTTGTGCGCACCAACATCGTCGCGCTGTCCGCCCACTACGAGGGACAGTCGTTCCCGGGCGAACTGGAACTGGACGGTGACACGCTCATCCTGCGCGACAGCCACTCAGCCGACGGCGACGAGCGGGAATGGACGATGAAACGGGTTCGCTGAGCGATCTAGCCATGCGTCCTGCAACAAAGCTCCGCTGCCTGCGAGCGTTTCGTTTCGCCCTACTGGCCGCACTCTTGTCCTCGGCGGTGTCGCCGCTTGCGGCGCAGTCGGATGCCACCCTCGTTGGGGTCGTGACCGACCCGCAGGGGCGGGTCGTTCCCGGAGCGAAGGTCACCGTCACGCGCGACAGCACCGGGGCCCGGCGGGAAATCGTAACGGGCAACGACGGGCGTTACATCGCGGCGGCGCTTGAGCCCGGCACTTATTCGGTTTCGGTGGAGCGGCCCGGCTTTCGCAGGATCGAGGCTTCAGGCATCGAGCTGACCAGCGGGCGCACTGCGCGCTACAGCCTGCGGCTCGAACTGGGCATGACGCAAGATTCGATTGAGGTAAGCGGAACAGTAGCGCTGATTTCGTCCAATGCGGCTGACTGGGGCGGCTTGGTTCCGGAGCGCAGCCTCCGAGAGCTTCCGTTGAACGGTAGGGACCTGTTCGAGCTGTCGGCGCTAGAGCCGGGGGCAACCGTGCCCGCCTCCGCCCGCGTCGGCCTTGCCCAGGGGATCGGGCGCCAGATCTCGGTGCTGGGCGCACGACCGAACCAGAACAGCTTCCAGATCGACGGGGTTTACGTCAATGACGCCGCATCGGCATCGCCGGCCAGTGCGGCGGGGAACCTGCTTGGCCTTGAGATGGTGCGCGAGGTCCATCTCGTCTCTAACCCATACAGCGCCGAGTTTGGCCGCACGGCCGGCGGCGTGTTCACAGCGGTGTCGCGGTCCGGCGGCCAGCGGCTCCACGGCAGTGCCTACGAGTACCTGCGCAACAATTCCCTGGACGCTCGAAACTACTTCGACTCGCCGGCTTCCGGCCCGCCTCCCCTGCGAAGGAATCACTTCGGCGCGCTGGTCGGCGGCCCATTGCGCTCCAACCGCGCATTCTTTCTCGGCAATTTCGAGGGCTTGAGGGAGCGGCTGTCCCGGACTGCCCGCCCGGCAGTTCCGACTCCGGAGGCTCGGCAGGGCCGCCTGCCGGACCAGGAGATCCAGGTGTCCCCGGCCGTCGCGCCCTACCTGGACCTCTATCCCGAGCCCAACGGCAGGGACTTCGGGGACGGCACGGCAGAGTCCATCAGGCAGCTGTCGGACCGGACCGATGAGACGTTCGTCTCAGGGAAACTCGATCTGCTGCTCAGCAGCGCGACCGAACTGGCTTCGCGCTACACGTTCAACACTGCGGCCAATCGCGCGCCGGACTCCATGGACCTGTGGGTCTTCGGGCTCGATTCGCGCCACCACTTCTTCAACGCCCAGCTCAAGCACGTGCACTCTCCGGCAACGCTAACGACGTGGGGGGCCGCATTCAGCCGCGTCGACAATTTCGAAAACAGCACGACCTCTGTGCCGGACTCGCTTTCGCTCGTTCCCGGACAGCCGATGGGCACACTGACTGTGAACGGCCTCGGAAACATGGGCGGTTTCCAGGCTCGTGCGCGGCCCCGCCGCTTCATCCTGGAGAGCTACCAGACAAACTTCTCGCTCGTGCGCGCCAAGGGACGACGAACAACCCGTCTGGGCGCCGGGTACGACCGCGTACGCTTCAACCAGCGCTCCGACCTCAGTGCGGTCGGGGCCTACACATTCGATTCGGTCGCTCTCTTGCTGCAGGCCAGGCCGCGCATCGCAGAAGTCATGCAGCCGGGTTCCGACACCGTGCGCGGCTGGCGCTACAACCAGTACTTCGGGTACGTGCAGCACGACTTCACTGCCTTCAAGATCTTCAGCGTCAGCCTCGGCCTGCGGTACGAAGCGGTCTCGACTCCGTTCGAAGTGAACGGTAAGTCCGCCGTGCTCCGCGACTTTATCAATGACCCGGCGACGACGGTCGGCGGCCCGGTGTGGAAGAACCCGTCGAAGGACAACTTTGCGCCGCGCATCTCGGTGGCCTTCGACCCGGTCGGGGACGGCCGAACCGTCGCGCGCGGGGGCTTCGGGATCTTCTATGACCAGCTCGGAAGCCGCGAGCTGACCATCGCCGGCGTCCGCACGCCTCCGCTGTTCAACCGCATCTTGGTTTTCGGACGGCCGGGCTTCCCCGACATCCTGAACGCCGCCAAGGGCCGCAGGCCCTCGGCGTCGATGGACGGCGTCGACTACAACTTGAACCAGCCCTACGTGGCCCGTTGGCAGGCCACCATGGAGCGCCAGCTCACGCCCAGCACGGTGATCCGCGCCGGCTACAGCGGAGCGCGCGGCGTGCACTTGTTCGGGCAGCTCATCAGCGCCAACTCTCCCATACCTGAGGTGCAGCCCGACGGGCGCTACTATTTCCCGGCGGGGAGCCCGTACGTCAATCCCGCCTTCTCGCGCATAGGCCTGCGGCGCACCCAGTTCAACTCCTTCTACCAGGGCATCACGTTCAGCCTGCAGACGCGCATCGCGGACCGCTTCTCGCTCCGCGGGAAGTACACGTGGAGCCGCTCCATCGACGAGGCTTCGAACCACACCTTCAACGACTTCGTGGCCAGCGACCAGGTCCCAACGGTCTGGGACTACCGGGCGAATCGAGGCCTGTCCGACTTCGACCAGGACCACGTCGTGGCCGGAAGCTTCTCTCTCGACCTGTGGCGCGGCGAGGGGTCACAGCTTGCGGCGGTCTTGGGCGGCTGGCAGCTGCACTGTCTCGGGCAGATATTGGCCGGGACGCCGTTCGCGCCGAGGGTCGGATTCGACCGTGCCCGGCTGCGCCCGGGCTTCGGCGACGTGGGGCAGCGCCCTGACCTCGTGTCGGGGCGGGCGGCAGGGGACATCACGCTCGGGGACCCGGCCCGTTACTTCGACCCGCTGGCGTTCAGCCTGCCCGAGGCCGGGTACTTGGGCAATCTGGGCCGCGGAACCCTGCGCGGGCCAGGTATCTTCGCGCTCGACGTGGCCCTGCACAAGGTCTTGGTCGCGGGGGAGCGCCATAGCCTCAAGCTTCGCGGCGAGGCCTTCAACGTCACCAATCACCCCAATTTCCAGGTGCCGTCGGGCCGCGCCTTGTTCAGCGCCTCGGGCCGGCGCATCGGCAGCGCCGGGCGCGTGACCCAGACCAGCACGTCATCCCGTCAGGTGCAGCTAGCGCTGCGCTGGGAGTTCTGAGCGGCGCCTACCTGCCGCTACACTGAACGGCATGCTGCAAACAATTGCCCGGGACCGGGATGTCTACGATGCAGTCATCGTAGGCAGCGGCGCAACGGGCGGGGTGGCAGCGTGGCGGCTGAGTGCGGCCGGGCTCAAGGTCTGCGTCCTCGAGGCGGGGCCAAAGGTCGAGGACTCGGATTTCACCGAGCACGTCATGCCGTACGACCTCAAGTACCGGGGAAACTCGTCGCGCTATGTCGGCGGCATTCCCAAGTCGCCGGACTTGATGCGCAATCGGCCCGTCCAAGGGCTGGTGTACGCCTGCCGAGAATCGAACTACAAGTGGTTCGCGGACGACATCGAGAATCCCTACCAGACGCCGGAGGGCAAACCGTTCCACTGGATCCGCATGCGCGTGCTCGGCGGACGCTCCCTTTCCTGGGGCCGGCAGTCGTACCGCATGGGCGATCTGGATTTCCGTTGCGCCGACCGGGACGGATACGGCGAGAACTGGGGCATCCGCTATGCCGACCTCGTTCCGCACTACGAGACGGTCGAGCGCTTCGTCGGCATAAGCGGGATCGAGGAAGGCCTTGACCATCTCCCGGACAGCGTTTTCCTGCCCCCGATGGGCTTCACCTGCGGCGAGTCGCTGTTCCGGGAAAGGCTGCGGGTGCGCACCGGCCGGGTTGCGACGATTGGCCGCACGGCGATCGTGACCAAGGCCCACAACGGCCGTCAGCCGTGCCACTACTGCGGCCCCTGCGAGCAGGGCTGCGTGACTCACTCCTACTACAACAGCCCCACCACGACGCTCAAGGCCGCGATGGACTCCGGGAACTGCGACCTGCTGGTAGACGCCGTCGCCAGCCACGTGACGCGTGATCCGCGCACCGGCGAGGCGGGCGGCGTCGCCTACGTCGATCGCCTCACTCGGCAGCCCAGGGAAGTGCGCGGCAAGGTCGTCGTGCTCTGCGCGTCGACGCTGGAGTCAACGCGCTTGCTGATGCACTCGGCCGACCACGGCCTCGACTTCAATTCCAGCGGCATGCTGGGCCACTACCTCATGGACCACGTCTACACGGGCGGAGCTGGCGGACGGCTGCCCGAACTCGACGCCAAGCCGTGGGTAGGGCCCCCTGCGAGGCCGAACGGAATCTACATTCCGCGCTTCCGCAACATCGACCGTGCCCGCACGAACGGAATGATTCGCGGATACGGCTATCAGGGCCGCAGTGGGCCGGGATTCAATCTGTCGGCACCAGGGTTCGGGAAGAGGTTCAAAGAGGCTGTCCACGACCGTGCCGAATGGTCTACGGGTTTAGGGGCGTGGTGCGAGTGCCTGCCGCGCTACGAGAACTACGTAACCCTGAACCGCGACCTCCCGGACGCGTGGGGCATTCCCACCCTGGATATCCACTTCGACTGGTCCACGAATGACTTGGCGCTCTGGAATGACTCGCGTGTGCAGGCGGCGGAAATGCTGGAGGCCACAGGGCACAAGGACGTGCGCATGTACGGACGGCCCTCCGTAGGAGGGTTCTGCATTCACGAGGTGGGCACTGCAAGGATGGGTGCCGATCCCAAAAAGTCCGTGCTGAACACGTGGACCCAGACGCACGACGTTGGGAACGTCTTCGTGACCGACGGGGCGGCTTGGGCCTCAATTGGCTGCCAGAATCCCACCTTGACGATGATGGCGATCACCTCTAGGGCCGCGGACCACATCGCCAGCGAGGGCAAGCGCGGTCGCTGGGGCTAAGGATCAGGACCGCCCTCGCCCGGCTGAGGCCTCATCCCTTCGCCAGTTTGCGGACCTCCGGGAGCATCGCGTGCAGACGTTCCCAAGTGTAGAGGCCGGTGGAGTGCCCGTCGCTCCAGAAGATCTGGATGCCGTATCGGCCGACCGGCTCGATCTTGGTCGGGTAGACCAGGATCGGCAGTAGGTTCTCGGTCACGATGCGCTTGCCGGTGACTTCGTCCACGCAACTCGCGCACGGGCACTGGCCGCGCAGGTACTTCGCCGGGTAGACGGCCTCTTCGCCGGTGTTCCACCGAATCTGGACATCGTGCGCCCCGTGGCGGTTGATCTCCAGAGGACGCGTATCCGAGTTTGTTTGCATCGGCTTCCCCTCATTCTGCCCCGCCCGAAACCCGGGGCTTGGGCGATTCAGTAGTCGCGGAACGGGCCCCTCGGCTCCGCCTCCGCCATCTGCGCGGCCCATTCCTCGTAGGCGCGCTCGACCCGCGCCCGCACTTCCGGCAGGCGCTCGGAGAGGTCACTGCGCTCCCCGATGTCCTCCGACAGGTCGAAGAGCCCCCCTCCTCGGCGCGATCGCACCAGCTTCCACTCTCCGAGGCGGGCGCCGGAGTCGCCCTGCCTCTCCCAGAACATGCGGTCCCGACGCGAGGGTCCCTGCCCCTTCAGGACCGGCAGCATGTCGAATCCGTCGATCGCGACACCCGCCGGGACCTGTGCCCCTGCCGCCGCGGCCAAGGTCGGGAACACCTCCAGCGCCGTGAGAAACTCGTCCGACACCGAGCCCGGCTCGATCTGGCCGGGCCAGCGCATCAGGAACGGAACGCGCACTCCGCCCTCGAACATCTGCCCCTTGCGGCCCCGCAACGGCCCCGAGTCTCCTCCCCCTCCGGCTCCGTTGTCCGAGACGAAGATCACGATGGTCTCGCGCTGCAGGCCGAGCTCGTCGATGCGGTCCAGCACGCGGCCGATGGACGCATCCATGCAGCTCACGGCCGCCATGAACTTGTGGCGGCGCTCCTCGGCCAGCCCGTCCGGGGAAGGGTACTGGTCGAGACACTCCCCCGGGGCCTGCACGAAGCCCCGGATGCCACGGTCCAGGCTGGACGCGCCGTGGGGAGCGTTGTAGGAAAGGTAGACAAAGAACGGGGCGGCCTGATGCTCGTCGATGAAGCGCAGTGTCTCGCGCTCGAAGAGCTCCGTCGCGTAACGCCCGCGATCCTCGGTCGTCGGGGAATTCCCGCGATACATGGAAGGAACGCCGTATCGCTCGTGTGTCCAGTAGTCGATGCCCGTGTTGACGAACCCGTAGAAGTCAGCGAAGCCCCGCTGCAGCGGAAGAAACCGCCGCAGCGATCCCAAGTCCCACTTGCCGAAGACCCCCGTGGCGTATCCGGCCGAGGCCAGCACCTCCGACAGCAGGACTTCGCGAGTGTCCATGCCGAGAATGCGCTCCGGGCTGATGGCGTACTCGTGGCTCGGATAGCGGTAGCCGTCGTCGACCCGGTCGTTGCGGAAGTTGTCGTACGTGCCGTTCCTTTGCGGATAACGGCCTGTCAGCAGGGCCCCTCTCGACGGAGTGCAGACGGGAAAGGCCGAGTAGTAGCTGGTCAGGCGGATCCCCTCGCTGGCAAGCCTGTCCAAGCGCGGCGTGCGGATGTCCGGGCCTCCCATCGAGCCCAGGTCCATGTAGCCCTGATCGTCGCTGACGATAAGCAGGATGTTTGGCGGGCGGGCCTCAAGGCTGGCCGCGGCCAAGACCGCCAGCGCCGCGATCCAGCGGGCCATCGCGCCCATTGTAGGCGGCCTCGCTGGCCCGCGCTTAACAGCAAGCGCCAGCGGACACCGGGCGACTCGGCACGTTGCCTCACTCCGGGCGTGCTGCGGGCGGAAGTGTTTGGGCTTGCAGCGCCCCGAAGTATCTGCGGGCCTCTTGCATCACCTTGGGCGCCAGCAGCAGCGAGGATGTCATGGTCGGTATCGACATGAAGCCGTACATCCCGTCAATGAAATCGAGAACGGCGGTGTGGGAAGCCACCGCCGAGATCACGATCGCCACGGTGTAGATGTACTTGTAGGCCCGCTGGCGCTCTGCGCCGATCAGGAATCCCAGCGACTTCTCGCCGTAGTAGCCGCACGACAGCGTTGTCGTGAAGGAGAAGAACAGGATGCAGGTGAACAGCAGGTAGGTCCCGATTCCGGGAAGCACCTGCTCGAAAGACGCCGCAGTGACCGAGACCCCGCTTGTGCTCGTGTCGGTCCATGTGCCGGTGCACAACACGATCAGTGCGGTGGTGGTGCACACGATCAGTGTGTCGATTATTGGGCCCAGCATCGCCACAAGCCCCTCCCGTGCCGGCTGCTCAGTCTTCGCGGCACCGTGGGCCAAGGCTTCCGAGCCGATCCCGGCCTCGTTGGAGAACGCGGCCCTTCGGATGCCGGTGACCAGGACCGCCCACATGGCCCCACCGGCCACGGCCTCCCCGCTGAAGGCGTCCGACAGGATGGCGGCGAACGCCGCGGGAATGTCCCTCGCGTTGAGGGCGAGAATGGCGAGTCCGCAGCCCATGTAGAGCACGACCATGCCGGGCACCATGCGCGAGGCGACCTTCCCGATCCGCTGGATCCCACCGGCCAGGATCCCTCCGGCCACCGCCGCGATGAGCAGCCCCGACCCGAGGTTGAAGAGCCAAGCGTCACCCGAGCCTTCAATCCAGCCTAGCCGGGACGCCACGGTCTCTCGCGAGATCTGCACGAGCTGGTTGACCTGGAACATCGGCAGCGTGCCGCAGAGGGCGCACAGCGAGAAAAATAGCGCCATCGGCTTCCAGCGCGATCCGAGGCCGTGCAGGATGACGTACATCGGCCCGCCCTGGATTTCTCCCCGGCTGTCGGGGCCCCTGAACTGGACCGCGAGCGTGCAGGTGAAGAACTTGGTCGCAATGCCCGCGAGGGCGCAGACCCACATCCAGAAGACGGTCCCGGGCCCGGCCGTCTGGATGGCCACCGCCACGCCCGCAATGTTGGCCATGCCGATCGTGCTCGCCAGAGCGCTGCTGAGCGCTTGGAAGTGGGTAACTTGGCCCGTGTCCGTCGGGGAGTCGTACTTGCCCGCTAGGATATTCAGCGCGTGCCCCATGTATCGGAAGGGGATCAGGCGCGAGTACGCGAAGAAGTAGCAACCGCCCCCGACTAGGAGGACCAGCACGACGGGCCCCCAGGCAAAGCGCGCGAAGGCATCCATCAAGTCGGCGAGGGCCTGCACCCCCACAGCATAGGAGACTCGCGCGAGGGGGCGCGCCCGTTCGGGCAGGCCTCAAGATTCCCGTGATCAGCCCCGGTCCAAGCTTCTGGCGAAGCAGCTCGGAAGCAGGACTCCTAACGGGCCGCGCCAGCCCGGTTAGCGGGCCGTCAGCGGCTGAGCTTCGACCAGCCGCCGACCATCTTCTCCACTTCGGCCTGATCGTAGCGTCCCCAAGGCTGAAAGTCTTGGTTCTGAAGCATCGCTTCGATGCCGTAGGGTCCTGACTCGATTCCTGCCGGGGGAACTTCTGCGCCCGAGATCCAGGCGATCGCATTCAGGACCAACTTGCGGTACGACGGGTGCGCCCAGTTCCAGTGGACATGGCCGCCGGTGAAGCCGAAGCCGCGTCCGCCGCCGGGCCGCTCGCTGGCCCACATCAGCGTCTGCCAGTCTCCGCGCTTTACAGCCGCGCGCGCATACGGGTTGCCCGAGGCCTTGCCGTCCGGTCGGTTCATCGTCTGCGGTGGTGGGACGGCCTGCAGGATGGGCGTGACGTCGTGCAGGCCCGGGCGGAAGCGGATGTTGAAGTACCACTCATCATGGATCTCGAACGGTTCGACGCCGTTCGTGATGGGATGGCCCTCGGCGAGCCGCGGATCTCTCATCGTCCAGTGTGGGTTCACCGACCACCACTGCTCAAAGTAGCCGCCGATCCACTCGAGGAACTTGGCCCCCGGCTCCCCTGCCGGGAGCTCCACCGCAAAGTGGATGGCTCCAATCCCCGCTCCGCGTGCGGCCAGCCGGTCGACATCCCCGAGGGCGCCGAGCCACGGGTGCCGCAGTCCGCCGCCGCTGTAGAGCACGACCGCGTCCGCGTTGTCGAGGGCGGTCGGGTCAGCCGGGTGGCCGTCGAAGTAGGCGGTGGGATGGATCTGCGGGAAGTTGTCCCGCAGCGCGCCGATCAGGAGCTTCAATCCGGCCGTATGCTCGTGCGACCCGTAGCCGTGGCTCTTGGGCCCGCCGATGAACACCACCTTTCTCTTGCCGCGCGGCATTCGGAGGCGTTTGAGCTCGATATTGCGGAACCGAACCGTCATGGGCGGGCCGCGGTGCACCTGCAGCCCCAGCAGGCCGGAAACCGGCGCGTTGGGGTCGTTGTCGGTCACGTCGACCATCACGTGGCCGTTGATCTTGTGGATGTAACGATTGCCCCTGGCCAGGATTTCGAAACGGTTCCACCCGTTTAGGTCGATCTTCTCCTGCAGCTCGGCCGGGTCGCCGACGCTGCCGGTCACGACCGGCTTGCCGTCAGCTCCGATCTCCACCTTCTCGCCGCGCCGCGCCAGAATGCGCCTGGACCGCTCGCCGTAGAGGCCGCCCGTGTGGCGCTCCCCGGCCTCGAAATCCGCCTGCAGTCCGCCCATGACGTGCGGTCCCCATTCGAGCGGCCTTTCGAAGGCGCGGTACTGCACGCCCGAATTGCCGCCCTCGATCTGGAATTCGAGCCGCAGTTCGAAGTCGTCCAGTTCCCCCTGCCGCCAGACCAGGAATGAATTCGCAGGAATGGGGTCCTCGGCGGTCGTCCGGCCGACAATGGCGCCGTCCTCCACGCTCCAAAGCTTTGGGTTTCCGTCCCACCCCTTGAGCGACACTCCGTCGAAGATGGGCACGAAGCGGTCGGCCGACCGCGCTGCCGCTAGCGTTGCGGCCGTGCACAGCACCGCCAGAGCCAAGGTCCGAGCACGATGCGCCATGGTAGTTCCCCTTCTACGGCCGCGTCGTGATGCGGATCCCGCGGCTGCCCGCCAGTGTACGACAGCCCGCCGCTCGCCGTTCACTGGACGGACGCGTGGGCCACGTGCCTCTCTCCGAGGATCTGGTCCAAGGACGGGCTTTCCCGCTGGTCGGGCAGCGAAAACGAGAAAGTCGACCCCTTGCCCGGCTCGCTTTCCACCCATGCGCTCCCGCCGTGGGCCTGTACTAGGTGCTTCACAATCGCAAGCCCCAAGCCTGTGCCGCCCAGCTCGCGAGATCGTGCCTTGTCCACGCGATAGAAGCGCTCGAACAGCCTGGGCATGTGCTCGGCCGCGATCCCGATCCCCGTGTCCCGCACGAAGAAGTGCATGGCTCCTTTGGCCCTCTTGGCCCCTACTGTGATGCGGCCGTGCGGCTGGGTGTACTTCGCCGCGTTGTCAAGCAGGTTGGCCAAGACCTGCTGCACGGCCCCCGGATCACAGGAGACGGTAGGGGAGCCCTCGGGGAGATCCACGATCAGTTCCAGCTCCTTGCTCCGCAGGACGGGCCGTATGCCATCCGCTGCAAGTCGCACGATGGCGTCGGCCGCCTGGTCCGAGAACTCGTACTCCCGGGCGTTGACCTCGATCTGCGACAGCGTCATCAGATCGGAGGTGAGCTGCGTCAGGCGTCGCGCGTTCTGCCAAAGGATCCTTACGAAGCGCTCGTTGTTCTCCTTGTCGTGGATGGCCCCATCCAGCAGAGTCTCCGCATACCCTGCAATTGACGCCAGCGGTGTGCGCAGCTCGTGGGAGACGTTGATCACGAAATCGCGGCGCATCTGGTCGATCCGCTCCAGCTCCGTAATGTCGTGGAAGACTGCGGCCACCGCCCGGACCTTGCCCTTGCGGCTCAAGATCGGCGCGCACGAGACCCGCCAGGCCCGCTGGGCGGGGGTGTCGACGGAGAACTCCATCGTGCATGGCTCCCGGTTGCCGACGACCCTCCGAAAGAGCTTCGCTATCTCCTTCGACCTCCAAGACTTGATGCGCGTCAGTGGCGAGAGGTCCTCATCAGGGAACATCCGTTCGATTGCCGGGTTGTGCAGCGCGATCCGGCCACGGCGGTCCAGTACCAGGATGCCCTCGCCGATGCCGTTTACCGCGGCTACGAACCGGGAGCGCTCCTCATTCAGCTGCTGGAAGCTCGCCTTGAGCTTCGTGGCAGTCGCCGTGAGGCTGGAAGTGAGGTCCTTGAGTTCGGGCAAGTAGCCCGGCTTTGGCGAGCCGGTGTCGACCTCGAAGTCACCCTCCGCAATCGTGTTTGAAAGTTCGACGATCCCCGACAGCTGCGTCGAAATGCGGCGGGCAGCCCAAGCGACTGCCGCCAGTAATGGAGCCACGATCAAAAGGATCGCCACGGTGATCTGCTGCCGAAGGTCCGCCGTCATCGAAGCGACCTGCTCCAACGGGAGGGCGAGGCGAACGGCTCCACCGCCCTGGATCGGGACCGCCACATACAACAGGTCGTTCTTGACGGTAGTGCTGTACCGCCGGCTTGTCGAGACTCGCCCGTTGAGCGCCTCGCTGAACTCCGGGCGGGTCGCATGATTCTCCATTCGCGAGGGGTGTGCCTGCGAGTCGGCCAGAACGTTGCCGCGAGCGTCAATTACGGTGACCCGGGCTTGGGCGCGCTCGGCCAGCATCTGCAGCGACGACTGATACCGGTCCGGCGGGACTCCCTCCAGCGCGTTCTCTATCAGGCGCGCCTTCTCGGTCAGGCTCGTCTCGAGCCCGCCCTCCAAATACCCGACCGTGATCCGCGGGACCAGCAGGAGCGCGGCCGCCGCCGCGAGGAGGAGCGGAAGCATGGTCGCGAGTGCGAGCTTGAGGAAGATGCGCCCTGTCATTCTGGAATCTCGAACCTGTACCCGAAACCTCGCACGGTCTGTATCCACCGGGGACGCTTTGGGTCCTCCTCGATCCGTTCCCGCAGCCGCCGCACGTGAACGTCGATGTTGCGCGGCGTAATGTGCTTGCGGCTGCCCCAGACCTTCGCAATCAGCTGCTGGCGGGTGAAGGCCGTGCCCGGGTGCTCGGCCAGGAAGCCCAGCAGGCCGAATTCGGTGGCGGTCAGTTCGATGCGCCTGCCGTTCAGGGTGGCCTGGCGTGCCGAGAAGTCTATGCTAAGGCCCTTCGCAGCCAGCGTGCCGCGCCTTCGGCGCAGCTCCACGCGCCGCAGGTGGGCACGGATCCTGGCCATCAGCTCCCTAGGGCTGAAGGGCTTGGTGATGTAATCGTCCCCACCGATCTCGAGGCCCATAACGCGGTCCATCTCTTGGCTCAGCGCGGTCAAGAACAGGATCGGGATCTCCGCGGTGTCGCTGCTGGCCCTCAGCTTGCGGCAGAACTCGAAGCCGTCCCCGTCCGGAAGCATGACGTCGAGCAGGATCAGATCCGGTCGTGTCTGCCGGATGACCTCTTCCGCCCCCATCAGGCGGTGCAGCGTCGTCACGTCGTATCCGCCGTTGCTCAAGTTGTATTCGAGCAGCGTGCAGAGGTCGCGATCATCCTCTACCACCACCAAGCTGCGCACGGCAGGCCCCGCCCGAGATTATATGTCGCCGGGCCGGCGCCGGGACCGAACACGCCAGCGCCGTAGAATGCTGTAGAGTGCGCCGCACCTGCGGGTGCGCATTGGAGCGAAATGAGACTTACGGGCAAGGGCGCCATCGTGACGGGCGCGGGAAGCGGGATCGGAGAGGCGGTGGCAGACGTCTTCGCAAAAGAGGGGGCCGAGGTCGTCACCATCGGGCGGACTGCCGGCAAGCTCGATGCGGCGAGGGAGCGGGCAGGCGCATCGGCCGATCGGCTGCATCCATATCCGATGGACGTAAGCGATTCCGCGGCGGTCGACGAGATGCTGGCTTGGGCGCTCGGCCGAATTCCCCAAGTCGACATCTTGGTCAACAACGCCGGCACCAACGTCCCGCGGCGGGGATTGGACGAGCTCACCCGCGAGGACTTCGACAGGGTCGTGAGCGTCAACCTCAGCGCACCGTTCTACCTGATGCACGCCGTGCTCCCTGACATGCGGGAGCGGCGGGACGGGGTGCTGATCACCGTATCGTCAATCGCCGGCGTCCGGACCTCGGTGATCGGTGGCCCCAGCTACAGCGCCAGCAAGCACGGGGTGCGCTCGCTCAGCCTGGCCGCCCACCTGGAGGAAGGGCAGCGCGGCATCCGTTCGTGCGTCATCTGCCCGGGCGAGGTCAACACACCCATCTTGGAGCGCCGCCCCGTCGTGCCCCCGCACGAGGCGCGCACGCTGATGCTGCAGCCGGAGGATGTCGCCGAGGCCGCCCTGCTGGTCGCGACGCTACACCCCCGCGCGTGCATCCCGGAACTTGTCATCACCCCGACCAACCAGCCCTATTCGTGACCCTCCAGCGCTTCCTCTTGGACTCGCTGGAGCATCGCCTTGCTGGCCTTGAACCGCACGACTCGCTTTGGCGGGATCTTCAGCTCCTCTCCCGTCCGGGGATGCCTCCCGATTCGGGCCGCCCTTTCGTCCACGCGAAATGTCCCGAATCCTTGCAGTTCGATGCGGTCGCCGCGGGCGAGCGACTCCGTGAGCATAGCCACGAACACTTCAACCACGGCTCGGGAGAAAGTGTTGTGCAGCCCGGTTTCGTTTGCGAGGTGGTCGGCCAGCTCTGCCTTGGACATAGTTCCGTGCTTGCGCAAGCGCCGCGACCGGGCTTGCGCTCATGGAATGATGGCACACTGCGATCCCCTGTCCGAATGCCCCCTCCGTCTCGGTCGTTGACGACGGCCTCCTGCCCGCCGCGGCTTGCCGGTTCGTGTTATGCTTAACGCGCCGGCTGGGAACGGGGACGAACGAACACGCCTTGTGCTGTCGGCGCTAGGGGAGCGACTGACAGCTCTGCAAATAGCCGGGGATCGGGTGCCGCGAGGGGCCGGTCTCCTCCTTCTTTTGATGTGTGGGCTGGCCTATCGGCCGAGGCACAGCGGGGGGTAGTTATTTACCGAAGAAGATTCCGCCCTATTCGAAGGGTCCGAAGACGGAACGTCAATGAGACGATCCGCGCCCGGGAGGTCCGGGTCGTGTTTCCAGACGGTCGCACCACCGTCATGCCCACTAGTGAGGGAATCCGCCGCGCCAAAGCGATGGGCTTGGACTTGGTCCTGGTCTCGCCGACAGCGCATCCGCCGGTTGCCAAGGTCATCGACTACGGCGAGTACTCCTACCTCGAGAAGAAGCGGCGCAGCGACGCCAAGAAGAGGCAGCACCGCATCGAGGTCAAGGAGGTCAAGTTCCGCCCGAACACAGACCAGCACGACTACGCGTTCAAGAAGAGGCACGCCGTGCGCTTCCTGAATGAGGGCAACAAGGTCAAGGCGACCGTATTCTTCCGGGGCCGGGAGATCACGCACCCGGAGATCGGGGAGCGCCTGCTGCGCGGCTTGGTCGCCGATCTGGAGGACATAGGGAGCCCGGAAACGCAGCCGCGCATGGAAGGGCGCACGATGACCATGATGATCGGTCCCTCAAAGGCGCAGAAGCTGGCGCAGCAGCGGCAGCGGCAGCAGGGCAGGCGGCCGCCTCCCTCCGACTTTGTCCGGTCGAGGCGCCCCCGCCGCTGACGTCCCCTCCGGGCCGCGCTACCCGCGCACGGGGCCCGTCACCAGCATCCGGGCTTCGACTCTTCCCGCAGCCCGCGCCGTCACGACCACGGTCTCCCCGGGAGGGACCCCCGAGAGGCCCTTGAGCGGCAGGCGCCCGTCAGCCAGCGTCCGAGCCCCGCGCAGCGGCCTCCCGTCGGTGGTGTGCAGCAGCACGTCTGCCTCCGGCAGCAGCCGCACCTGCTGCAGGGAGCATGAATGAGGTCTCCCGGTGGCCGACGCCGATGCGGCGACCGCGCCTCCGCCCCGGGGCTGTTCGCTCGGCGGGTCCACTAGGTTGCGGACTCGCAGGCCGATTCGGGGATCGTCGCCGCGCGGGTCGAACTCCATCTCGAGAAAGTTCCAGTAGTACGGCCCGTCCACCTTGCGGAGGTCCGGCGTGTCGTAGCTCTGGTGGTACAGCGCCTTGACCGCGACCTCCCGGCCGTCGAAGTCCCGCATCCGGGGGCCGAAGCCCTCCTTGACGCCGCGTCCGCCGCTGCGGCCAATCGGCCCGAACGAGCACTCAAAGACCCTGTGGGCGACGTTCTGCAGGATCATCCCCACGTGGACGTCCCCGTAGACGCTCACGACCCCTTCCCGCGAGCCGAGCAGTTCCAGCACTCGGTCGGCGCCCGCCGCGACCCAGCCCGCGTAGTCGGCTGCCACCCTGTCTCGCTCGCCCAGGACGGTCTTGGCGTCTGCCCTACGGCCGTCTCCCGTCCAGATGGTGTGCATGCCATTTATGCCGGTCAGGCAGATCAGGGGAGAGGAGTCCGTGCGCAAGGTCTCTGCCAGCCAGGAAAACTGCTGCTCCCCAAGCAGGCTGCGGGTGACGTCCGTCCTCGAGTACAGGCTGCGCTTGGCGCCCCAGCCTTGGTCGTCCCACATGTTCGTGTCCTGGCTGCTGCGCCAAAGGCGAGAGTCCACGATCAGCAAGCTGAAGTCCCGGTTGGGCATCTTCCAGCGCCGCCACTTCATGGGGTTGGCCGTTCCGGACGGGGCCTCGTCCCCGGTCACCAGATGGTGCACGATCTGGAAGTTTCGGCGCATGTACTCGGCATCCTGGCCGAGGTCGTCATGCGAACGGATGGCGATCTGCTCGGGGCCCTTGACGTCGTCCATGCCGTAGTCGTGGTCTCCCGGGTTGATGGTGTTCCAGTGGCGCATCATCTGCCAGCGCGTCGTCGGCCCGCACAGCGTCGTGGTGACGATCTTGTAGGCGTCGTCGGTCGAGGGAGGGTAGAGCAGCAGCTCCATGTACCAGACGTCGTCTTCCCACATCATGACTTGGAAGCCGTAATCCTCCAGATGCCGGTAGGCCCCCGGAGTGGGCTGGTCGTGGATGAAGAACCCCTCGCCTGGACCGTCCCCAGGCAGGTTCGGCCGCCCTCCGTGGATGGCGTGGCAGGACAGCCCGCACAGCTTGTAAGGGGCGGCGAGCCGTGGCAGCCGGCCAACATAGTGCCCGTCCGACGGAACCTCGCCAACCTGGCCCGTGCCGAAGCCGACCGCGTCGCTCCCGAGCCTCGGGTCTCCCGTTATGTCTTGGCCGTCCTTCCACACCGTGAAGTACAACGTCGCCTCGGCCGGGTTGCGGGGCAGCTCGGCGTCGATCACCGCCGTACTTCGGCGGAAATCGTTGCTCACGATCGGGGCTTGGCCGGCGACGGGCACCGATTCCCAGCCTCCGTCAGGAGTTGGGGTGTCGGCCACCCGGACCTGCGCCTGCTCGCCGTCGCTGCGAAACAGCGCCATAAAGCGAACCTGCCAGCGGCCATCTTGCTGGCGCAACGTGTCTCCCAGCGCGTAGCACACGTGGCAGGCGTTGATTTGCGGCTGCAGCGGCTCAGTCCCTTGCGGGTCCACCGCGAATTCCCGAACGTCGAAGTCCAGCAGGCCCCTTCCGGCGATGCCGGCAAACCCCTGCAGGTGCCTAGTGGTGTCCACGCGCTCCAAGCGCACCGATGCAGCCCTCCCACCGCCGATTGTCAGCGTGGCTGTCACAGTCCCCTCACCGGACTCTGTTCCAGCCACCTGAACCTCAATCGAGTAGGTGTCGCCGGGCCTTGGGACCGGGGCTCGCTGGACCGCAATCACGGCGTCGGTCCCGTGCTCGCGTATGCCGAAGTAGCCGTCGTCCGTCCAAGCTGCGATCCACGCTGCGTTGCCACGCCGCCCGCCCATCCCGAAGGACTCGTAGAGTGTCGCCGACCCAAACGCGAGCCCAAGCAGGCCGTAGCCCGGCCTGTACATGCGCCACGTGTCGCTGTCCCCCTCGCGAGGGGCATGCGCCTCGCTAATCACGCGGCCGGCCATGCCCAGCGTGTAGTCGCCTGCCAGCCGCCAACGGCGGTTCCAGATCAGTCCGGGCGGCAGCGAGGGGTCGTAATCCACGGGCATGCTGTAGCTCCCCATGCGGTCGCCATGGGTCTCGTAGTGGTAGGGGAAGCCGGTGTTGCGGGCACGGTCTCCCCGGCTGTGGATCCGCCGTCGGAGGGTGCCGCCCTCGACGCGCCAGTACCCGGGGTTCAGGCTCTCCCAGTCGTCGCCGTGATAAAGGGCATCGGGGCCGTCGAATGAGATCGCCTCTGCTCTGCCGGGCCGCGCGGCCGCGGCTGCGGCCATTGTGCTTGCGGCGGTGCGCAGGAATGTACGGCGATCGACGTGGGAGGCCATTGCGGCGGCATTTTACCAAGTGCCTAGGTAGCCCTCTTGTCATCGCAGGCAGATTCAATGTTTGATGCGGTTTAACGCGGCGCGTCGATTGAGCTGGT
>JAPPMC010000226.1 GCA_028819235.1 Bryobacterales bacterium
TAGATCAACGTCGTCTGGATCTGGACGTGTCCGAGACAGGCGCGCACCGTGTTGATGTCAACGCCGGCACGCAGCATGTGGGTGGCGGCCGTGTGTCGCAGCACGTGGGGCCCGATCGGCGCGTCGGCCAGAGCGGGGACGCGTCGCGAAACCCGCTTGACCGCTTGATGAATTCCGGAGCGCGTCAGTGGCGCCCCCCTGCAGTTCAGGAAGACATGCTCGCGGCTGGAACGGCCCCGCACCAGTTCTGCCAGCTCCTGCGTCACGGACGGCCAGAGCGGGCAGAACCGTGTCTTGCCCCCCTTGCCGTGGAGCGTTGCAAGGGCACGGTCCCGGCCCGCTCCGTCCGTCTTCAGATCGCCGACCGTTAGGCCGGCCGCCTCCGATGCGCGAGCTCCGGAGTTGTACAGGAACGCCAGCAGGGCATGCTCGCGCCGACCTTGGGCCGTGTCTAGGTCCGGTGCGGCGAGCAAGGCATCCATTACGGGCTTCTCCAGGTATGTCACAGGCTGGGCCACGGCCTTCTTCAAGGGGATCGCGCGGATCTGGCCACACCATTCCACGAGATCCGGCCTGCGGGTCGCGGCATAGCGGGCGAAGGCGCGCAGGGCCCCCAACCGCTGGTTGCGCGTGCGCACCGAGCAGCCCCTTTCCGTCTCAAGGTGGGCCAGGAAGCGCAGCAGGCGCTCGGCATCGAGGTCGGCGAACCCGAGCCGGTCCACCGGCTTGCCCATCTGCTCGGACACGTAACGCAACAGCAGCGCCAGCGCATCGCGATAGGCGCAGCGCGTGTTGAGCGCCAAGTTGCGCTCGCCGGGCAGGTGCTCGCTGAAGAAGCGGCGCAGGCAGGTGGCGAGAGTGCTGGTCGCGGTCATGACAGCCCCCCTTCGCCCCGGGCATAGTGCTCGAAGCGCAGCGAGGCCTGCTCCAGAAGCTCCGGGGTCATGCTCAGGTAGACCTGGGAGCAACGCAGACTCGCATGACCCAGATGGGTGGACAGGGCCGGCAGCAGGCGGCGCAGATCCCTGCCCTCGCGGTACCAGTCGGTCAGGCGGTGGGTTGCAAAGCTATGCCGCAAATCATGAAGGCACGGCTGGCGGGGCGATCCGTCGGTGCGGCGGATTCCCGCCGCCTCGCGGAGCTTCCGGAAGTGGGCACCGACAGTGGTGGCCGCCAAGGGCGTGCCGTCGCGGTTAACGAAGAAGGCTTGCCCTTCTTCGGCGCTGGCACCGTGCGGTCGCTTGCGCAGATCGTAGTCCGCGAGAGTGCGCGTCAGATCCGCGCAGAGCGCCACCAGGCGCTCCTTGCCGCCCTTGGCATCGCGCACGTGGATCAGACCCTGCTCCAAGTCGAGGTCGCGGCGCTGCAGGCGCAGCGCCTCGCCGCGTCGCAGGCCGGTGCCGTAGAGCAGCGTGAGCAGAACGCGGAACGTGTCCGGCTCGAGCTGCAAGGCTCTCGGGGAGTAGGATTGCGTCGCCTCCAGCAGGGACCGCACCTCCTCCCGCGAGTACACGTAGGGCGGCACCGGGGGCACACAGGTGGGCGCAATCGGCGGCAGGGGCGAGTTCCGGGCCCACCCGCGTGCGATCGCGTAGCGGTAGAAACCGCTGAGGGTTGAGTGCTTTCGCGCCCGCGAGTTCGGCCCGCATCGACCACCGTTGGACAGGAAGGCCTGCGCCTGTTCCGGCGTGATGTCGCCACAGTCGGCTTCGGGACCTGCGCAGCGCCTGAAGTGAAGCAGGATCCGCGCGTCCGTGTCGAAGGAGGCCCCCATGGCTCTCTTGCAGTCGGTGTACTGCTCGACGGCCTCTTGCAGGGTCATACGAGTCCCTCCAGGTCGATGTCCGCCACGCAGCGCAGGGCGGCGAGGTCCACCTTGGCGTAATAGGCGGTTGAGTCCGGGCTGCGATGCCCGAGGCAGTCACCGATCTCGTGCATGGCGAAGCCCTTGGAGAGCAGCCGACGGGCGAAGGCATGCCGCAGGGAATGAGCCCCGCAACGCGGACGCGTCACGCCGATCGCGCGCATGCGACGGTAGACCAGTGTCGAGACCGTGGCCGCGCTGAGAGGGGTGGTTGGGGCCGTGAGCTTCAGGAAGACCTCGCGGCAGCGGCGGCGCGGGCGCGCTTCGGAAATGTAGCGGGCGAGGGCCTGCCCAGCCGTGTCGGTGAGCGGGAACCGGTCGTGGCTGCCCGTCTTGGGCCGCCGCACGACCAGTGTGGACTGATCCCAGTCGATGTCGTCCAGCCGCAGCCCGCTCACCTCGCCCGCGCGCAGTCCGTACTGCTGCAGCAAGAGCAGGATGGCGCGGTCGCGCAGGTGCGCCGGCTGGTCGCCGTCCACACTTGCGAGTAGGCGTTCGATCTCCTCCGGGGAGGGTGCCGAGGGCAGGCCCGCCTGCGTGGGAATGCGCGGCAGCAACACGGCATCGGCCAGTCCGGGTTCGCACCAGCCACGCGGGTCCGCGTAGCGGAAGAACGTGCGCAGGGCGGTGCCAAAGATCCGCATCGTGTGGCGTGACAGGCCCTTGCAGGCGGATCTCTCCAGGGCGGAATCGAGGTGCGCAACGGTGATGACATCCGCTTCGGGGAACTGTCCCAGAAACCTGTCCACCCAACCGCAGTAGACACGAACCGTCCCGACCGAGCGGCCGCAGTCGTGCTGCAGCCAGTGCGCAAAGTCGTCGGTCCATGCCGCGTGCGGCGGCACCGGTGCCTCCTCGGGTTCCAGCAGGCCGGCCTGTTCCAGCCACATGACAGCGTGCCTGCGGCGGGTCTTCCAGGATCTGCTGCCTTTGTTGCCGTTCTCGGGGGCCGGGCTGCCGCTCCAGCGGCCCAGCGCGCACTGGACCTCCTCCAGCGACACCCGACGCTCCGGATCGAGGGACAGGTCACGGGCCAAATGAAGATGCGTGGCGACAATCGTCAGCAGCGCACTCCGAGACCAGCCCTGCCCGGAACATTTCTCGACATAGTCGGCCCGGGAGCTGGCCAGCGGCGCGTTCCGGTAGCGCCACACGGTCTCTTCTGTCTTGAAGAGTTGCTCGAACATGATTGAATCTCCTTTCTGCCCACTGGGGGCGGACTCGATCCAATCACAGTCCGAGGCCTCGACCGGAAATGTGCTGGGCAGCCGACCGAATGTTCGAGATGGGACCTCGGCCCGGAATCCGGGATTCCCGTCACCCTTGGACGCGGTGGCACCGACCCACGGCAGCACGTCCGGGCGGCAGCACACAGGGACCACACCATGAATGGCCAACGATGGCCTACCAATGAACACCTGTATCCATCTCTGTCCGAAGCGTGGCCAGACCGGCATCCTCTTTCTGGCAGAAAGAGGATTATTCGCTTTGCCGTGGGCAGAGGGTGGCACCGCCCGGCCGGCCCGAAGGACCCCTCGCCCGAAGTTCGAAATGGCGTGAGCGCCTACACCTATGTCCCTCGATGGGAGCGACTCTCGGAGCCCTCAGCACATTTCATGACTCAGCACATATTGGAAT
>JAPPMC010000161.1 GCA_028819235.1 Bryobacterales bacterium
TGCCACACGAGGGGTGCCGTTGTCAAGTCCCGGTTATGGGGCATGGGCAGCCTGCGCCACGGCCTCGAGCTGCGCGTAGTAGTACGACTTTCTCGCCATGGTTCCTCCGTTCCCGCCCCTACGTCGAGACCACTCCCTTGCGGTTGTAGAACTGGCTAGCCAGCACGGGGCCGTCCGCATGAGTGTGTAGCACTCCGGCCTCGGGCTGTGGGTCCCTGCCTGACCTCGCGAATTCGACCGACTCGTCGACCGCTTGCTGGGCTTGCTCCTCGATGGAGTCCAGCTCTGCATCCTCGGCGATTCCCTTGGCCAGCAGCCAGCGACGGTACCGAGGTATCGGATCGCGGGTCATCCATCCGCGCACCTCTTCGTCCGTGCGATATGGCAGGCCGGTGGCACCCTCTTCTCCTACGCGCGCTCCCGCAAAGCCACTGTGGTCATACCAGCGGTAGGTCATGGCTTCGATGACGCTCGGTCCATTGCCAGCCCGTGCCCACTCCACCGCTTGCCGGGTCGCGTTGTAGACTGCCGCGATGTCATTCCCGTCCACGAGATGGTGCGGGAGATCAAGGCCCTTTGTAAAGTCCGAGATGTACTTGGTCGGGGACGTGTCGGCCACCGGGATGGACATGTACTGGAAGTTGTTCTCGTTGACGAAGATGACCGGAATGTCGAGATTCTTGCAGCTGCGCACGGCACTGAAGTAGTAGGGCGAGGCCGCCGCACCATCGCCGAAGAAGGCCACGCCCACCTGCTTCGTGCCGCGAATCATGCCTCGCATGGCCGCCCCAGCCGCCATGTAAAAGCTCGCACCGACGATTCCGTTCATGCCCATGATGCCCTTGGACATGTCGGTGATGTGCATGGAACCGCCGTAGCCCTTGTTGTAGCCGGACTCCTTGAAGAAGATCTCGGCGGACATGAGGTTCAGGTCGCCCCCCTTGGCGATCAGGTGACCGTGGCCGCGGTGCGTACTGGCGATGTAGTCGTCTTCGTTGAGGGCGCCCATGACGCCAACGGCCACTGCCTCCTCGCCGACATAGGTGTGGAAGGATCCGTAGAGACCGTCCTCGCCCGACAGGAAGAGGTCCTTCATCGTGGTCTCCCACTTACGGCTGGTGGCCATGAGGCGGTAGAACTCGAGCAGCTTCTGCTTCGGCTCGGAGGAGAGTGTGTCCGAGTCAGCCCCTCGCGTCGGAATCTCTTCCGCCGGAAGGAACTGCAGTGCGTATCCCGGTCTCCACTCCTTGCTGCCGCCGGGGCCCGCTGTCGCCAGGCGCACGCTCTTGCGGAACTCCGCTCCCGAGATGCCGCTGGTCCGCGACATACCATCCCCGCATGAGGTGATGACCGTCGCTGTAGCGCCGGCAGCCCCCATGCTCTTCAATAGCGCTCTTCGATTGATCCTGCCGCCGCGATCCTGCATTCGTTTCACCCTCGTAGGCTTACCGGGGCCGGACATCGGCCCGACTCGGAGACACTGGCAGTCTAGCGACACCGACGTTGCGGTGCAACTGAGACCGCCGCCGAGCGGGATCGCAACGGTCGGAAACCGAGGAGACTTGGTCGGGCCATGCTCGCTACGCCCGCGCGACTTCGTGCGACCGGGCCACGCTCGACTTGTCCAAGAACGTACAATCCATAGGCTGCTGTGCGTGCTCCATCTTCATCTAGGGGGGGCCGTGCGCAGCTGACGAGATAGGGGGCCGTTACATGGTGCGCAACCCGCAGATTCGGAGCCGCGGGGTTCAACTCCCGGCGTTGGTGCTGTTCCTCGGCTTTTCGCTGCAGGCCTCCCACTCGCTCCCGACGGGCTCTCCCGAGTCTGTCGGTATGTCCGCCTCGCGTCTCGTACGGATTGACGGCTGGCTGCAAGGACTGGTCGAGGCCCGCGAGGCTGCCGGCTTCGTAACGCTCGTGTCCCGGCGCGGCACTGTCGTCCACCACCGCGCAACCGGCCGGCTCGGGATGTCGGTCAGCGATCCAATGCCTCTGGATGCGCTCTTCGACGTCGCCTCGATGACCAAGCCGCTGACCGCGGTCGTGGCCTTGACCCTCTTTGAGGAGGGCAGGATCACCCTGACGGATCCCGTGGGCGAGCACATCCCAGAATTCCTGGAACCGAAGGTTCAGCGGGAGACCGGAACGCTCGAGCCCGCCGCGGGCAGGATGCTCGTGAGACACCTCTTCACGCACACCTCGGGAGTGCGCGATCCGCGCAGCCGCCAAGAGACCTACTCGTTTCCCTCCATGGACGTGTACGTCCGCGAGTTTGCCAGGCTGCCCCTGCAGGCTGAGCCGGGTTCAACTTGGATCTACGGTGATTCGCTGGACGTGCTGGGCCACTTGGCGGAGCGTGTCACCGGGAAGCGGCTGGACGAGCTGCTCGCGGCGCGGATTCTGGAACCGCTGGGGATGCGGGACACGCACTACTGGCCGCCCGACTCCAAGCGAGGGCGCCGTGCGCTCTTGGTCGTTGAGGGCAAGGACGATCCGACCCGAGAATCGCGCGAGCCTCCAGAGGCCGGAAGGCGCAAGAGCTTCATCTCTGGTGCCAGCGGCCTGCACACCACCGCGGCGGACTATTGGCGATTCTGCCAGATGCTGCTCAACGGAGGCGATCTCGGTGCTCGCCGGGTCCTCGGTCCTCGGACGGTCTCGCTGCTCGCCGAGGATCACTTGGAGGAGGGCACTCGATACCAGCCCGGCCTTGGATATGGGTTGGGCGTGGCAGTCGTGAAGGCACGGGCCCGCTCGGGTCTGCCGTACTCGGACGGCTCGTACTACTGGGGAGGGTCGCAAGGGACCCTGTTCTGGATCGATCCTGCCGAAGAGCTGATCGGCATCCTGATGGTCCAGGCCAGGCCGAGCGGCGCGCTCAGACTGCGCCAGAAGTTCGGGGCACTGGTCTACTCCTCGATCATCCAGTAGTCGGTTCCCTCAGGGCGGGAGCCCTCTTTCCCGCGGACTAGAATACGGGGCTGATGCCCGATTCGCGGCCCAACATCATCCTCATCATCACGGACCAGCAGCGCTTCGACACGATTTCCGCGCTTGGGTACGGGCACATGGACACCCCCAACCTGGACCGCCTTGCCCGGGAGGGCGTCTCGTTCACCAACTGCTTCGTCCCGGCCGCCTCGTGCGCCCCATGCAGGGCGAGCCTGTTCACCGGCCAGTACCCGCACTCGCACGGCGTGCTGCGGAACGGGGACCGCTGGCGACACTGCTGGGTCGATCTCCTGCAGCGCTCGGGGTACAACACCATCAACGTCGGCAAGATGCACACCTTCCCGTACAACGAGCTGTTCGGCTTCCGGCAGCGCTACACGGTGGAGAACAAGGACCGTCATCTCGAGGGCCGCTACTTCTTCGACGAGTGGGACAAGGCGCTCAAGGCCCGCGGGCTGAAGAAGCCCGGACGGCTCTCGTATCGTTCCCTGCCGGACTACAGGGATCGTCTGGGTGCGTTCGAGTGGCCCATCGACGAGGACATGCACCCGGACACGTTTGTGGGCAACACCGCCACTTGGTGGCTGGAGAGCTATCCCCGGACGGAGCCGCTGTTCCTCGAGATCGGGTTTCCCGGGCCGCACCCGCCTTACGACCCGCCCACCCGATACTCCGATCCCTACATGGTCAAGGACCTGCCCTTGCTCGAGGTCACTGAGGAGGAGCTAGACGGACAGCCCGAAGCCTACAGGGGAATGATCGAACACAACTGCCAGGTGGACCATGACTCGGTCGTGCACCAGTGGCACCCTTCCCGCTCGGCGCGGCACCGGCAGCGCGCATACTACTGCGGCAATGTCACCCTCATCGATGAGCAGGTTGGCCGCATTATGCGGTCGTTGGAATCGCGGGGCTATCTGGAAGACTCTGTGGTGATCTTCACGTCGGACCATGGCGACTGCCTGACGGACCACGGGCACAGCCAGAAGTGGACGATGTACGACGCGGTCACCAGAGTGCCCATGATCGTCTGGTCGCCTCGCCGCTTCACCGGCGGGCGGAGGCTGGACGGGCTGTGCTCGTTCCTGGATCTGGGCCCGACGATATTGGAGCTCGCGCGCCTGAAGCCACCCTCGCGGATGGAAGCGGACTCGCTCCTGCCAGCACTCTCCGGCAAGCGCTGGGAGGGCAGGGAACAGGTCTACTGCGAGGCCGCCCGGGACGTCAACTTCACCACAAACGACTTTCAGACAATGATCCGGACCCGTCGCTGGAAGCTGGTGCATTTCCTCGACGCACCGGACGGCCAGCTCTTCAATCTGGAAAAGGACCCCGATGAGGTGCGCAACCTGTGGGGGGACCCAGCCAGCCAAGACAAGAAGCGCCAGCTGCTAGATGCTCTGCTGACCTGGCGGATCCGGAGCCAGGTGGACCACGCCGGTTGGGAGTTCGAGTACCTGAAGTGAGGGGTGTTCCTTGGCCGTCCGGCAGGTCCGGCCCGACGATGTTCGAGCAGACCACTGAGGGCCTGAACTGGCCTGCCCGACTGACAATACTGCCCGGGCCCTAGCTCCTACGAGCGCGAGTGTCGGATTGGGCTGCCCGTCGTAGACTTGGAACGATGGCCGGCCAACTGAACCTCGGGATCATCGGAGTCGGCAACCTCGGCGGGGCTTTGGCCGAGGGAGCCCTAGCTGCCGGAGCGGCATCACGAGTCTTGGCCGCCGATCTCGACACAGCCCGGCTGGAAGAGTTGGCGGAGCGCCTCGGAGATCGCTTCCAACCGAGGCAGGCCGGCCATGTGGCGGGTGGCTCCGATGTGGTCGTAGTCGCCGTCAAGCCACACATCGTGCCTTCCGTGCTGCCAGACGTCGACCGTAACTTGCGCGCCGGATGCCCGCTGGTCTCGGTTGCCGCTGGGGTCACGCTCCGAACCATCCAGGCCAGTCTGCGGCCCGGCTTGCCGGTGGTGAGGGCCATGCCCAATCTGGCCATGCTCGTGCGCGAGAGCGCGACGGCCATGACCGCAAACGATGCGGTGAGTCCGGAGCAGATGAGGACTGTGGAGTCGGTGTTCAAGGCGGTAGGCAAGGTCTACCAAGTCAGCGAGAGCCAGATGCACGCCGTGACCGGCCTATCGGGAAGCGGGCCGGCCTATGTCGGCCTGGTTGTCGAGGGCCTTGCGGCCGGTGCCGTGCAGAAGGGGCTGCCGCCCAAATTGGCAATGGCGATGGCGTGCCAGCTGCTGCAAGGGTCGGCAAGGCTGCTCAGCGAGACCGGCTGGCACCCCGCGGCACTGAAGGACCGCGTGACGACACCGGCTGGCACAACGATCGCAGGGCTCAGGGAGCTTGAGATCGGCGCCGTCCGAGGGGCCTTGCTCTCCGCCGTTGAAGCGGCCAGCGAGCGTTCGGAAGAACTGGCAGGTCGCTGATCGCCGAATCTGGATGCCCATCAGTAGGCGGGCAACTGACAGCTGCAGTTCGGACAGAGCGGACCAGTACGGCAAGATTGCCGAGCCAACGGATAGGGTTGGAGGTGTCGGGGCAGACGCCGTCGAGGACGAAGGGATTGCGCACGGGGCTGAGGGTGACTTGGACGTGCTGCCGACTAGGAAGACCGTGCCGGGACGATGGAGACGAGCAGGGCAAGAGTCTGTAGTCTGAGGTAGAGGCTTGGTCCCGCAAGGGCCTGCCTGCGGTCAGGTGATGACTTGAAGGGGGCCGACAGAGTGGACGACGAACAGGCCGAAGCGATGCGGGTGGCAATCCTCGAGGAGGTTGACCGCATGACCGAAGACGAGCTCATGGGCTTCAAGGAATTCCTGGCGACATACCCGGATCGGGCCAGTGCAGCTGCGCGTCGCGACGCTGCGGCCGCTTCGCCGAGAACGGAAGAGGAGCGCTAGAGGCTGCGGGGTGGCGCTCACCGTGCAGAGGCGTGGCATGCTGATTCTTCCGATCGTCCGGCAGGAGTAGTGCACCAAGACTGGGTGCACGACACCATCTTGCGATCCCGGGTTGGATCCGGCTATGAAGTGGTCTTCGGATTGCTTCTGGGTGGACGCGTGCCGGCCCACAGTGACCGCTCAGTAGTGAGGCCAAGCGGCAATTGAACTTTGCCCACACCAGCGGAGGAAATCGCGCATCTGGGAAACCTTGGCGTTGAGGAGGCTCGGCTGCGCAATCTGCGCCGGAACGACCCAGCTTCGCGACGGGGCGTCTATTCCTTGGACCCTGCCCGTTGATCCAGAACCTTTGCGTAATGCAGCGTAAAGATAATCGGGCACGCCTTTCTGAAGTGTGCTTCAGGTGGCGGTTCCCGCCAGCAGCTCGGTCCCTGAAGCCGCAGGCTCTGTGCAGGCAGAACTCGCCACGTCCAAGCCGACGGTCGTAGCGGCCAGGGCTCAGACAGCCGTGTCTGGGGCAGGCGTTGCCCGGTCCGCCCAGAAGTCCTCCAAACGGTTGCTGAGCGCACTGCAGCGCAGGGCGAGGATGGCGTTGGCGCCGTCCAGTGCATGCCCGCACCCTTCATCCGCACCCCGATCGCAGTCTTGCAGCCCGCCTCAACCACGCCCGAGCCGATGCAAAGGCCCTGTGCCCATAACTCGGGATAGCGCATGCGCTGGCGATGCTGCCTGAAGTACTCCAAGCCCCGAGCGGCTTCTCCACATCCGGCTGCCTGCAGGCTCAGGGCCCCCAGCAGGATGTCCCGGCGGCCCTGTGTCAGTTCCTCTCAGCGAGCCTCAGCCCAGTGCCGAATGCGCTGGCGGTCCCCGGCAAAGCACGCCTTGGCCACATTCCAGATCTCTTGCTTGGCGTGGAAGAGGTCGACGATCTCGATCGCGCCCGGGAATTGCTCGTGGGCCAGCTTCCAGATCCAGGCCGCCCCGTCACCGAACACGCCCCGCCGGCTGGCCTCGCGCCAGACACGCTGGGAAAAGGCCAACGGTTCCGGGGCGAAAGGATCGCTGGCGGCGCTTTCGATGGCTCCGGAGTAGGTCACCGAGCCCTGGTCGCGCTGCGGGCGGCTTTCCTCGTCACGGGCCTCAGCCGTGAACACGACCACCAGCTTCGCCTCGCGCGTGCGGGCGGCCCCGTTCGTCTGCTTGCCCTTGCGCCCGGCGACTTCGCTCTTGCGCACCGGAATTCCCGTCCCGTCGACGCCCACGTACATCGTAGGTGCCGCCGGTGGCCGCTCCTGCCCCTCTCCAGGCACGTCGGCCAGCTCGGCCCGCGCCAGCTTGTGACCGATCGCTTCGGCCGTGCGCTCGACCTGCTTGGGGATCAGCCGCACTCCCGCCAGGCCCTCCAGCAGGCTGGCTGCGTCGGCGAAGCTGGTCATGGCGGCTGCCGTGGCGCTCATGCGCTGCACCGCCGGCGGCAGCTTGGTGCGCCGCATGCCCAGGTCCTCGTCCCGCGGAAAGTGCCCCTTGCCGCAAGCGCCGCAACGATAATAGGCGCGCTGCAGCTCCATCTCGCCCAAGGCTGTGAGAAACGTCTTGGGGCGTCGGCCGGCGTAGCGCGCGGGCCGCGAGCAATCTCGATGCCGTTGGTGTGCACGTCGCCCTTGACGTACTCCTGGAGCGAATGCTTGACCGTGTCGTGGTTGAACGGCGGCGTTTCATACGCGGTCGCATCGTCCGTGTACACAGTGGCGTTGGGACCGGCGTTGTCCTTGACGAATTCCTGCAAGGTGGCGGCATCGGTGGACGCGGCAACCTTCGCTGCGACCTGCTTGGTGGCGCGATCCCTGGCACCCACCACGGCAGTCTTGCCCGCCGCGCCGCGTCCGGTCAGTTCCTTCCGCTTGTGTTTCGGCATGTTCTTGCGCTTGCCGCCGAAATAGGTCTCGTCCACTTCAGCGGAAAGGGATGCTGCGGCTGCCGTCGGGACCGGCCGCGCACTCGCTGGTAGACCGCGTCGGTGCCCGCGGTGGGCAGGCGGCGCTGTCCGTGCCGCTCAGATCAATTGGTCGTCCCAAGGCCCGGTGACCGCGAACGTGATCCCCGGCCTCTGGGCGTTGAAGAAGAGCCACTTGCCGTCGGGGCTGAACGTCGCGCCGGCGAACTCGCTGTCCCGGAAGTCGCCCTCCAGGCCGTTCCGGTTGCCCGCGAGGACGATGTTGTTCTTCGCGAACGGGAAGATCTCTCCGTCCGTCGTGAGGCCCCTGACGTAGTCCTCACCGTCACCGTCCTCGCACAGGACGAGGCCGCCGCGCGGGCTGACGCAGATGTTGTCCGGCATGTCGAGCACCTCCGCCGCGGGAGACTCGAACAGGAGGCGGATCCTCTCGCTGGCCGGATCGTACTCCCAGACCTGGCCGGCCTCGGCATCGCCACCGTTGGTCGACACGACGTAGACGCGGCCGTTGCCGCTCCACGTGCCCTCGAGGCGGGCGAACGTTGCCGCGCCCTGCCGCAAGCCTTGGGCACGGACGCTGCCGGTCTCGATCGGATGCGGGTCCGGATCCTCGATCGGGATCCATCGGACAGACTCCCAGATCCCGGCTCGCTGCCCTTTGCGGGTGTCCGCCCCCGACCGGTCCGATAGCGCCAGCATCTCCAGACGGCCGCCCGCCGCGAGGCGGCCAGGCCGGTCCGGCAGGAACCGATAGAAGCCCGCCTCGCGCCGGTCTTCCGTTTCGTACACGATCCCGGACTCCGGGTCGACAGCTACTGCTTCGTGCACGAAGCGTCCCATTGCGCGGTAGGGCTCCGGGCTACCGATGCCGTCGGCCGGAACCTCGAAGACGTACCCGTGCGCGAGACCGAAGCCGTGCTCGCCGCCGGGGCCGTCCACCGTTTCCTCGCAGGACAGCCACGATCCCCACGGTGTCGGGCCGCCCGCGCAGTTGACGGCCGTTCCCGCGAGGCTTGGCCATGCGGAGCCCGCGGCGCCCGACGAGGCGTCGAATTCGATCGTCGTCGTGCCTCCCCCGGCCTGCCCGTCGTACACCGGTTCGCCCGCAAAGGCCTTCCCCGCCCGGATCTCGTGGTTCCTGACGAGGCGGACCCGGCTCCCGGCTCCTGCGAACGCCGCCATGCCGTCGTGAGCTCCGGGAGTCGGCGAGCCGTCGTCCAGCGGATCGCCCGTCCAGCCGAACGTCAGGTACCGGAATCCCGGCGGAAGGTGCAGGAGCTCGAGTCCGGTTGTCTCGTCCCGGACAGGCCTTAGTGGGCCGTATCCGACGGGATCCGTGGGCGGCCCGCTACTCCGGCAGGCAAGGGCGTGGAACGAGGCCGCCGCGAACGCTCCCCCGCCCATCGCGAGGAACCTGCGCCGGTACAGATGGTTCGCCTTCATCCCTGTAGCCCCAACTTCCAAGCAGGTTTCTTGGGGTCGTGACGCACGCGCCAACGTTGCAGAAGATCGATAAGTCGCATTATGTCAATCGATTAGAACTCTTCGTCACAAGCCATTCTAGCGCGGTCGCGCACCTAACTCATTGGGCTCTGGCATCGTGACGGAGAATGTGGCGTTCTAGCCGTGTTCGCAGCGGTGCTGGTGGCCGGGTGGTCGGCAACAGGTTGGGCAGCCGCGCATCCTGCGGGATCAGGTGCTCCTCAGGGCTCGGCCCACGCGCGGATCCAGCGCTCCCCAGAAACACCGTGATGCCAACTCACACGCCCCCGGCTTGTTCGCATTTCTAGGCTGGCGCTGGTCGTCGGCAAGCCATGCTGGACTCGGTTGCGGACGGCCCAGCCCGCGCCCAGTCGCCCACACCACCAAGCGGCCACCGCACCCACGCGAGGGTTGTCCGCTTGTCGGCAGACCGCACCCCCGGGCTCCCGCCGCTGGGCGGGCCGCGCGCCCCTGCCGGCCGACAGCTCAGCCGCGGCCTAAGCGCCAGACTTCCAGCTGCACCTGCAGCTTGGCGTACGCCCGCCAAATGATCTGGTGCCCCGGCAGCGGCCGACGCTTCGACGGCCGAAACCCGACCGTCCGCGCCAGCCACACCACCCAGGTGCGGATGTCCTTGGGCGGGGCGGTCGCGCTCCGCCGGCGGCAGCAGGCGCTTCTCGCGCAGCAACGCCAGGATCAAGTCCCGCTCGTCCTGCGTTAGCACCTGTTCCGCCGGCGCGTCCCGCGCGTACCTGCCCAGCGACTGCGTCTGCCAGGCCGTGATCGCGTCGAACGCCAGGCACTTCCCCAGCGCCTCCGCCGTCCGCAGGCGGCGGTCCTCGATGCGCGCGTGCGATTTGAGCACCTCGAAGAACTCTTCGATACTCCAGCGGGCCTCATACCAGCGCACGATGCGCTGCGCCCGGTACCTGCTCGGCCCGCCCACCGTGCTCAGCAGCAGCCACTCCAGCGGTCGAGCGCCCTTGCGCGCATTCGTCTGCACAACGTGCACCAGCCAGGCCTCCACCCCCGCCTCGCCCCGCTTGCGGCGCGCCTCCGGCGGCTGCAGCTCGACCGCCCCGATGCTCACCCTGATCTCCACCCTGCTCCCCCGCCGGGCGCGCTTGCCTGCCTGCAAAAGCAGCCGGAACGTGCGCCGAAACTGCACCCTGCGCTGGAAATCGCACTGCACGGGCAATGGCCGCACCATCTTCATCTGCAGCTGCGGACACCACACCTTGGCCTTCCGCTCGTACCTGACAAGCACGGGGACACCTCGCGTCTCCATGGCTACGATTCTCCAACGAATCGGCTCCGAGTACGCGATTGGCGGGTCCGGTTTGAGTGGGCCCCAGGGACGTACAAGATCCTTCGAGTCCTGCACCGGCGCCAACCCTACCGCAAGTCTGCTCGTGCTCGCCAAGAACGAGCACCGGTGGAACGCCCGGAGATTAGGGATACGGGGAAGAACGGGGTCTCGGCCGAAGGGCAAGGGGCTGGAAGCGGGATCATTGGCCTTGCTGTGGGGTTTGCGAGCACCGCTCGGACTTGGTCAGGGACCACGCGATTAGCCAAGGTGACGGACAGTGAGGTCAGATCTCGCTTCTTTGGAAAGGGCAGCAGACCTTGCCTGCGGTTACGCAAGCGGTAGCAGGTTGGGTCGTCGCCAGAGGCACGCTGGCAATGCCCGGCTGGCGCAACCGAACGGCGTTCTCGATCTCCAAGCCGCCAGCGTCGAACACGGATCGCTCGACGCTCAACAAGTGAGCGTGTCCCGGTGGATGGATTGGCGGGCACTGACCGTGCTCCGCCGAGAACTCAATTGCCCACAGGCCAATGACTCCATGGATTGGCAAGTGACATGAGAGAGCGGCGATCCTACTGATCCTGCTTCCCCAACACGCACTTTGGTCGGCAGCACAGTCTCACAGGAGAACAAGTGCGGAGGCTGAATCCGCCGGGGAATCAGAGAAGCGCTTCTCCCTGCATGCCAAAGGGTTTCGGCAGGCCGAAGAAGCTCAGGATGGTTGTCGGCAGGTCGATGATGTTCGGCTGCGGCTCCCGGATCGAATGGCTGCTGAACAGACAGCCCGGCACGAGGTCGCGCGCCATGGAGTGGTCCCCAGCCCACGCCCACGGGTTAATGTCGAGGATCCGGCTTCCGCTCCCGCCCATGACAGATTCCGAAGAAGATCGGTAGCCGGGGGTGTAACCAACGAGCAGTTCTGGCATGTCCGAGCCGAATTCCCCGGGGTGGACTTCCGAGCGCCGGTAGACCCGGTGGACGGGCCGTTCGCCCGTCTCGGGGTCCCGGATCGCTTCGAGTTCCGAAGCGATGCGCCCCGTCAGCCTCTCGGCCTCGCGATCCCCGATGATTCCTTGTCCCTCGCGACCCAAGCGGTTCACATAGAGCCCGTTGAAGCCGCATCCGTAGGCCGCGGTCTTTGACCAGTCGATGTCCTCCATGCTCGCGGCTTCCTTGTTGGCCGCTTCATCCTTGACCTTCAGATACCCCTCTGTGCGCAGCCAAGAATTGAGGTGGAATTGCTTGCCGAACGGGGCGAAGCCGTGGTCGGAGCAGACAAGCACCAAAGTGTCGTCCCCCGCTGCGGGCAGCACTCTTCCCAGCAGCCCGTCCATCACCTCGTATAGGTGGTGGATGAAGCCCGAGAAGCGCACATCACTCGCCGCGTGCATCGGATGCGAAGCGTCCATGTTGCGCCAGAGCATGTGCGTGTCCTGATCCGTGCTGGAGACGTAGAAGAAGAACAGCCCGTCTCGGAACCGCTCCCACTCGTGCTCGAACAGGCGTAGGCGGTCCTCGAGGATCAGTTCGGCCTGCTTGACGTAGCCCTCATCCTCCAAGACCCGATAGTCGAGAGCCTTGGTGTCTGCTGGCAGTCCCTTTGTCCAAAAGGGGCCGATCGCCGACGCAATCTCGCCCCCGACCTCTTCCGGGTGCGCGATCTGCATGGCTTGGCGGGACGGATCGATGTTGATCGGTGTAACGTACAGTTGTACGTGCGGGTGCGCCTGCTTGAGGTAGAATCGGCACACCCCGGGAACGGTCGCCAGTGCGGACGCCAGCGGGAAGCGCACTGCCGCCCAGTCGCTGTACTCGCCGACCTCCAGAAGCATTTTCCGGCCCTCGATCTCGACCACGACCGCGTCGTGGATCGGATCGACCACCACCCGGAACGGGAGTGTTGTCTCGGCCTGGTCAACCCTCAGTGGGTTTTCCGGTCCGGAGAGTTCTGCTTCGATCCTGCCATCCCGCAAGGCCACGTGGTGAATGACCCCTCCTGTTAGCCCGGGGTACGACTCTCCCTCATCGGTCGTGTAGTAATTGAAACGGCCGAAGGAATCCGCAAGGTCCGGTGTGCCCATGCCGCTCAATGCCCGCGTCGCCGTCCCATCCACCGGAAAGTTGGTCGGGATCTTGATCACGGTCGAGCTGATGCCGGCGTCGCTCAGATAGGTCCAGAACGGCACGCCGATCCTCTTGTTGACGACCTCTGGGCCACTCAGGGCGATTTTGTAGTCGCCCATCCGCAACGTCCGGGAGGGTTCAGTCGACTCCCAGATCGAGAAGTACGGCTCGTAAGTGAACCGGTCTCGCATGATGAAGTCGGCGATCGTGTGGCTGCCAGGATCTGTGCCCGTGATGAACGTGCTCCAGGCAACCGGGCTCAGTGCCGGCATGGTGGTTCCCAAACGGAGAAAGGTGCCCATTTCCGCCAGCCTGCGGAAGTGGGGCATCCGCCCCTCGTCCATCAGCGCTTGGACGATGTTCGGGTCTAGCCCGTCTAGGCCCAGGACGATGACCCTACGCCCTGGCCCTGCGGATGATGGGCCTCGCCCGCAGCCAATGGCTGAGGTCGCCGCCCCCGCGAGCGAACCGGCAAATCGACGGCGAGTGATCATCATTGCTCGGCTAGGGATGCCGCAGATTAGGCCCTCAAGCCCACTTAGACTCCCTTCAGCCTCAAGTACTCCCGGGCGTTGCTGAAGCAGATCCTCCGGACCATCTCTCCCACCAAGACCTCATCGTTGGGCAGCTCTCCAGCCTCCATCTCCCGTCCGAGCAGGTTGCACAGCACGCGGCGGAAGTACTCGTGTCGCGGGTAAGACATGAAGGACCGTGAGTCCGTCAGCATGCCCACGAAGCGTGACAGCAAGCCCACGTTCGACAAGCAGTTCAGCTGCCATTCCATGGCCTCTTTCTGGTCGAGGTACCACCACCCGGAGCCGAACTGCATCTTCCCGGGTATCGAGCCGTCTTGAAAGTTGCCAAGCATCGTCGCGAAGGTGTAGTTGTCGACCGGATTGTTGTTGTACAGGATCATCCGCGGCAGCCCGCCCTCCTGGTCGACCCGATCCAAATACCGGGACAGGGCCTCGACGTGTCGCCAGTCCCCGATCGAATCGAAGCCGGTGTCCGGCCCTATCCGGCGAGCGGCCCAAGTCCGGCTATTGCGCCGCGCACCCAAGTGGATCTGCTTCGTCCAGCCGCGCTGAGCGTCCCATTGGCCGAAGAGCAGCATTAGGTAGGCAGCAAAGCGGGCATGCTCTTCGGTCGTCGCCACCCGTCCGCTACGCGCCGAATCGAAGATGCGACTAGCCTCCCCCGTTGTCGCGAAGTCTGCGTAGGCATGGTCCAGCCCGTGGTCGGAAAGGCGGCAGCCGTGCTCGTGGAAGTAGGCGTGCCGCTCTTGCAGTGATTCGCAGAAGTCCGCCAGGCCGCCTATCTTGCGCCGGGTCGCAAGTTCCAACCTTTCGACCCAGTCACGGAATAGTTCCGGATCGTCCACGCGCAGCGCGTTGTCCGGGCGGAAGGCCGGGTAGACCCTTGTGGCAAGGCCAGACTTGGCGATGGCGCGGTGGTGCGCAAGGTCATCGGTCGGGTCGTCGGTCGTGCACAGGGCCCGGACATCGAACTTCTTCAAGATCCCGAATACCCGCAGGTCTTCAGACGCCAGACGCTCCTCAGCTAGGCTCCAGACCTCCTCGGCGGTCGTCTCGTCCAAGAGCCCGTCGAAGCCGAAGTAGCGCTTGAGCTCCAGATGGCTCCAGTGGTAGAGCGGGTTGCGAAGTGTGTACGGGACAGTCTTGGCCCATGCCATGAACTTGTCCTGAGGGTCGGCATCGCCAGTGCAGAGCTCTTCCGGCACGCCATTGGCCCGCATAGCGCGCCACTTGTAGTGATCCCCCTCAAGCCAGACCTCGTAGAGGTTCTTGAACTGGCGGTTCAGCGCGATGTCCCCTGGCGGCAGGTGGCAGTGATAGTCGAGGATGGGCTCGTCCTTGGCATAGCCGTTGTAGAGCCGCCTAGCGGCCTTTGAGTGAAGCAGGAAGTCTTCGTCTAGAAATGGCATTCGGTTGCCTTGCGTTCAGTCCCATCATAGGTTCCGGGCCCTCGCCGGCCGGCTGCGGAGGTTCGGGACCGGGCCGCAGGTGGCGGTCTACGGGAGCAGCGTCCGCACCAGTGCCACGGGTGCTGCGACTAGGATTTCGGAGACCCTCGACTCCCAGTACCTGTTCAGGCCTGCTCCGCAGTCCCGGAGCAGGCCCGCGACTCCTGCCGTTGCGTCTCCCCAGCAAATGCCTAGGATTGCCGCCACCGCAACCGCCGCGACGCACTGCGCCATCAGTGGGAAGCGGGATGGCCGTCTCGCCGAGAGCCTGAGACTGGCCTGGGCCCGTGCCCAAACAAGCCCGGGATCTTCGACGCGCCGCCGCTGGGCGTCAACGTCTGACTGGTGCAGTTCGCGGATTGCGCTCGCCAGGTGTTCTACCGCTCGCCGCTCTCGCCCGATGGCCATCACGTCCCCCGATCCAGTCCGGCTGTCCCGCCCAATCGCCGCAACAGCTTTCTTCGCGCACGAAACGCAAGCACGCGTACGCTGGCGGCGTTGATGTTCATTATGCGCGCAACCTCCTTGTGGCGGAAGCCCTCCCCGTACAGCAGCCACAGAAGCTGGCGTTCGCGTTGGGACACGAGCCGCAGCGCATCGCGCAGGGCGATGCGCTCGGCATGCGCCTCTGTAGGACGGTGGGTCCGGCTGCGCTTGGCCCGCTCCGCGAAGGCTCGCCTTCGCTGCAGCTTGCGCCCGTGGTCCGCGATGACACTCGACGCGATTCGGTACAGGTACGCGCGCGGCGAGCGAACCGACTTGCGGTCCCTGCGCCGGATCTCAAGGAATTTCGTAAAGGTCGCCTGGCACAGGTCGTCGGCCGAGTCATAGTCGCTGCAGTGGTGCAGGATGTACGCCCGGATTGCAGGCGCCGTCTCGAGGTAGAGACGTTCAAACTCCTTCTCTTCCATCTCGCCCGGAACTGCATGGTCCGCCAACGTAGAGTCCGTCTCAGCCGTCGGCCTCGTCGGGGCCGTCCTCGCCCGTTCGCCAGATGACATATCCGGACGCCAGAAGGGCGGCACCAACCGCGGCGCAAATCACTCCTGGAATCATGAGTCCTTGGGGATACCCGTCCAGCGCAGCCAAGACCACGAAGCCCAGCCCCAGCAGGAGCAAGACCGAGCCGGGGATCACCAGGGCGATCCACGGGCGACTCGGCCCTGCCTCGTCGAAGGACAGCATCCGGAACAGCGCCTGTCCCTCAGGACCCGCCATGGCTTTCGTCAGTTCCTCGGCGCTCGTGTACTTGTCAATAACGGCACGGACAAGTGCCGCTTTCCTCTCCTGCTCCTGGCGCTTGGTCACGTTTGCGAACCAGACAATGAGCGTCACCATCGTGAACACTGCCAAGGGAATCAAAATGCTCTCTAACATTCTGGTTTTCTTCCTTTCCGCCCGTCCCGCACCAGCCTCGGTCCGGTCAGGACTGACCCATTGACGGACTAGGCGGCTGTTTGGTTAACCCGGCGACGCTCGGCCCGAGTCTTGTTAGGGGAGCCTAGGTGTCGGCGATCGTCGCCTGGATCAGAGCATCGACGACGTCCCGCATGGCCTCTTCGTGCGTCGCGCCGCCCTCTAAGGCCGAGTGGTACTTGGCGGTCTGGAGGTGAGCGCTCGTGCCTCGGCTCAGGATGGTCCGAAAGTGCTCGATCTCGTCGATGCAGCCGAAGTGCTCAGCATCGGGGCGCAGGATCTCGGACAGCTCTTCCATCAGGTCCGGGTAGTCGACCGTCTCCCCCCGGCCAAAGTCGACCATTCCGCTGTCCATCCCGTATCGCTGGGCCCGCCACCGGTTCTCGCTGACCAGCATGGTCGCATAGACCCGCCAGCGCTGATTGTCGCGCCGCAGCCGGTACAGCATTCGGCACACGCATCGATAAAAGGCCGCGCAGCAGATAGCGTCATCGAGCATGGTGCACACGTCCGTGATGCGCATTTCCAAGGTCGGGAAGTGCGCGCTTGGCCGGACGTCCCACCACAGCATGCTGGCGTCGTCGATTAGACCGGCAGACGCCAGCAGGTCGACTGCCCGTTTGTACTCGCCGAAGCTCTCGAACCGCTCCGGAAGCCCCGTCCGAGGAAGCTCGTCAAATACGCACAGCCTGTAAGAGCGGAGGCCGGTCTCGATCCCCTCCCAAAAGGGGGACGATGTGCTCAGGGCCAGCAAGTGAGGCAGGAAGTACGAGACTTGGTTCATCGTGTCTATGCGCAGGCTGGCATCCTCGATGCCGACATGCACGTGCATCCCGCAGGTCAGCAGCCGCTGCGCCACAAGCTGGAGGTTCTTCTGGAGCAGCTCATAGCGGGGCTTGTCTGTGCGCCGCTGATCCTTCCAACTCCCGAACGGGTGGGTGGATGCCGCGATCAGCGCCAGCCCGTACTCGGTCGCCATCTGGGACACGGACCGCCGTAGGAATGCCAATTCCGCGCGCGCCTCGCTCGTCGAGGTGCAGACCGACGTGCCCACCTCCACTTGCGGTCGGAGCTGCTCGCGGCTGAAGCGGCCCTTCAGCTGCGTCTCGAACTCTCGCATCAGGGCGGTGGGGGGCTCGTGCACCAAGTCCCGGGTGGTCCGGTCGACCAGCAGGTATTCTTCCTCGATCCCGATGGTGAACGAAGGCTCGCGAACTGCCATCATTCCGTCTACCAGCGGCCGCCCAGGGCAGCGAGCGCCGACTCCAGCGCTCCGGCGATCACGGACGAATAGTAGGCCACGCTTGAGGCGTTCGGCAGCAGGTCTGAGCGGACTTCCACAAGGACGTAAGGTAGGCCGGCGCGTGAGGCGTGCTGGACTCGCGAATAGTCAAACTGGTCCGTGCCGGAGTAGGGCTGGTTGTCACCGACGACCAGACCCGGGACGCGCCGCAGCGCCGCGATCAGGGGCTCGGCGAGCGGCGTGTCGCGATCCCAAAGGACACCGACATGCCACGGGCGGTCGAATCCGTCCAGATGGGGCGTGAACGTGTGCATGGCGATGTAAGCCGGCCCGCTGCCCGATCCTTCCCGCAGGCGTGCCAGCGTGCCACGGATTGCGTCATGGTAGGGGTCGAAGAGCTCAAGCTCGCGCCGCCGGGCATCCTCTTCGCCCAAGGCGCAATTGCCCGGGACGCGCGTTCCGTCGCTGGACCGGAGGATGGAGTCTTCAGTACCGGGCGTTCGGTTGCAGTCAATCACCAGCCGGGAGTAGCCGGACAGCACAGCGGGGGCGTCGAACAACTCTGAGAGGCGCAGCGTCAGGTCGGCGGCCCCGGGGTCCCAGCCGATGTGCCGCCGCAGGTCCCGGTCGCGCAGGCCAAGCTTGCCGAGCGATCTCGGAACGCTGCAACTGGCGTGGTCGCAGGTAAATAGGATCCGCGCCGTCCCTTCCGGGTTCACGACTCGGAACGGCGGGGGGTCGTTCGGCGCCAAGAGGGGCAAGGGGAGTGCTTGGCCTATTGATCCAACTCTGGGCCGAAGCGCCGGCGGCAGATCATCCGGTCCTCGGACCGCCGCTTCCACGCCCGAACCCAAACCTCTCGTCGCCCAGCTACAGTTCCAAGAAGAGCGGCTCTATGTGCCGCGAGTAGAGATTCTCAGTCACATTCCTCGAGATCGTCTCCTCGCACTCTGCCAGCATCCCGAGGTAGCGGTCGCCCATATGCGCCGCGACCTTGTAGCCTACGTGCAGCAGCTGCCGAAAGTGCGGGTTGAACTGCTCGCACGACTGATCATGCCGCAAGGCCGCCGTGTACTGGCCCGCATCCCAGCCCATGACCTCGGACGGTGCAGGCAGGGCTCCGGCATCGATGTCGATCACGGCGGCGTAAGGGGCGCACAGCTTGTCGCACGCCGCGAGCGACTCGGAGTACACATCCTTCGCCAGCAGCAGACCTTCTCCTCCTGCCTCGGCCAAGCCGATCAGTTCTTCCAGCCAGTTGGTGCCAGCGGTCTTGACGTGGACTCCCGCGCCGAATTTCCGCGTCGCATCGCGGATCGCCCCGTAGATCGAGAACTTGTCCGAACCCGAGTGCACGCTCAGCTTGAGGTCGGACGGCAGTCCGTAACGCTCGACGGCATGCCGGATGACCGCGATGTCGTCGGAGAACTCACGGGTGAACTGCTCAACGTCGCCCACGTAGTCGACTCCCTTGTTAAACCTTCCAGTGAACTTGGGGGCGATCGTCTGTATCGGTATGCCCTCGTCCGCGATGGCGGCGAGTATAACCAGTAGGTCGGCCGGGGTCTGGGGGTCGTCGGTCTCGTCCATCGAGACCTCGGTGATGAAGTTGCCCTGCCCCTTAGCGGACTCGATATGGCGGTAGATGCGGCCCGCCTCCTGCACAGCGAACAGGAATTGGCCCGCCGTGCGGGCCACGTCGTCGCGGGTCGGGGCGAACCCCTCCTGGACGCCGTCGATTCTGGTGGAGCCGATGAGTTCTGGGTGCCCGTCGATCAAGGCGTCGATGTCCGCTGACGCGGCGGGCTTGCCGATTGCGTAGGCGACGTCTAGCGTGAAAAAGTCGCTGGTCTCCAGATAGCCGTCCACTGTGGACAGATTGATGTGGTCCGCGTCGACGTAGTAGGGGCGTTCCCACCCCAAGTCCCGAACCGCCTCGTCTGCGGCGATGCGGACCGAGGGGGGCTCCGTGCCTACCGTTAGGTGTTCTCGGTGCGACTTGTTCCAAGTCGGGATCACTTCGGCTCCCTGCTCAGCGGCGAGCATGCAGGCCCGCAGCTGCGGGCGCGCCTGGTGGGCAAACCGATCTCCTACGCCAAGTGTGAATCTCTCGATCTGCATAAAGGCTGGACCCGCAGGCTGCTGGGCAAGTACCGGGGAAGCCACTGGCCGGGTCGCGAATGGGACCATCTTATCGAAGCAGCGCGGAGACGGCCAGATGCACGGGGCACGACATCGGCGCGACCCGACGGTAGGACGGGTGGCCCTTCCCGCGGACCAGCCGAGCCACGACGCGGAGCCGCGTGTTGGGAATCCGATGCAGAGGCAGTGAGGCTGGAGCTCGCTGTGAGTGAGATTGGCCGGATTGGCCTGCATTCGGTTTGAGACTGGCGGACTCGCTCGGATTCCTGCCGAAATAGTCGTAGCCGTCCATCCCATGAGGGTGCGGCCGCCCGGCCAGCCAAGCGCTTGGCATTTGGACTTGCTGCTTGTGGAGCGATGGTCGGGCCCCGCTTCGACGAGTTTCCCGTGGCTGAAACCAGAGCCAGTCTGGTCGAGCTTCCAACGCAGCGAACGGAAGGAAAAGGCGCAAGTCGACCGGAGTCCCGTGACGAACGCCACGGATGCTGCGGAATCAGGAGGAGCAGCGAATGCAACGTATCAAGGGTCGTTTATCACGAAACTGATCGCCGACGCTCGATGGCGCGAACCTGTGACTGAGCGGAACTCGTGGCCACAGGACTCCGCAGTCCCAGAACGGGATGGAGAGGCGGATTCTGCGGCCGCGCCGCCGCCGCTGTTGGCCAGTTGGTGGCCGCACGTCCACCGCCTCGGGTCTTGCGCCCGTGCCGCGAGCCGGTTTCCGTGCTCGGTTCGATAGCTTTGCGGCTGTCGGCTGCCAGTGGCACGCTTTGCCGCCCGGGCTTTGCGGGTATACGATCAATCCGAGCGGGCCGTGCCCGCTGACTTGGGTCCGAAAGGAAGTCCGCGACCGCGGCAAGGAGCATTGCGGCGCTGAGCCGATGGGGGAACGACTTGAAGGAATGACTGGGGGAGTACTGGATGGAGTCAGGGTCGTCGACTTCGGGCGCTACATCGCCGGACCGTGGTGCGCGGCATTGCTGGGCGATTTCGGTGCCGATGTCATTCGTGTTGAGAAAGTTGGAGGCGGAGAGGATCGCCATATCTGCCGAATCAGCGCGGAGGATGGCAGCGGCGCGATGTACCTGCAGGTCAACCGGAACAAGCGCTGCCTGACGCTCGACCCGACTGTGCATTCTGGCCGCGAGGTCCAGAAGCGGCTGCTGGCCACCGCTGACATTGTGGTGGCCAACATGCCGCAGAGGGCCCTGAAGAAGCTCGGGCTCGACTATCGCTCGCTGCGGCGGGTCCGGCCCGACGCGATCCTCGTCTCCAACACTTGCTTCGGTGCAACGGGTCCCTATGAAGGGCGGCTCGGCTTTGACGGCCTCGCACAGGCCATGTGCGGGAACATGCACCTGACCGGAACGCCCAACGAGCCCATGAAGTCCTTCGCCCCGTGGGTCGACTTCGGCACCGCATCACTGTGCGCGCTTGGCGCCGTTCTCGCTCTAGTCGCCCGCCAAAAGACTGGGCAAGGGCAGGAGGTTCAGGGGACGCTGCTTGCCACGGCCCTCACCACGGCCAGTCCCTCGCTGATTGAGCAGGCTGTCAACGCCCCAAACCGGATCGCCACGGGCAACAGGGGCCAGCTCAACGCCCCGTCAGACGTGTTCGAGACGCAGGACGGGCACATCATGGTCCTAGTGACTGGCGCGCCGATGTTCGAGCGCTGGGCAAAGCTTCTCGGCGAGCCGCACTGGCTTGAGGATGGACGGTTTCGGACAGACGATTCCCGGGGTGACCACGCGGAGATATTCAGCGCCCGCATGGCCGATTGGTGCGCGTCTCGAACGACCGAGCAAGCACTTGCCGAGCTTGAGCACGCGCGCGTCCCGGCCGGACCTGTACACACGCCCCAGCAAGCCTTGGACGATCCGCAGGTCGCCCGAGGCGGGTTCATGGAGACCGTTGGTTATCCAGGTGCACCAGCCGACCCGCCAATGGTCACAACTCCTGTGCGGCTCTTGGCAACGCCCGGAGGCATCCGGCGCCGTGCACCCTTGTTGGGGGAGCACAATGACGAGATACTCGCCGAACTGGGCTATAGCCGTTCCGAGATCACGCAGCTGGGAGATGAAGGTGCAATTTAGCGCACGGGCAAACCTTGGTCTCCGGATAATCCGATGCGCGGCTAGCGGCGGGCGTCGGCCTTCGTCTGTTTGCTGACGCCCAACTCACAGCTGTTCACAGCGCCCAATCAGGCTGCGACCGCCATTTCCGAAGCTCGAGTACGGCCAATGGCACGAGTATCGCCGCAGCACGTTAGACTCGACGGTTGCGCGGACCTAATAGCGTTCAGGGTCGGCTGCCCAACAGAATTTGAGCCGCTTCACCCCGACTACTTGGCCGGTGCCCCTGGTGCGCTGGTCCGTCAAGGCGACGGCCCGGACTTCACAGGCCGCAGCACACTTCGGCCTACGCCGATTCACGGTCTAGGGCCCTAGCCCCCGGCCTGAAGCAGTTCCCTGAGCCGCGTCACTGTCTCACTTCGAGGGATCTCGATCTGCCCGAAGCGTGCCGCCTTCCAGGCTCTATGGTCGGTCAGGTGCGTGCCTGCGGAGGAGGCTACCGACATTTGCTTGAGCGTAACGACGCCCCGGGCCAGCTCGTCCTCGCCGATCAGGATCGCGTAGGGGATCTTGAGCCGGTCCGCGCGCTTGAGCTGCTTGCCCAGCCTTCCGGAGCCTGAGTGGATCTCGGTGCGCACGCCGGCGCGCCGGAGTTCGAAGGCCAGCTCGAGGCACTCCCCGCGCAGGTTCTTGTCCATCACTGTCACTAGAACTTGGGCCGGCGTTTGCTCCGAGCCGCAACGACCGAGATGCTCCATCGCGGCCAGCAGCCGGTCAACGCCCAGCGATGCTCCCGTGGCCGGAATGCGCTGTCCGCCGAAGCGGGCCACAAGCCCGTCATATCGCCCGCCCCCGAACACGGACCCGAACTGGGGAGCGTCTTCCAGCACGGCTTCGAACACCGGACCGGTGTAGTAGGCCAGACCACGCGCGATGCTGACATCGAGCACGACCCGGTCGCTGCCGTATCCCAAAGTCTCCAAGTCCTCGGAGATCGACTCGACAGTATCAAGGCGCGCTCCCGAACCGTCGACGTCCGAGAAGAGGTCTCGCAATCTGCCGACAACGGCTCTTCGGTCCGGATTGGATATCTCCAAGAACTCCTCAATGGCTCCCACCTGCGCGTCCTGAAGGCCTAGACCTCGGATGGGATCGCCCGACGGGTCGACATAGCCGGTGGTTAGCTCGCTCCTGACACGTTTCCAACCGACCTTCTCGAGCTTGTCCAGTACGCGGAAGACGTCCTTTCCCAGATCTGCCGGAATTCCCGCGTGCTGCAGGAGCAGGTTGAGGATCTCCCGGCTGGAGAACCGGACCGAGTACGGGCCAGCGCCTATGGCTTCTAGGCAATCACAGATCGCGGCCAAGATTTCGGTGTCGGCCGTGCCGCACGGCGCGCCGACCGTGTCGATGTCGAACTGGGTGAACTGGCGGAACCGGCCAGGGTCGGGCTTGTCGGCCCGCCACACCTGTGAGACTTGGTAGCGCTTGAATGGGAATGGGATCTGCCGGTGCTGGCTGACCACCCTTGCTAGGGGCACGGTCAGGTCGAAGCGCAGGCCGAGGTCCTCATCCTCGGGATTGGTGACGCGAAAGATCGAGTGCTGCGCCTCCTCGCCGGCTGATCCGGACAGCACATCAAGGTATTCGATCGCCGGTGTCTCGAGGGGTGCAAAGCCATAGGTTTCGTAGACACGGCGCACAGTGTCTATGACGCGCTGCCGCGCGAGCATCGTCTGCGGCAGCAGATCGCGTAGTCCGCGCGACAGCCGGGGCTTGATTTTCATAGGCCTGAATTTCGACCATATCACGCAGTTCCCCGGGCCATATCGCGGGAAGCCGGGGCACCTTCTGCCTCCGGCCGTAACCCGCGCTACCTGCCCGTGCGTCAAGAATGTTAGGCTCGAACCATGTCTATGCACGCTCGCACCAAGCTTCAGCACGTAATAGGGGTCGTCGTTGTCGCAGCTGTGATCGCAGCCCCTCTTCTCGGGGCCGGCTTCTGGGACAAGAAGGACTTCACGCAGTGGAACGAGAAGGAGCTAAGAAAGATCTACCTCGACTCCCCGTGGGCAAAGAAGGTCACGGTGCCGCTGGGCAACCCGATGACTGCCATGCCAGGCGTTGGCGGCGGTGGCAGTCGTCGCGGTGGCGGTGGCGGTGGCGGTGGCGGCGGCCGACCGCCCGGAGCCGGTGGCGGTGGCGGTGGCTTCAGGGGAGGAGGTATGCCCCAGCAGGGTGCCCCGCCGAGCATGAATCTTGTGGTGCGTTTCGACGAGGCGGCACCGATCAAGGCCGCGAAGGTCAAGTTCAACATGGGGGAGAGCACTGAGCTCACCCCTCAGATGCAGCAGTACTTGGATTCCGAGCCGGAGTACTACGTGGTAGTCGTCGAGGGGCTGCCCTCGATCTTGGCGCGGTTCGAGGATGCGCCGGAGCGCCTCGCCACGAGCGCCAAGCTGCGCCGCAAGGGCAAGCAAGACATCATGCCGGCGACGGTGGAGGTTGAGTCGGCAAACCGCAGAGTGAGTTTCAAGTACTTCTTCATGCGTAATGATCCGATTGTGCTGGCCGACAGGGAAGTCGAGTTCTTCATGAAGCTGGATCGCCCCCAGATGGGCGCCGGCGGTCAAGGTGGCCAGCGAGGCGGGCAACGAGGCGGCCAAGGTGGGCAGCGGGCTGGCCAAGGCGGCCAAGGTGGTGGCCAGCGAGGCGGAGGCCAGGGCCAGCGTCAGGCCGGGGCGGCAGGTCGCGGTGGACCTGGCGGCGGCGGAATAGCTATGGCGATCTTCGGTAAGGAGATCAAGAAGAAGTTTCGACTGAAGGACATGGTCTACAAGGGGGACTTGGCGCTCTAGTCTTCGGCGCAAAGGCCCGACCCAGCGCGGGAGTCCACGCAGGTCTCTAAGGAGGCCCCGCAAGGGGCCTCCAATCACCAGTCTCATGGGTCGGTAGCGGTGTTGCAGGGCGGTCCTTGCAGGCAAGAGGGCCGACACCTTCTCGTGAGCGGGCCGCCGTGCTTCCCGACGAGCGACCGCTAGGCTACTCGCGGGTAAGTTCCACCGTTCCGCTGGCGAGGTCGACACTCTTGACCCGAAACGAGTGAATCGAGCCGGGCGTCAATGGCTCCAAGATCGGCGCGGTCGTGCCCTCGTGTGCGAAGGGAGACGGACTCTGCTCTCCCGGACTATTCCACGCGGACTCCAGCATGGTCTTCAGGGAACCCAAGTCCGAAGTCTGGCCCAGAGTGACGTCCCTGCGGTCGGCATTGCCAGTCGCGACTGTGCAGACTCCCGTCAGGCCGTCGCCGATTTCCACCGTTACTTTGCTGCCATCAACGCTGAGCACCCGGCCGGTCACCATTTCGCCCGCGGTGACCTGGGCAAGCGCCACTTCCCGCTCGGTAGGCTCAAGCTGCTTCATTCCCACCTTGAGCCGACGCCTCGCAGTGTCGATCTCCAGAATCTTGACGCGCACCTGTTGCCCCTCGCGCAGCACCTCGGCAGGACTGTGCAGGCGCCGTTCGGAGGTGATGTCGGAAATGTGCAACAACCCGTCCACGCCGTCTTTGATCCCGATGAATGCGCCGAAGTGCAGGATCTTGCGCACCGTGCCGACGGTCGTGCTGTTGACGGGGTGTTCCTCCCGTATCCGTTCCCAAGGGTCGCCGAGGGCTTCCTTCAAGCTCAACCCGATCCGGCGTCTCTTGGCGTCCACGTTCTTGACGAGCACCTTGACGGTCTCTCCAACGCTCAGGATGTCCTCGGGATGGCGGATGCGTCGGGAATAGGCCAAGTCTGAGATGTGCACTAGCCCTTCGACGTCCGGCAGCACTTCGACGAAGGCGCCAAAGTGCTTAAGCTTGGTGACGCGGCCCTCCACCACCTGGTCGACTGCGAGTCGGTCGTTGACCGTGCTCCAAGGCTCCGGCTGCAGCTGCTTCAGCCCGACACCGACCCGCTGAAGTGAGCGGTCGACCTTAAGGATCTTCACCTCTAGCTGCTGGCCCACGCGCAGTTCCTCGGATGGGTCGTTCACGTGGCGCCAAGCGATGTCGCTGACGTGCAGCAGGCCGTCGATGCCCCCCAAGTCCACGAATGCACCGAAGTTCCGCAGGTTGCGCACCGTGCCGGTGATGACTTGGCCCACGGTCAAGCTGGCGATCGCTGCGGCGCGGCCCTTCTTTCGCTCTTCCATCAGCACGGCCCGACGGTCGAGGACGACGTTGCGATCCGCCCGATCCAGCTGAACGATCAATGCTTGGACCTCTTTTCCGACCAAGCCCTCCAATCCCTGTGGCGTCCGTTCTCCGGAGCGCGAGGCGGGCATGAAGGCCCTCACCCCGACATCCACCGCCAGCCCTCCCTTGGTGGTGCTAGTCACCTTCCCCAAGACGGGCTTGCCGTTGTTGAAGGCGGCCTCCAGGTGAATCCATCCGGCGGGACGCTGGGACTTGAGGCTGCTGAGTCGCAGGTAGCCTTGGTGTGACCGTCCGGTGACGACCACCTCAATGATTTCCCCGACCTTAGGCTGTTCGCCATCTTCGCGGCTTGGCTCAAACGGCAGAAAGGCTTCTGCCTTCTGGCCGATGTCGACGAACACGCCGTCGTGGCGCCGGCTCACCACGGTTCCTTGGACCAACTCCTCCAGGATCGGACGCCGTCCGCCGCGCGGCCGGCTATCCGTGGTCCGGATGATCTCCTCATAGGTGACCTCTTCGGGGATGTCGAGGTCGTCGTCATCGTCAAAGCCATCGTCGGGCGACGGCTCGCCTGGCATCGCTGGCATCGCGGGGATACCACGGGCCTCGACATGCGCGGGCCGAATGTGATGCGGAGCCGTCTCTGGGGCGGGTTCGGAGCTTTCCTCCTCGGATGCCGGGCTGGGCTCAGCCGGCGCCTCCGGGGAGTGTTGCTGCGATGCCTGCGCGCCGGTCTCCGCGGGCGCAGGCGGGCCTGGCAGCTCTGGTACGTCGGGGTTCACTCGCTTCTCCTGCTCCAACCTAATTGTTTCACACCCACGGTTGGCCCTACCGTCGCGTCGTGTAGAGCCTCGGTGGCGCTCCGCTGGGACAGGTGTCCTCTTGCGTGCATTGCCGGGCCCCGTTGAGCAATGAGAGGGTCTGCCGACCCGGTCTCTGACTCAGAGCCAGTCTCGGAACGCGTCGCGCCCCGCGTAAGTCGCCCGCGGGCCAAGTGCGGCCTCAATCTCCAGCAGCCTGTTGTACTTTGCGACGCGATCGCTGCGGCATGTCGAGCCGGTCTTGATCTGGCCACCGCCGCTCGAGACCGCCAGATCGGCGATGGTCGTGTCGGCTGTCTCGCCAGATCGGTGGGAAATGATGAACGTGTAGCCGTTGTCGCGGGCCATCTGGATGCAGTCCAGCGTCTCGCTGAGCGTGCCGATCTGGTTCAGCTTGATCAGGATGGAATTGCCCAACCCATCGGCGATCCCGGACGCGAAAATGCGCGGATTGGTCACGAACAGGTCGTCGCCGACCAATTGCAGCTGCTGTCCAAGGCGTTCCGTTCCGATCTTCCATCCCGCATGGTCCACCTCCGAGAATCCGTCTTCTAGGGAAAGCAGGGGGTAGCGTCCCGCCCAGTCCTCCCACATGGCCGACATGCCGGACGGATCGCGGCTGCTGCCGTCGGACTGGTCGAACACGTACAAGCCGTCGCTGCAGAACTCGCTGGCGGCGGCGTCCAGCCCGATGTACACCTCGGAGCCCGGCGCATAGCCGGCCTTCTCGATGGCGGCCACGAGCAGCTCCATGGGCTCCTCGTTGGATCGCAGCTGGGGCGCGAACCCGCCCTCGTCCCCGACGGCGGTGTTGTACCCCTTGCCCTTGAGGATGCCCTTGAGGGTTTGGAAGATCTCGGCCGCGGACCGCAGCGCGTCGCGGAATGTCGAGAGGCCGACCGGAAGGACCATGAATTCCTGGATGTCGACGTTGTTGTCGGCATGCTGGCCACCATTGAGGATGTTGAACATGGGGACGGGCAGGGTGTAGCGGTCCCTGCGTGAGAGGTGCTCGAACAGCGGCATCGAGCGTTCCTTGGCGGTTGCGCGCGCCACGGCCAGCGACGCACCGAGTATGGCGTTCGCGCCCAAGCGGCCCTTATTGTCAGTGCCGTCAAGCTCGGTCAGCCGGCTGTCGACCGCCCGCTGGTCCTCGGGATCCATGCCAGTGAGCGCACCGTGGATCTCGGAGTTGACGTTGGCGACGGCGGTCAGCACACCCTTGCCGCCGTAGCGCTGCGGATCGCCGTCCCGCAGTTCGACCGCTTCGTTGATTCCGGTGGAGGCTCCCGACGGGACCTTGGCAGATGCGGTGCAGCCGGACTCCAGTTCGCAGGTTGCCTGCAAGGTGGGGTTGCCTCGCGAGTCTAGGATCTCAAGGGCGCTTAGTCGGGAAATGGCTGACATAGGGTTCCCAAGGGGAGAGGAGCGGGCGTTGCCGCGATCCAAGATAGGCCAAGCCCGTGCGGGCTGGCTCAAGACCAGCGTAGCATCTCTATTTCGTGTTTTCGCCGTATGGCGGAAGGCCCCGCTGGGACACTCCGTGCCGAGCAGCACGCGCCGGAAGGCCCGTTCTGTGGGGCATGTTCGGACACAGCAGGCGGCGGATTGTCACAGCCCCAAGTGGGTCCTTCCGTACTCCAGGCACTCGAGATTGTTCCTTTCCTCCACGCGCAAGCGCTCCCGTTCCGGCAGGTGCCCTATCCGAGGCAGGGGCCGTCCCTTCTTTCTGACAGTCCTCAACGTTGCCGCAAGGTCCCGGCCGGGCACGCGCCCCATGGTCGCCCAGTACTCCTTCTTCAGGCACGGCACCTTGAGAGGGTCACGGGTGATCATCTCAAGTGTGAATCGGACATCGGGCCGTGCGGCGCGGATCGTGTCGACGATCGCCTTCAGGTTTAGGCAGCCCTTCCCGAACGGAACCTCCGAGAGCAGGAATCCGTCGTCGTAGGCCTCCAATCCCATGTCCTTGAGATGCACGGCGAACGCGTAGGGGGCAAACGCGCGGGCGACCTCATGAGGGTCCTCCAACAGCGACATGTTGTTGCCGGTGTCGATGGTCACCCCTACTGCCTCGCTTTGGATCCGCTCTAGGCCACTGAGCATCTCGTCGATCCGCCAGTCCTTGTGGTTCTCGATTGCCAGTCGCACGTTGTGGCGGCGGAGGACTGGTTCGGCGCGGACCAGCGATTCCCAGCTTCGCTTGCCGAAATCCTTCCACTCCCCCAAGGTCTCGAATGTCTCGTAGCGCCGGCCTCCGAGCATCACTGTCCGAATCACCGACGCCCCAGCCGCCCGCGCCGCGCGGACCGTGCGCTCGAACCGGTCCAGGCTTCCGGCGTCGTCCTGCGGCAGCCGGGCCGAAACTTCGATGTACATGTTCGCCTTTTCGGCCTGCTCGCGCAGCCGGGCGGCGTAGGACTCCTCCAAGGAAGTGAGCGAAGCCTGTATGCCTCCGGCCCCCAGATCTCTGCAGTGCGCGAGAAAGCGCAGGGTCTCGGTGAACCTCGCCGCTGGATCGAGGGCTCGTTGCAGCATCGCCCGCTGCATGTAACAGGCCGTTCCAACTCCCATGCGGAACCGGGCATCGGTCGCCGGGGAGGGCATCGTCGCCGCCAGTCCCAGACCCGCCGTGAGGAATCGCCTGCGATTGGGATCCATGCGCGCCAGTCTCTCACACTCGTCAGGCCGCCGTGCACCTGTCGTCCGGCGGAGGCCGCGAAGGGCGAGCCCTATCTGCCGTTGCCGCCAGACGAGAGCAATCGTGTCTTGGAAGGGGCGCTGTGCGAGAGCAAACCTCGCAATCGCTGGCGGTGAACTTGCTGGTCGGTGTTCCCACTGCATGCAATGGCCGAAGTGGCGCGGGCAGAGGGGGCGTTCCCCGATCCCACGGCGCACAGTTGGCGCTCAGTCCTGATCTCCGTCCAAGACTGGAAGAGTGCAACATGAACCGCATTTCAGGGATCGCGGTCGCAATCATCGCTTGTTGCGGAATGGCCTCGGGCATCGAGTCCCGTACCGCCGTTCCAGTCTTCGTCGACCAGACCAACGGCGATGGCGGTCAGATGAGCGACACCGTCCAGCTGGAGCTGATGAAGCGCATCGGCCTGATCAAGGCAACGGTCGACATTGTGCGGCGTCCCGCGTACACCCGCTACGTCCTTGAGGTCTCGATCTCGTACCAGTGCGACTGGAGGAGGCGAACGATCTGTAAGACCGAGCGAGCCACGGCCGTGGCGTTTGCGATGGCCCACGACAATTGCGTGCGGCTCGTTCACAGCAAGCTAGAGGGCGACCGGGACATGTTCGGCGACGCGGACGGTGTGATCGAAACCAAAAAAATGGCGGCCTCGTTCAAGGAGGCGCAGGCCTAGAAAAAGCCGGCTGAACAGCGGCCCACCGTGTCTAGAAGAGGGGGCGCTCATCGAGTTGTCCCTGTCGCGCGGAGTGGAGAGATCGACGATAGCGCCGCCAGAATCCAAGAGGCAGCAAGGACCCAAGCCCGCGGAGACTAGTGCTTCCGCCGAGTTCGGCAGCCCGGGCTGAGGTTTGACAGCCCTACTTGGTGACCGACATTGCGGCTAGGAGGTGTCCTGCTTCCGGTTGTAGCGGATGAACGGCGTCAGTTCGCCGATACGGTCGTAGAGGCGCCGTGCTCTGGTGTTGAAGTGCTGTGTGGTCCAGTACACCAGAGGGCAACCGGCCGAGTCGGCCTCCGAGTAGACCGCTTCCATCAGCGCCCTCCCGACACCCGTACCGCGCTCCGGCGCTCCGACGTATAGGTCTTGCAGATAGCAAACGTTCTCAACCCTCCAGCAGTGCCGATGGAAGAGGTAGTGAGCAATCCCGACAATGCGGTCGCCCCGAATCCCCACCAAGCACCCGAACTCGTTCGGCCTTCCCGACAGCAGGCGCTCGAAGGTCGTCGAGTACACGGACTCGGTGACTGCCGTCTCGTAGAACTCCAGATATTCGGTCCACAGTCGACGCCAGGCGTTCTTGTCCTTGGCCGCCAAGGGGCGAACTCTGGTCTCATCCATATGTCCAACGTAGCAATGGGGTTGGGACGGATCGGCCCGGATTGATCAGGCCGGTGGCCCAAGCAGATGGGGATGTGAAACAGTCAGGGACGTGTGCGACCATTACGCTTCGGCCGGCGGCTCCTGCCGGTCGTCAGAGTGGGGGATCGAACGGCATGACGGCATCTGGAATTGGGGGCTTTGGGTGTGCGAGCGTTGCGCTATGCGCGCTTTGGCCGGTTTCGACGGCAGCCCAGGGACCCGTTCCCGCTCCGGACCTCATTCTGCACCGGGGAAACATCGTCACGGTGGACGCCCAATTCTCTATCGCCGAAGCGGTGGCAGTCCGCGGGGACCGCATCGTCGCCGTTGGCACCGACTCCGCCATTCGGTCCATGGCCGGTCCGGAGACTCGCATTCTTGACCTGCAAGGAAAGACCGTGCTGCCGGGCCTAGCCGACACGCACACCCACCCGCTCGGTGCGGCGCTGTACGAGTTTGACCACGAGGTGCCGGAGATGGAGACGATCGCGGATGTCCTCGACTATTTCCGCCAGCGGGCCCGGATCGTGCCGAGAGGGGAGTGGATCCGGCTCCAGCAGGTATTCATCACGCGCCTGCGCGAGCAGCGCTACCCGACGAGGGCCGAACTGGACGGGGCCGCACCGGACAACCCGGCCTATTTCCGCACGGGGCCAGATGCTTCGCTCAACTCGCTGGCGCTTGAGTTGAGCGGAATCGATCGGGACTTTCGGATCCCGCAAGGCTCTTTGGGGCGCATCGAGCGCGACGCGGGCGGGAATCCGACGGGCATTATCCGCAGCGGTGCCCACCTGATCAAGTTCCAAGAGAGCCAGCGACAGCCCGCCAGATCCGACAGGATGAAGCGTCTGCGCGAGTTGTTCGCTGCGTACAACCAGGTTGGCCTGACGAGCATCGCTGACCGAAACGCGAGCCCGGAGGCCCTTGATCTCTACGAGGACCTGCTATCCGACGGCCACCTGACCGTACGTGTCTTCGTAAGCCATGCCATCAACGCGCAGGAGCCGCTAGAGGATATCGAGGCGACAATCGCAAAGTTGGTCCGTCACCCGCGCCATCGCCGAGGACCGATGCTTTGGCTGCGGGGCATCAAGTTCTTCATGGACGGGGGCATGCTCACGGGCTCAGCGTACATGCGCGAGCCTTGGGGCGTTAGCGATGTCTACTCGATCACAGACCCGGACTATCGTGGGCTGCGGTTCGTGCCCCCGGGCAAGGCGTATGCGATCTCGCGCCTCGCATTGGCGAGCGGCCTCCAGCCAACGGCTCATTCCGTCGGCGACGGCGCCGTCCATGCGCTGATCGATGCATACTCCGAAGTGAACGACGAGTTTCGCGTGCGCGACCTGCGACCTTGTATTACGCACTCGAACTTCATGAGCCCGGAGGCGATCGAGCGAATGGCGGAGATCGGCATCGTCGCCGACCTTCAGCCCGCTTGGCTGGAGCGCGACGGGGCGACCCTCCTGAAGCAGTTCGGCGAGGCCCGCTTGCGGTTCTTCCAGCCCTACACAAGCCTCAAGCAGGCCGGAGTGGTAGTAGGCGGCGGGTCAGACCACATGCAGAAGATCGGCAGCATGCGCTCGATCAATCCCTATAACCCATTCTTCGGGATGTGGATCGCCCTTACTCGCCAGCCGCGCTGGACCGAGAACGTGTTGCAGCCCCAGCAGCGGATTTCCCGAGAGGACGCGATCCGGCTATACACGATCAACAACGCCTTCATCACGTTCAGCGAGCACGACAAGGGCTCGCTCGAAGTCGGCAAGCTTGCGGACCTGATCGTGCTGGACCGCGATATTCTCACTTGCCCCTTGGAAGAGGTTAAGGACATTCAGGTCGATCGCACATATTTGGGGGGCACTCTCGTCTTCGCTCGGGGACCCGCAGACTGACTCACTCTCTAGCCGCAGATGCCGCAGCGGCTAGGCGGGGCGAAGAGGCCTGCCTTCTGGCGTCGGGTCACGGGACAACGCCGCTGGCAAGGGCCGGGATCACTGGGTTGGCTTCTTGGTCTGTCCAATGATGAACGGATCGATTGACCGTCCCGCATTACGTGCGACGACCCGTCCGCGCGGGTCAGCTCATGCCGACCGCTAGCCTACTTCCGATTAGGCGGTCCCATGATCCAGGCTGTCGAATCTTGCGCCAGCGCCTCAAGCATTTCGGGACGTTGGCTGGCCAAGCGCCATTGGTGCCTCAATCGTCCCCACGGCGCCTTGTCCTGTTGTAGCCTTACAGTGGTGGCACCCTCCGTACGGCCCCCAAATCCCATGAGGGCATTGGCCGCAATCCTGATCTTCGCACCCGTGCTCTTCGCGGGCGACGAGGAAGCGTTCTTCGAGTCCAAGGTCCGACCGCTGCTCGCCGCGAAGTGCCATGCCTGCCACGCGGAGTCCGAGATGGGAGGATTGCGGCTGGATTCCGCGGAAAGAGTCCTCCAAGGAGGCTCGCGCGGTCCAGCCGTTGTTCCTTGGGATCCGGACGAAAGCTTGCTGCTGGCGGCAGTCCGGCGCTCTCGCCAGGATCTTCGCATGCCCCCCACCGAAGAGTTGGCCGAGGCCGAGATCGCAATCTTGGAGAATTGGATTGCCAGCGGGGCCGTCTGGCCGACAAGTGCGGAGGCGACTGCCGGTTCCGCCGACCTCTCGGCCGAGGCGCGCAGCTTCTGGAGTTTCCTGCCCGTGCGGCGGCCTGCCGTTCCGGACGGCGACTCGCCCAGTCCGATTGATCGCTTCGTGTTGGAAGACCTTAGATGGGCGGGCCTTGAGCCCGCCCCGCCCGCGGAGAAGAGTACCCTGATCCGCCGGCTGAGTTTGGACCTGCTCGGAATGCCGCCCACCCCTGAGGAAACTTCGGCGTTCTTAGCGGATCACGAGTCCGGTGCATACGAGAGATTGGTCGACCGGCTCCTCGGCTCCCCGCGCTATGGCGAGCGGATGGCGAGGCGGTGGCTCGACCTGGCGCGGTACGCGGACGGCCAGTCGGCGGCCTACGAGGACACGCCGCTCGAGAACGCATGGCGGTACCGGGACTGGGTGGTGGATGCCTTCAATCAAGATCTCCCGTATGACCGTTTCGTGGTCTACCAGCTTGCCGCTGACCTGCTGTCCGAGCCCGAGAGTTCTGCGAACTTGCCGGCGTTGGGCTTCCACGCGCTTCGTGACAGAGACGACGATCGCGTCGATGTCACAGGACGGACGTTTCTTGCGCTGACAATCGGCTGTGCGGAATGCCACGACCACAAGTTCGATCCCATACCTCAGGCCGATTTCTATGCCATGCAGGGAGTGTTCGGCAGCACGGAGGCCTACAGGCACGCCCTCGCGCCGCCGGACGTGGTCGAGGCCCATGAAGCGGCCGTGGAACGCGTGCAGGAGCGCAAGCGATCCATCGACGCTTTTCTTGAGCGCGAACGTGACCAGCTGATTGACGTGTTCATGGAGCGCACGGCAGAATTCCTGCTGGCGAGCCACAGCGTGCTGGCACAAGGGGCCGACCCCGAGCGGACTGCCGATAAAGCAGGGTTGGACCGACAGACATTGGACCGTTGGACGGCTTACCTCGAAAGCCGTCCGCACCAGCATCACTTCCTTGATGACTGGCATGCCGTGGCAGACGCCGGTGGTTCAGAGAGTGAGATGCGGAGGGCGGCGGCCGATTTCGAGGCTGTCCTGCTCTCGATCCATGCCGAGAAGCGGGCTGTCGATGACCGGAACTACGTCAAGCTCGGTGGCGCCGAGGGGGCTCGGACGCAACGCACGCTGCTCAACACCAACCTAGAGTTCTTGGAGCCGGAACGCTACTACCTCTGGCGGGACATGGCGGCTCCGCCTGCGAGAAAGCGTGGCCTGCCATTCGTGGGCGGCGTGTACTATTACGGGCCGGACGGCATCGAGAGGTTCCTCTCCGGCGTGTGGAGCCACTACCTCCGTTCGCAGAAGGCGGACCTTAAGTGGCGGCAGGCGCAAGTCCCGGCCCTGTATCCGTTCCTGCACGCATACCGGGACAGCGACACTCCGAAAGACGCCCGGATCGCCATCCGCGGTGACCGCAAGAATCTTGGCGCCACCGTGCCCCGGCGCTTCCTCGCCGTTTTGAGCCCCGACGAGCCCGCGAGGTTCGAACAAGGCAGCGGGCGGATGGAATTGGCCCGCGCTATCGCTTCTCCGCAGAACCCACTGACCGCGCGGGTGTTCGCCAATCGCCTGTGGCAGTGGCGCTTCGGCCGTGGCATTGTGGCCACGCCGAGCAACTTCGGCCAGCTCGGAGAGCGACCCAGCCATCCGGGGCTGCTGGACTGGCTGGCGGCCGAGTTCGTGGACGGTGGTTGGTCGGTCAAGGCCCTTGATAGGGCGGTTCTCTTGTCGGAGGCCTATCGGCGCAGTTCATCGCTGATCGCGAAGAACTACGAGGCGGATCCCGGAAACAGGCTGTTCTGGCGCTTCAGTCCAGTCGAGAGGCTGGACGCCGAGACGCTTCGCGACTCCCTTCTGGCCGTGTCCGACGGGCTGGACTTGGCGCTTGGGGGGCCGCCGGAGGACATTGGTGGGGGACACGCGCGTAGGACGCTCTACGCAACAGTGGACCGCACCAATCCCGACCCCGGGCTGGCTCTGTTTGACTTCCCGGACTCGAAGACCCACTCTCCTCAGCGCGACTCGACGGTGGGCCCCCTGCAGCGCCTCTACTACCTGAACAATCCCTTCTTCATCGAGCGCTCGGCATCGCTGGCGGCACGGCTCGCAGACGATGCCGGGTCAGGCGTCGACGGGCGCGTTCGGCGGGCCTACGAGTTGCTGTTCAGTCGACCGCCCGAGCCCGCCGAGCTGGCGGCTGCGCTCGCCTATCTAGCGAATGAGACTTGGGAGCGCTACTGCCAGGTGCTACTGGCATCCAGCGAATTCCTGACTGTGAGGTAACGCCCATGCCACTTTCTCGCAGAGAGACCCTCAAGATGCTGGGCGCCGGATTCGGCACAGTCGGCCTGGCAGAAGGTCTGTGGGCCGCGGCCGGAGCAAGGGCCCACTTCCCGGCAAAGGCAAAGCGCGTCATATTCCTATACCTCAACGGCGGCCTGTCCCACGTGGACACCTTCGACCACAAACCGGCGCTGTCAAAGTACGACGGCCAGCCAATGCCTGGCCCGAAGGTAAAGACGGACCGTGCCTCCGGCGGGCTGATGAAGTCGCCATTCGAGTTTCGTCCCCACGGGGAGAGCGGCATCGAGGTCAGCGAAATCTTCCCGCGTGTGGCCTCGCGGATCGACGACATCCTGGTAGTGCGCTCGATGTGGTCCGAGAGCGTCAACCACCTGCCCTCGATGCTGATGATGAACACGGGCCACGCCCTGCGCGGGGGCTCTAGGCCATCGTTCGGTTCTTGGGTCGTCTACGGCCTTGGATCGGAGAACCGCAATCTGCCCGGCTTTGTGGTCCTCTGCCCGGGCACACCGGTGGGGGCGGCGCGGAACTGGTCGTCGTCCTTTCTGCCGACGAAGTTTCAGGGAGCCCTGTTGCGGAACAACGCCGACACCGCTGACCAGGTCATCCGCAACATCGCCAATGCCAGCTAGTGCTCGCGCCAAAACCCCTGCCACGACGGGCCCGGCGGCCCACTG